>JAAUSP010000701.1 GCA_012032575.1 Anaerolineales bacterium | reverse complement strand
CGCCCCACCCGGACTGATACCGGTCAGCCAATCGGGCATGTCAGCCGTCGGTTGGTTCAGCCGGCTCAACCCGAACCGAATCGGGCGTAGCCACAAGACCTTCCAGCCAATCGGGCACGGCCATTTCATAGGGCGCTTCGTCGGGCAGGGGAGGGGGGGAGGGTTGAGGTTGCACTGGAGTAGGTTTAGCGGTGGTATCCACCAGCCAATCCGGCCCGCCAGTCTCTGCCGGCGGGAGTGAGACAGGGGGGACGCCAGGGGAAGCCGGGGCGGTTGGGGGTTCCAGGGCCTCAGTTAGCCAGTCGGGCACCTCTAATTCACCGGTACCGGGCAGAGCCGACCGCCGCGGCTCGCGGGGTGGAGGGGTGGGGGCTGGGGTTGTCGGAATTTCCAACGCCTCGGCCAGCCAATCGGGTGCTTCTTCAACCCGTCCGGCGGCTGGCGGCGGCGGCGAAGCCGCAGCGTCGGGGGGGATCATTTCAGTCAGCCAAGCGGGCGCTTCTTCTGCAAAAGGCGGCTCTGCGCCTGTGGCATAAGGATTGTAGCCGGTTTCTCCCGCCGGCGCAGTGGGCAAAATATCGTTGATCCAATCCGGTGCTTCGCTTTCGGCTGGATAGCCCGGCGAAAGGTCCTGATTATCAGCCTGGCCTGACCCCAAATTGGCTAAAAAATCATCTATTGGCGGCGGTGTGGGTTCGTCATAACGGCCCCACTCTACCGAGGTAGACGACCTGTCGGGCGAAGGGGTGGAAACACCCTCTTCGGCCATTTGATTTAACAAAGCCGTCAAACCCTCTTTTGGCTCAAGCTTTCGCGTGACCAGCGATTCTACTTCAGGCGCACCCTCGCCCAGCCCTACCAGCGGGCCTTCTCTTTCGCCATATTTGGTTAAAAGGCGTTTGAGCCAGGGCGGCACCTGCTCAACCAGATTCTGCGTGGTTGGTTTGGGCTGCGTGCCCGGCTTGTTCAGCCGTTTCAAACCGCTGGTTTGCGGTGGTTTTTTTTCTGAATCATTTGGACTCATTGAAAGCTTCCTAATCCGTATAGGGGCGGTCCGCGCCGATCAACACCCGCAGACCGGTAGCAATCACCCCCAGGGCTACCCCCAACAGAATGCCCCTGACGCCGGCCAGAGTCGGCACGTTGAGAATCCAGTCCTTAATCACCGGAAATTCCGGCCACAGATAGATACTCACCGGCACCTGGCCCAGCAACACAATTAAGGCAAACAACACAAAAAAGAATGTTTCCATGTTACGCACTCTGAAAGCGCGAAAGGCGGCTGTGGCTACAAACAGGGCCAGCAGGGCAAACAGGGTTGCTTCCAGAGGTTGCAAGATATAATTAAAAATAATTCGGCCGTTGTCCGATAAGGGTCCGCCTATTCCAAACGCCAGCGTGGCGAATAAAGAAACCAGCAAAACAATACTGTAAACAGCGCCCGGTTTCTGGGTGCGAATCCGGCTCCAATGGACACTGACCACGTTGGCAAAGCCCAAAAATAAGGCAAAGGCGGTAATGATGGCGGCCCAACTGACCAAAAAATAGCCAACGCCGTTGACGGCCTGAGCCAATCCGCCGCTTCCGCCCCAGGCTGTGACAAAAACATCGGCCAGCACAAAGAGGCCCACCACAATGGCGACTACTGTTGCTAAAACCCGTCCGCTGCGAATAATCATATCAACTCACCGAAGCGATGACAATTCCACCCAACATAAATAGCGCAACCAGCCAGCGCATCAAATCCTGGGCGGCTAAACTGCCCAGGTGGGCCGGACGTTTTTGCAAATAAGCGCCGGCCGCATAAATTTCTTCACCCAGCAGCGTTTCTTGGGCCGAGGCGTAAATAAACGGCAGGGTATTGGGATTGCTGGTCCCGCCGATGTGGGCCATGCCCTGGCGGGCCGCTGTTTCCCCCATCAATAAATATTCGTCGCCAAAGCTGCCCACCATCACATTGGCTTCAACCTGATCAATATTGAGGATGTTCATCACCCCGGCGGCATAAGCGGCCGGCTGGGGCGCAATCCAGCGAATATGGCGATACGCCTCTTCGGCCCGGTCGCTATCACCGGCGTGGGCAGCGCGGAGGGTATTCTGGGCAAACAGCATTACCGTTGGGTCGGCCATCGAAATAGTGGGCGAAACGCCGGTGGCGGCGGCTTGCTCGGCCAGGTAATCGAGCACGGCCAGTCCGGCCAGGCTGTCGGCGGTGGTTTCGTTGACCAGGCTGCCCGCCCCCAGCGATAGATGCAGGTCTCGTCCGGCTTCGATGGCCCGGCCCGGCAGCCCTTGCAGCACATCAAAGGCCCTGATCCGGCGCAGCAGGGGCGTCCGCCCGCTGCGCGCCCGCAGAGTGAAAATGTAGATGGCCGCTACAAAAACAAGCAAAATAACAATGCCCCCTCGAACGAGGAATTCTGGCGTCACAGGCGGGTCTCCTTGTTGAGTCCACCGGGCCGCTTCGACGGCGTAAGCCCTGAGGTGGCGTTTTGTTCAAGCCGGGTGATGAGTTGATCCAACTGGGCCGGGTCAGCCAGCAGGTCTATCAGATTTTGAGTGAAGGGGGAGGGGACAAATAGATTGAGTGAAGGCTGCGCCACCAATAAAAATTGACTACCAATAAAGGCCAGCGGCTTGTGCGCTTCCAATAGCAAAATTGCCGGACCGGTCAGGCCGAGGTGAGTTAGCTTATGGGCCACTTTTTCCACAAAGGTCAGTTGATCCACTCGCACCTCTTTACTGTTTCAACCGTTTGCCCAACCCGGCCATCCATTGCTGCCAGCGAGATTGAGTCAGGGCAGCAATGGCTTCACTGGCTGCCGTGGCCACAGCCCCATTCAGGCTGTTATCGTCAAGCAGCGGAGTCAAGGCGGGGACGACTTCCGACCGGCCTATGCGTCCCAAGGCCCAGGCGGAGTTGCGCCGCACTTGCGGGTCGGGATCAGCCAAGGAAATTTTTAAGGCCGGCAGCGCTGTTTCGGCGCGAAGTGCGCCCAGGGCATAGGCGGCGCTGCGCCGGACAATCACGGCTTTGTCTTTCAAACAGGCGGAAAGACCGGCCGCCGTGCGGGCATCGCGCAAATGGCCCAGCCCAATGGCCGCCGCCCGCCGTACCCAGGGATCACTGTCTTTCAGCGCGGCGATAAGCCAGGGCACCGCTTCACCCTGGCCCAGTTTACCCAGAGCCTCGGCGGCGCTCTGGCGTACACGAGCGTCGCTGCTGGAGAGAGATTTAACCAGATAAGCCTGGGTGTCAGCCGATTTTTTTTCGGCCAGGACATCAATGGCCGCCGCGCACATTAAATCCGTTTTGAGTTCCGCCCCAGTCGAGGTAAACTCAGGAGGGGAGGCCGGGTAATTTTTTAAAAGTTCGATCAGCTTTTGCCGGCCGGTAGACTGCTCGGCCAGGGCCAGCCCCGCCTGCCAGCGCACAAAAGCATGCTCATCGGCCAGTGCCTGGGTCAGGCTGGCTAAAATAGCCGGATCAGTAGTTTTAAGGCTGGCAGCAGCATGGTTAAATTGAACCAGCGCCCGCCACCGTTCCGCCGCCGACTCTGCCTGCAAGGCCGCCGCCAGTTCTGTCATGCTCATTACTCCCATAGCATGGGTAAAATATGCCTATTATGTAAGGTAATAACAGTATACCACAGGAGAGAGACACTGTAAAATAGACATAACCACAATATATGGCAAAAAATTGAAATGACACCACAATATATAGCCCGAAAGTTCTGCACAAAAAAAGTGGTAACTACTCAGCCATGTCATTTGACCGAAGGGAGAAATCTTCGAGGCCGATGCAGCGCGGTAGAGACGCTTCGCGTCAGCCTATGACCTCGAAATGACATGAGGGCCGAGCAGTTGCCTTTTTTCAACCGTCCAAAAAGGGGACAATGATGACTGAG
>JAAUSP010000700.1 GCA_012032575.1 Anaerolineales bacterium | reverse complement strand
TCCGCCTTTTTTGCACCTGCTTTTAAGTTGGCTATAATTCTTTGAGATTATGGCTTGAGGACTGTTTTATGACATTAACCCATCTCGACGAACATGGCCGCGCCCGCATGGTAGACGTAGGCCAGAAAGACGATACTCAGCGCGAAGCCGTGGCGCGAGGCCGCATCTCGATGAAGCCGGAGACGCTGGCGCTCATCCAGGAGGGCGGCATCAGCAAAGGCGATGTGCTGGCGGTGGCCCAGGTGGCCGGGATCATGGCCGCCAAACGCACCCACGAATTGATTCCCATGTGCCATCCCCTGCTGCTGACCCACGTCAGCCTGACCTTTGAACCCCACCCGGCTGACCAGGACGGGCTGGCCGTGATTGACATCAGCGCCACCGTCCGCACCACCGGCAAAACCGGGGTGGAGATGGAAGCGTTGACGGCTGTCAGTGTGGCCGGCTTGACCATTTACGATATGTGTAAAGCCGTTGACCGGGCCATGCAGCTCGACGCCATCCGCCTGGCCCGCAAAAGCGGGGGGAAAAGCGGGGATATAGTATTGGAGTAGCCAGTAGTCAGTAGTCAGATATTTTTCTGACTACTGACTACTGGCTACTTATCATCTAAATTTGGAGTAGCTTCATGAGAGTCACCGTCAAATTATTTGCCCGGCTGCGGGAGTTGGTTGGGACACATTCGATTGAGCGGCAGGTGGTCGAAAATGGAACCGTGGCCGATTTGATCCAGTTGTTGCAGGCTGAATTTCCCAGGCTGATCGAAGTCTTCCCCCGGACGGTTGTCTCGGTCAATCGGGAGTTTGCCGAGCGGGAAACGCGGCTGGTTGAGGGGGATGAGGTGGCCTTTTTCCCACCGGTCAGCGGCGGCTCCGGCGCGAGCGATACCATGTTTGCCATCACTTTTGAGCCGGTCAGCCTCGATGACTGGGCGGCCAAGGTGCGCCGGCCTGAAACAGGCGCGGTAGCGGTGTTTGCCGGGACAGTGCGCAACGTGTCCGCCGGCAAGGAGGTCGAACACCTGGAATACGAGGCGTATGAAGAAATGGCCCTGACCAAGCTGCGCCAGGTGGCCGCCGAAGCCCGCGAGCAGTGGCCCAAAATTGTGGAGATTGCCATAGTCCAGCGCATCGGCCATTTGGAGGTGGGCGATAACGCGGTGATTGTGGCCGTGTCCAGCCCGCATCGGGGCGACGGCTGTTTTGAAGCCTGCCAATATGCCATCAATCGGCTCAAACAAATTGTGCCGATCTGGAAAAAAGAAGTCAGCCCGGACGGCAGCGAATGGGTCGAGGGCGATTATCTGCCTTCAACCCAGGACGCCGGGTGATTTACGATTTACGATTTTGTAACTGGTGATACGGAAGCGACCGAGTCAGAATAATTGTGAATAGTGAATAATGAATTGTGAACGGACTGCAATAAAAATCTCATTAACAATTAACAATTGACAATTCACAATTAATTATTATCTTGGTTTCTTCCGTATCCTCGGTTCACACGAGGAGAATTATGACGGATATATTTGAGGCGGAAAAGGCGCTGAATGTGACCTTTTCTAACAAAGCGTTGTTACAGCGGGCGCTGACGCACCGCTCCTACCTGAACGAAAACCCCGATTATCCCCTGGAAGATAATGAACGTCTGGAATTTCTGGGGGACGCCATTCTGGATTTTATCACCGGCGAGTATTTGTACCACCGTTTCCCCGAAATGCCCGAAGGTCGTCTGACCAACCTGCGCTCGGCCCTGGTCCGTACGGAAACACTGGCGAACTTTGCCGTCCAACTGGACCTGGGGGCGCATCTGCTGCTGGGCCGGGGCGAGGAGGACAGCGGTGGGCGCAAACGTTCGGCTATTTTGTGCGATGCCTTTGAGGCTTTTATTGGGGCGCTCTACCTTGACAGCGATCTCGAAGCCGTCCGGCGTTTTGTCCACACCATCATTGACCCGGCACTGCAAGCAATTTTGGCTTTGGATACCGATAAAGACGCCAAAAGCCGCCTGCAAGAAGTAGCCCAGAGCCACTATCAGTTAACCCCCACCTACCGAACTGTTATGGAGGAAGGCCCGGATCACGCCAAAGAGTTTACGGTCGAAGCGGTTATTGGGGGAAAAGTTTATGGCCGGGGCAAAGGATTCAGCAAGCAAAATGCCGCTCAGTCCGCCGCCCAAGCCGCCCTGCAAGTGCTGGAGCGAGAAATCCTGGCGACTGAAACGCTGAACATCGAACCTTCAAATGTTTAGGGCGCAGATACTCTCGCCTCCCAAGCAATAATCCGCCACGAATTCACCCAAATTAACACGAAAAAAGAAAAATAATTTGTGAAATTTGTGTAAATTCGTGGCAAAATAGCCAATTGTAGTCTTGGGAGTTGAGAGGAACTGCACCCAAATGTTTAATAGTCGTTCCAGATGAATTTGATGTTTAGGGGGGAGATTAGAGATTGGAGATTGCTGAATCTCCAATCTCCAATCTCTAGATTACCAAACCCGGCAGACCAGCCCCTTGAGATATTCCGATTCGGGGAAGGTTAACGATACCGGGTGGTCGGAGCCTTGGGCCAGGCGCTCGATGATCTGGACATGGCGGCCCGCGTCCACAGCCGCGCCAAACAATACTTTTTGGAATAGATCGCTGCTGATGGAGCCGGAGCAGGAAAAGGAAATCAACACCCCGCTGGGTTTGAGCAGTTTCATGGCCAGCAGGTTGATGTCTTTGTAGCCCTGAGTAGCCTTATCAACCTGGCGCTTGCTGTGGGCAAATTTGGGCGGGTCTAAAATGACCACATCAAATTTCCAGTTGTTGTCGCGATAGGCCCGCATAATTTCAAACACGTCGGCTACGGCGTAAATATCCTCTCGTTCGCCAAAGCCGTTGCGGCGCATATTGCGCTCGGCGATTTGCAGCGCCCGTTCCGAGGAATCAATATTCATAATCCGCTTGGCCCCGGCGTAAGCGGCATACACAGAGAAAGCGCCGGTGTAGGCAAAGGCGTTCAGAATTTCTTTGTTGGGAAAATATTTGCTGACCTTCTGCCGATTCTCGCGCTGGTCCAGATAAAAGCCTGTTTTCTGGCCCATTTTGATGTCCACCAAAAAAGTGTGGCCGTTCTCGCTAATCTCGATCATATCAGGCGGTATTTCGCCCCAAACCGGGCCGGTCACGGAAACTAAGCCCTCTTTTTCGCGGCTTTCGCCTTCGCTCCGGTCATAAACGCCCTGCGGTCCCACCAAATCCACCAATATATCTATAATTGTATTCCGATACCGCTCGACGGTCATCGAAAGGAACTGGACCACCAGCCAGGTGCCGTACTGGTCGGCAATAAGGCCGGGGACGCCGTCGGCTTCGGAGTAGACCAGCCGAAAGGCATCCGTATCCGGTGACTCCAGCAGGGCTTGCCGTCCGGCCAGCGCCCGGCGAATGCGCCGCCGCCAAAAATCTTCATCTATCGCGTCGTTGGGATTCCAGGTGAGCAGGCGGACCTGGATTTGAGACTTGTCGTTGTAAATCCCCCGTCCGACAAAACGGGCCTTGCTGTTCCAGACATCTACGATATCGCCGTTGGCCGGATTGCCTTCGACCCGGCCAATAGCACCCGAAAAGATCCAGGGATGGCGGTTGTTAACGGATTTTTCACGTCCTTGTTTGAGGATAACTTGTGCGGTGATCATGATGATGTGTCCCTCGATGGGTTCGTGGATAGGGTTACAAAAGTTGTAACCCCAGCGTTGAAAGACGGAAACTGAGCCCAAAGCTTACTTTGGACTCCGTGTGCGACTCTCATTAATCTAATGGTAGTCAGCAACGCGGAATTGTCAAAGAAGTTTACGCCGCTTGACGCTGCCAGACATGCTGTCGCCGCTCCGGGCGATATTCGCTCAGCCGTTCCAGCAGACTGCCCAACT
>JAAUSP010000699.1 GCA_012032575.1 Anaerolineales bacterium | reverse complement strand
CTCCCTTCGGTCGAAATGACATGATTGAGCAGTCAGGTTCCTACCTCGCCGCCGAGCCTACCCTCAAATCGTCAAAGGTAATGGCTACCGGCTCGACCTCATCAAAATTATCCACCATAAAGCCGAAGGTGCCTTCGCTGTAAGCGGCGTCGGTCAGGGTATCCACCTGCTGGCCGTTGATGTAGAAGCGATACGTCTCGCCCTGCCCTTCGACGGCCAGGATGTTGGTCTCGCCCTCAGCTTGATTGATCAGCGGAGAGGCGGTCCAGTCAACCAGCGGCGTCAGCTTGTTGTTATCGCCGCTTTTTTCGATAGTGTAAAACCCGTCGCCGCTGATACGGAAGCTAAAGAAATCGTCTTGCTCCTCGCCGATTTGCGCCCGGAAGATCAGGCCGTAGGCGTTGTTGACCGCCCCGGTGAAGCTGGCCGTGGCTTGCAGCAGAAAATCGGCGGGCAGGGTTTGCTCGGGGTAGTAATCGTAGATTGCGCCGGGGGCGGGTTTGAGTTCAAAGCGGTACTGGCCGGCGTCGGTGTAGTAACCGCGACCCCAATCCTGCTCGGCTTCATCGCTGATCAGGCCGCTGGCCGGGTCGCTGAAATCGTCGGCAAAGAATTCGTCGGCAAAGTCCGGCGCGGGCGGCCGGCCTGGGCTTTGCTGACCCCGGAGATGAGGATGTCGAAGCTGTAGAGCATGTCGTCAAACTCGTCGGCCAGGTCGTCGTATTCCGCATCCAGGGCCGAGACCAGCACCACGTAAGTGGTCCCCTCCACCGGGGTGGAAGCGACGGCATAGCCAAAGTAGGGCTGGCCGTCCAGGTCGTAGGCAAAGTCAATCGTCTGGCCGTCGTAAGCGCCCAGCACATAATCCTGGGTGTCGCCCAGAAATTGCAGATTTTCCAGGTCGCGGCTCTGGCTCAGGGCATCAATCACCTCCTGAATAGCCTGGCTGTCGGCCTGGGCCGGCGACGGCGCATCCGGGTAGCTGCTGCGGGCAATCGTCACCAGGGCCGAACTGGCCTCGTCAAAGAAATCCACCGAATTATCGGGCAGGTTCTCTTCGACTGTCCAGGCTGCGGGGTAAAGCAGGGCCAGGCCCAACTCCTCGCTCACGTAGGGCGTAAAACCATCCACCGCCGCCGCTTCGTCGTTGACCACAAACAGGCCCTCGTACTGCTCGTAGCGGCGGCCATCAAAATCTTCGGCAATCACGCCGACCACGTAGTTGCCGCTGGGGGCAGGCGTGGTTGCCAGGGTGAAGGGCGTCTCGCCAAAGGTCAGCGTGCCGCCCTCGCGGACATATTTCTCGCGGCCCTGCTCGCCGGGCAGGCTCAAATCGTCGCCGCGCTCCAGCACGGTAAACTGGTCGCCCGGCTGGGGGATAATCTGGCGCGGCGCGCCGATGGCCTGGGTGATCCCGCTGGTAAAACCAAAGACCTCGGTCATGGCGTCATCGCGGAAATACATTTTGGCAAAGCGTGGCTCGCCCCCGCTGGCAAAGCGGTACGTCCCGCCGACAGCGTAAGTCGGGATTTCGGCGTCGTAAGCCACCGGCTCAAACAGAGCCTTGACTGAAGTCGCCCCGTCGCTGATGGCGTAAACGGTTGGCTCCCACTCAAATTCAACATTGACCCCCTGCGGCGACCAGACCGGATAGCTCACCCCGCCGATGGTCTGGCTCTCGTCGGCGGCCAGATAATCAATATCTTCAATCAGCATGGCGTCTTCGCGGGGCAAAAAGCGGCCGATAAAGCTGTAAACGTAGGCCAGCCGGTCACCGTTGATTTCGGTCTGGATCGTCACCGGCTCGCCGGGCCGGGCTATTTCCGCCGAAAGCGCCAGCGGCGTAAGCTGGATCGGCTTGAGGCCGGCCATCGCCAGGGAGCGGCCCGTCGAGGCGCGGAAAACACCGCTGTCCACCAGGTATTGAATCAGGTCGAGGGGATAGCCATACTGCATGGCCAGCAGCAGCGGCATTTCCTGCGGCCCGTAGCCGGCGTTCTCCAGGGTGGCAATATCGGTCTGGATGACCTGCCAATCCTCCTCGCTGATCCCCTGCGGGGCCTGGCTGGCTTGAGGCTGGGCCGCCACCGGCTCCGGTTCGGGCCGGCTGTAGCCGGTCGGGGCGGCCTGGCCGGTGTGGAAGAAATAGAGGTACTCATCCCATTTGGAGGTTTGGGCAAACCGCTCGGCCACAGTGGTGTAGCCAAAATTGTCGGCCGTGCCGAAAACCTGGGCGGTCGGGAAGTGAATAGCCAGGCCGGTTGCGCCGGGGCGGTTGGAGCCATGTTTTTCGGCCAGAATAGTCTCCTTGAGGGCAACGAAGACCTGCTCGGCGGCGTCAGCCACGCCGGCGTCGCGGCTCAACTCGACGGCCAACTGGGCAAAATGGCCCAGGTCAATGTAGGGTGAGGGCGTTTCTTCGCCAAAGATGCTCTGGAAAGCCTGGGCGTAGGCCCGCGCCTGCGAGGTGGCTTTGGGGCTGGTTTTGGCCAGGGCCGTGGCCAGATTGTCCACAGCGGCATTTACCTGGGGAATCCCGGCCAAATCAACCGCCGTCAGGGTGATATCGCGCCCTTTGACCTCGGCCACCTCTTCGGGCGTGGTTTCGCCGGAAAAGTTAAATTCCTGGGCCACCAGTTCGCGGCGCGACTCGTCGTCGAGAATGCGCAGATCACGGGTCACGTAGCTCTCGACAATTTTCTGCGATAACTTGGCCCCGTCCATGTCCGGCTCATTGGTCAATTCCAGCAGAAAGCTGGCGTAGGCCCAACCCAGGGCCGGCTCGACCTCCTGGGAGGCAACCGCATAGCGGGCGTGCGGTTCCAGGGCGGTAAAGACTTCAAGCTGGCCCATCAGACAGGCGTCAAAGCCAACCAGGTCAAACTTGTCAATACCGGTCTGCTGGCGGGCCTGTTCCAGCGCCCGGTCCAGTTCCATCAGCCAGATGCCGTCCACGCCAAAAAGCTGGGCCACCACCACCTGGTCACGGCCCAGGCCGCCGGGGGCCGGGTCGTTCCAGCCGCCGGGCCAGCCCGCGCCGTGATCGGACATGATCAGGGCGTATTTTTGGGCCGGGTAATTCTGCACGGCCCAGGTGATAAAATCCACCAGAGTCTCGCCGTCGGCCATATTAACCTCGCCCAAATCGGCCAGTTCCGGCGAGCCAATCTGCTTGAGGTTGTTATCTTTGGTCACGTAAAAGCGCTTGGTCGAGGTCCAGTTGCCCATACCCTTGTACGCCCCGCGATAGCGGTCAAGCTGCGAGACGATATTGACCTTATCCGTCGAGCCGATCAACTCGGCCTCGTTAAAGTCAACCAGGATGTCATATTCCAGGATTTCGTCGTCGGCATCCTGGTAGAGCATGACGGTCCACTCGGCTTCCCCTGGCTCAGACGGTTGAGCGGCGGGGGGTGTTTCAGCTTCCGCCGGGGCGGGCTGTTCGGCAATTTCTGTTGCCTCGGCCGGCGGCTGCTCGACTTGAGCGGGGGCAGGGGTGGGCTGCTGCGGAGCCGGGTTAACCACCGGAGTGGCCACTTCGACCCCGCCACAGGCCAGCCAGGTGGCGGCCAGCAGGCAGCCAGCCACTAGAATCCATATCCGCCGGGACAGTGCTCGCGTGAATAGTTGGGACATTTTAGTTTCTTTCTTGGGTATGGTTAGATGAATTGATGGGCCGTTGAAAATGTAGGACAAGCTGTCAGCTTGTCCCAAACCGGACAAGCTAACAGCTTGTCCTACAACACACCCTACCTGAATTTTACCAAATTAATCTAAGTTAAACCAGCCTGTCTAAAAAAAAATAAGGGCAGGTCGCACGACCTACCCCTTATTGACTTATGCAGTGAGCCTAAGCATGTCATTTTCGACCGAAGGGAGAAATCCCTAATACCTCGTCTTACAAACCTGGTTCTGAGG
>JAAUSP010000698.1 GCA_012032575.1 Anaerolineales bacterium | reverse complement strand
TTTTCTCAGGGAGTGTTCACGGGCGGGGGCACGCCACCAAGAATGAAAAGTGGGGGAACTCGTAGGAACTCATAGGAACTTACCCCACGAGTTCCCCTGAGTTCCCACGAGTTATTTTCAAAGGAGATTCTCATGAACCAAGATAAGAGCACCACCAAGAAGGCCAAGGGATTCACGGCCGAGGAACGCGCCGCGATGAAGGAGCGTGCCCAAGAGCTGAAGGCGGAAGCACGGACAAACAAGAACAAGGCCGAAGGGGAAAGCAACGTGCTGGCGAAGATCGCCGAGATGCCGGAACCAGAACGGGTCATGGCCACACGGCTCCACGAGATCGTCAAAGCCAGTGCGCCGACCCTCTCGCCGAAAACCTGGTACGGGATGCCCGCGTATGCCAACAAGGACGGTAAGGTCGTCTGCTATTTCCAAAGCGCGTCGAAGTTCGACGCCAGGTACTCGACGTTCGGCTTCAATGACACAGCGAACCTCGACGAAGGCGACATGTGGCCGATCTCCTTTGCGCTGAAGGAGTTGACCGCTGCCGAAGAAGCAAGGATCAGCGCACTGGTGAAGAAAGCGGTAAGCTGAGGATAACCACTGTCATGGACTGCTAATTTAAACCTGTAAAATGGACAGGTAAGGAAATACTGGCTATGGCTACCGATAAACTTTTGCTGGAATTTGAAACGTTTCAAGGCGAATTGAAATCCTTTATCTTAAGGATGACCGCCAGCGTTCAGGATACCGAAGATATTGTGCAAGAGGCCTACCTGAAGGCGCACGCCAAAATTGATACCTTTCGCGGCGAGTCCTCGCTCAAAACCTGGGTTTTTGCCATTGCCGCCAATCTGGTCAAAGATTTGCTCAAATCAAAGCAGCGCTGGCCGGAGAATGTGACCGACATCTGCAAAGAAGCCGCCCTCAACAACCTTCAATTTTTTGAGGAAGCGATGCACATCCGGGCCACCTCGCCGCAGGGCAACTTTGAAATAAAAGAGCATATCGCCTTTTGTTTTACCTGCGTCGCCAAATCCCTGCCGATTGAACAGCACCTGGCCCTGCTGCTCAAAGAAATCTACGGTTTCAAGGTCAAAGAAATCGCCCGGATCATGAACCAGAGCGAGGCCATGATCAAATATTACCTGCACGTGAGCCGCAGCAAGATGATCGAGATTTTTGATCAGCGCTGCTCGTTGATTAACAAACAGGGGGTGTGTTACCAATGCACCGAGTTGAACGGCATATTTAACCCCAAACAAAAAGAACAGGAAGCGTTGGTCAAAATCGCGCTGGTCCGAGAGGCCGGTAACAAAAGTAAAGAGGAATTGTTCGAGCTACGCGCCAAAATATTGCAGGAGCTTGATCCGTTTGAGTCAGACGCGGCTGAATTGCAGCTCCATCATCTGGAGCACAACCGGCAGGTCATGGAAAGGTATTTGCCGGAAAATCGCTAATTGGCCTATCATTTTCTTCCTCCCCATCGTCTAAATAAATAGAAACTTCAGTAATGAAGCAGTTATCCATACAAAACAAAAAGGGAGAACAAGATGCAAGATTTTTCGGGAGGCAACAGGGACGGTCAGGCCGTAACTGTCAAAAAAATGTTTAGCCGGGAAACATCGGTCAGTATCAAAATTCAGGCTGCCCCGGCCATTGTGTGGGCCTTGCTTACCCATGCCTCAGACTATGCCCGCTGGAATTCCACCATTGTTTCAATAGAGGGGGACATCAAAGCGGGCAGCCAGATTAAACTCAAATCAACCCTGGATGAAAAACGAACCTTTAATTTGAAGGTAAAGGAGTTTGAGCCTGAACGGCGACTGGTCTGGGGAGACAGCATGGGCAATCGGGTTTACACCTTAAGCCCGGAGGTCAGCAACGCGCTGAGATTTACAATGACGGAAAAGATTGGCGGGCCGCTGTTTCCCTTGTTCGCCGGGGCTATCCCCTCTTTTGATGCCTCGTTTGAAACATTTGCGGCGGACTTAAAAAAAGAAGCCGAAACCATCCAAAACTCAAAAACTGGTTTATAAGGAGCAAAAGCCGTGGAAAAGCGAACCAAAGACAATCCCTGGAAACTGAAAACACCGCCCCAGACTGCCGACTATGAAATGTATATTGCCGAAAAAGATGGCAGAGAAATAATTGTTTGCACCGTTGGCAAAACCGTATTGCATTATGACTATCGCGGTCTGGCCGATCTGCATGCTATGCTCAAGGAACATGGTGATTGGATGCTGCTGGGCAGTAAGGATGAAAAACAGGAAACCGAACCCGGCACGGTGGAGCATTGGGCGCGTTCACCGGAGAATCCTATCGGCGGCTGGTACGGCCTGAAGAATGGCTATCGCGGACGATTTGCCCTGTATATTCCGCCCCTGATGGAAGAATTGGGGCTGGCCGAGGTAGAGCATAACCCACGCAATAACCGCATGAGGGCCAAGTAGCTGCCCCATTAAAGGAAGTGAATTAGCCGGGAACGAAAATGGATAAATCTCAAAAAACAATCCTGGTGACCGGCGCGACTGGCAGACAGGGTGGGGCGGATAGAAAGTCGGGCGTTGATCATTTTGAGAGTAAATTTGAAATCGAGAACCACATCCGCCAATTAAATTTGCCGGCGACAATTCTACGCCCTGTGGTCTTTATGGAGAACTATTACATTTTACAGGTCTATCGGGGTATTCTGAAAGGCAAGTTAAATGATCCGGTCAAAGCGGATAAAAAAAACCAACTGATTGCTACCGATGATATTGGAACCTACGCTGCTTATGCCTTTGAATATCCTGAAAAGATGATAGGCATGACCATAGAAATTGCCGGTGACGAATTAACCAATCGGGAAATCGCAGACATCATGAGCCAGGTCCTTGGGTTTAGGGTCAAATTCGAGAAACTACCGATGTTAATCGTCAGGTTGTTTATGGGCCAGGAATTTTATCAAATGTTCAAATGGTTTAATGAGGCAGGGTTTGCGGCTGATATTGAAGCAAACAAACATAAACACCCTCTCGTCCAACCGATGAAGTTGGAAACCTGGTTGAGACGAGAAGGGTGGGATCGCTGGAATAAAAAAGGAAAAGTCTAAGTAAAGCCAATCACAATTGCGCCGCCGGTGAGGACAGATAATGGTCGCTGACCGTCATGCGACTTCTACGGTTTTTCACCGTTAGAAAGACGGTCAGCGATTTCGTCCAAAATTCCGGGCACGTCCCAAATACCATCCACTACGTAGTGAGCGCCGGCCTGAGCCAGCCGCTGATAGCCCTGGTCAAGCCGAGCCTGCAACACTTGCGGGGTCAACACATCAATTTCGGCTTCACTCAGGCCGATTTCATTGCCGGTTTGAACCAGGCCGATAGTCCACATACCCGCATTCAAGCCTTCTTCAATGCCGGGCACGGTGTCGTCTATTTTGACAATGGCTTCCAGGGGATAGACGCGCATTTCCAGCGCATTTTGCAAGGCCATCCAGGGTTCGGGGCGACCGGCGGGCACTTCGGTGGCGCAAACGGTCGAGTCCGGTTCGTAGCCCTGCTTGCGGGCGGCGGCCAGCAAGATATTGATCATGTCCCGATTGTAGCCGGTGTTGGAGCCAATCTTGAGGCCGCGCTGCCGGAAATCGGTTATAGCTTCCGTCATACCGGGGATAAGGTCGGCGTAGTCGGCCAGGCACTCCAATTGCAGCGGGATAAACGCCTCGTACATGGCCTCGACATCAGACTCGGTGGGCGGGCGGTCATGGGCTTCCTGCCAGCGCCGGGCCACCCCCGCCATGCGAGTAATCTCGCGGATGTGGTCCTTTTTGGCCATGCCCATCGGTCCTCGCGCTTCCTCAAGGGTAATGGCGACTCCCTGCTGTTTGAAGACCTCGACAAAAACCATCGCCGGGCGCGCGAGCCGTAATCTATGGTTGTGCCGGCCCAATCCAGAA
>JAAUSP010000697.1 GCA_012032575.1 Anaerolineales bacterium | reverse complement strand
TTTCAAAATGTTTTTCTGAATATCTATAGGTGGCGTGTTGCCCAAAGATAAACGCAACACGCACCCTGATTGAATCACTAAACCCAGAAAAATCCCCTTTACTGGCTCTCACTCAGGGAGTCCGAGCTGCGGCCACAATGTACTTATTCAATAAACTCTGGCCTGAGTAGAGACAGTGATAGAGATAAAAATCCCCCGCCTGCAATTTTAAAAAGATTTAATCCTTATTTTACAATTATTTAATTTGCAGTTAATAACCTCTTAATTTGACAGAGGATAGTATCAGTTTAATAATGTTCTCTGTATGGGGTAAAATCCGGGTATTTTACCAGTCAAAGCGGGTTGGTTGATTGATTGATGCGGGCCGGGTTTTTTTGTCCCAACTACACCACAAAGAGGGGTATTCCTATGCCACAAGTGCCAAAAATTTCTTATGCTTCATCCGATGACCCACTGTTCAAAATGATTCTGATCCGTTCCGTCGAAGGGCTGACCGGCCAGCGTAAGATTGAGCAGCTCTACCACACCCTGCGCCGGGAGCGAGATCAACGCGCTGCAACCAAAGGCTTTTGGGGCGATGCCTTAGAGAAATTAGAAATCACCTTAGACTACGACGAAGCCCAATTAGTCAAGATACCTCAATCCGGCCCCGTTATTTTTGTAGCCAACCACCCTTTTGGCATTTTGGATGGCCTGATCATGTGCCATATTGCCGAAAAAACGCGAAATGAATTTAAAATTTTGCTTCATAGCCATTTGTGCCGGGAAGAAGAGATAACCCCCTATATCCTGCCCATTGATTTCAGCGAGACCAAAGAGGCCGCCCTGATTAATATTGAATCAAAGAATAGAGCGCTGGCGGTATTGCGGGCCGGCGGGGCCATTGTGATATTCCCCGCTGGCGGTATCGCGACGACCACCAAAGGCCCTTTTGGTAAAGCCACGGATTTGGAGTGGAAACTGTTCACTGCCAAAATGATCCACATGACCCAGGCCACCGTTGTGCCTGTTTACTTTCCCGGACAAAACGGCTTTATTTTTCAATGTGCCAGCCAGGTTAGCTGGACTCTGCGCCTCTCCCTGCTGATGCATGAGGTCAAGAAAAAAATTGGGCATACCGTACAGTTCATCATTGGCGATCCTATTCCCTATCAAGAATTGGCCCCCATCAAAGCCAAAAAAGAACTGCTTGACCATCTCCGTAAAGTAACCTACAGTTTAGCGCCACCTGAACGTAAAAAGCGCCCCATCCGTGTCCCTTTTAAGCATAAATTGCCGAACTTCGGCGGCAAAGGCAATGTCTAATAATCCTTCACATTCAACGCCTGGGCTACGGCGGCGGCGCGGTTGTTGACGCGGAGCTTGGTAAAAATGCTCTGGGTATGTTTTTTAACCGTGTTGACAGTGACAACCAGCCGTTCGCCGATCTCTTTGTTGGTCTGACCCTGGCTCAGGTAATACAACACTTCCAGTTCGCGCTCGCTTAATAGAGCGGTCACTGCCGGTTGAAGTTTCTGACGGAAGCTGGCGGGGATGTGCTGGCTTTGATAGACCACTTCCGATTTGACCTGCGCTTCTTTCTCCAACGTCTGGCGGAACTTGCGCCGGTCAAACTCATCTTTGCGAAAGAAATGGACGGCTTTCAGTTCCACCAATGTCTCGACGGCCAGGTTGACGGTGGCATAGCCGGTCACCACAATTGCCGGCAGCGGCTCGGCGCTGCCGGCAATCTGGCGCAGCACCCGCAGACCATCCCGGTTGGCGTAATCTGCCTCTGACAGCGACATATCCACAATGGCCAGGGCATAGTGCCGGTTAGCCAGGGCGGTTAATGCCTCACCGTAAGTCGTCACAATTTGAGCTTCAAATCCGGCGTCGGTAATAATCTCGCTGTAGATGCGCTGCCAGTTGGGATCGTCTTCGATAACCAAAACAGCCTGGCCCGCCACCTCAGCCCCCCTTTTCCGCCGGCAGCCAGACGGTGAAGGCGCTGCCTTGCCCCGGTTCACTCTCGACCAGCAGCCGCCCGCCGAAACGGTCCACAAACGTTTTAACCCACCACAGCCCAAAGCCTAAACGGCGGGCTTCCCCGCTTGTGGCGGAGGCCCGGAAAGCCGAAAACTCAAACAAGGTGGCTCGCAGAGCCGGGTCAATGCCGGGGCCGGTATCGGCCACGGTCACGCCGACTTCAGGGCCATGAGTCTGGCCGGTCAGCCGCAGTTCGCCTTGCTCGCCCATGGCTTTAAGGGCATTGTCAATCAGATTGTAAAAAACCATTTCAAGCTGCTGCTCACCGGCCAGGGCGCGGGGCAACTCGGCCAGGCCGGCTTTGTTTAGGGTGATGGCCGGTCCAGGGGCAGCCCGCCGGATAGCCCGGTCCAGACAGTGGGCCAAATCAACGGCCTGGCGTTCCAGCGGGCGCAAATGGGCGACCGACTCGCGCACAATGCTCATAGCCTGGCGGGCGCTGTGCTCAATGTCGTGCAGATTTTGGTCCAGGTAAGGCGAAGCGGCCAGCAAGTCGGCGCATTTATCTTCGATGCCCTGCACCCGCGCCGGGATCGCTCCAACTTTATTGTTAAGCTGGTGCAGCAGGTTGGCTGCCACATCACCAACTGCGGCAAAGGTTTCGGCCATGGCCTGCCGTTCGCGGGCCTGTTTCAATTCTGCCAGTTGTTCGGCATCCTGAATGGCGACGGCGGCGTGGTTAGCCAGGCAAATGAGCAGCTTCTTATCCCAATCGGAAAAGTCGCGCAGTTCGGTGGTGTAGAGGCTGAAACTGCCCAGCGCCCGGCCTCCTTCGCCGGGAATGAGCAGCGGCACCACAATGGCCGAAACCCAGCCCTGCTCGACTGCCAGTTCCTTATGGTGAAAATCGGGATGCTCGCGCACGTCGTCAATGGCGATTGGATGGCGCAGGCGAATGGCCCGACCGGTCAAACTCTGGTTGAGCGGCAGTTGCCGGCCCCGGCGGTGCCCGGCGGTGGATTGGCGCAGTAATAAAGTGTTGGCATCGGCAATGGTCCAGATGGAGGCAACCGGCACGTTAATCAAATCGCAGGCCCGGTCAATCACCAGTCGCAGCAGCGTGTCCAGGTCCGTGGCTAGCAGCGCCCCGACCAGCTCTTGCAGCGTGTCCAGCAGGCGAATCTCCTGCAAGGCGATGACGGTTTGGGCTGCCAGCGCTTCCAGCAACTGCCGGTCTTCGGCGCTAAAAGTGCCCGGATGCGGACTTTCCAGATTGAGGACGCCTTCCAGCCCGCCGCCGGCTCCAATCAACGGCACGGCCAGTTCGGAGCGCATGGGCCGGTCCACCGGCAGCGGTTGGTAGATGCGCTGCCAGGGCGGCTCCTGTAAATCGGCAATGAGCAGAGATTGGCGGTGCAGCGCCACCCGGCCCACAACGCTATCCTCATTCACCGGCAGGGCGGCCCCACCGCCAGCCCTTCGGGCCGCCCGGCCAAAGCTCTGATGCTGAGTTCATGGCGCTGTTTATTGTACAGCTCAAAGCTGCCGTATTGAGCAGCGGTCAAATCCAGGCCAATTGCCAGAATTTCGTGCAGAGTTTCATCCAGGCTGGTCCGGCTGCTCACCAGGCGCGAGGCCCGCTCCAGTTTTTCCAACTGGTTAACTTTGCGGGCCAGGGCGCGGGTCATTCCGCCGACCTGCCGCCCGTGATGGATAGCCAGCCCGGCCAGATTGACAAAGTTATCCAGCAGCAGCAGTTCGACTTCGCTAAAACGGACCTCATCACAGCGATAAACGTAGAGCAGGCCGACAATCTCATCGGCCACGATCAGGGGGTAACATACCAGCGAATGCGCTCCGGCGGCCTGTTTGGCCGGGTGGATTGAACGGCCCCGCTCCTGGTAAGAAAGCAGCCGGCGGCGCGCAAAATCGTTTGCGCGCCCAGACCGTCGGGCCGGGGGAAAGTACGTCG
>JAAUSP010000696.1 GCA_012032575.1 Anaerolineales bacterium | reverse complement strand
CCAGAATATTGTATTTACCTTTGTAATAATACTTGAGGGTATGACGCAGATACGGCATTTGAACCATGACCTGGGTTGGCGCTTGAGTCTGACCGGCCAGGTATGCGCCCGCCGCTCGAAAATCGGCTTTGATTGGTTGGCGCTGCTGCTGCCAGATGCCCAGCAAATTGAACGCCAGCAGCAGTCCCAGGCACAGCCCGACCAGCAGCCGCGAATATCGCCGCACCATTACCAAACCCAGCACGATCAATAAATAAAAAGCCGGGACGATATAAATGAGGTAGCGGTCCTCAAATACCGCCACTCGCAATGAGATCAGATAAACAATCAGTGGTGGCAGGAGTGTCCAACCGGCCAGGATGAGGCGGGGCGCGTGAGGCGTGAGGCGTGAGGCATGGTCCCTTTCCGGCCCCTGACCCCTGACCCCTGACCCCGGTAAAAAAAGGCCGCACAGCAGCAAAAAAACAAATAGAATAATCGCCGTCAGCCCGGCGAAGCGGACCAGCCCGCTGCTGTAGAGTTGGAGCAGGATAAAAATCTGTTTATCCAGCGGATAAAAGGGATGACCGCTTTCAAAATCCTGAAAAAATAGTGAGGCTTGCCACAATGCCAGAGGCAGATAGGGCAGGGTCAGACAGGCCATGCTGATAAGCCAACCAAACCAGTGCCGCCGCAGGTGGGCCGGGTGCAGCAGGGCAACCAGACCATAGATAATCAGCATCAATGGGCTGAGAATGTGGGTATAAAATGACAGGCTGGTGGCGATCACAAAGATAACCCACCAGAGCCAGTCTCTCCCCTGTCTCCCTCCTGAGGAAAGCGTCATGGCCTTAAGATAGGCGATAAAAGCGACTGTGACCAGTACCAGCAACAGGGCATACATTTTGGCTTCCTGTCCGTACCAAATCAGGTAGGGCGAGGTCGCCAGCAGCAGGCTGAGCAGCAGCCCGATGCGCCGGTTATAACCCAGATGGCGAGCCAGAAGATAACCGAGAGGGACTGCCAGCATCCCCAGCAGCGCCGAGGGATAGCGCAGGGCAAACTCCGAGTTGCCGGTCAGGGCACGCCAGGGTCGCAGCAGCAAAAAAAAAGAGCGGGCCGTTGTGACCTTCGCGAAATAAACCGGCTAATAATTGCGACAGCGGCCAGTTGGAAAAACGGATCGCGTCCACTTCATCACGCCAGAGGCTCTGTCCGGCTAGGTTGAACACGCGCAATAAAAAAGCGACCCAGGTGATAGCCAAAAGCACCATCCGGGTCGCCTGGGTTGATTTTAGAATAGTTAAAGACCAAACCTGTGAGGCCACTCGCTGCTTTCTCACTCCCCCTTACCCCAACGGGATTTTCTTCCCGCGTCAGGGCTATGGAGTCCAGCCTTCCGCTCTAATAACCTTCTTCCTTAATAATTTTACTGCGTCCCCGAATATAGACAAATAACAAAACCAGCGGGACCAGCAAAAACAGGCTTACGCCGCAGCACAGCCAGATATACGCCCCGGAAACTACCACCGTGTCAATGAGTTCGGCCTGATCCAGAATAAACTGGGCCGGTCCCCCACCTTCGGTTTCGTCCAGAGGTGCTTCTTCTCGATCACGCCTGACAGGTTCAGGCTCAGGGGCTACAGGCGCAGCCGGTGCGCCGGCCTGGTCTGCCGGGGGTTGCTCTATAGGGGCTTGTTCAACCGGAGCTTCGGGTACAATCGGCGCTGCTTCGGCAGGCGGCTGTTCAATCGGAACCACCTCTGCTGGCTGGGCAACAGGGGACTCGATGATGGGCGACACTGGTGATTGAAAGAGCGCGTTCGCCTCAACATACCCGGCGGCCAACCATAAACTCAAACCGATTGAAAGTAAGAGAAGCAATCCTATCCGTCCTCCCAGCCAAGTTGAACCTGTTGTGGACCGGAAAAACAAGAGGCGCGGAAATGACTTTATCATCCGAAATGGAGCCGGTCGGCTCATAGTTTCAAAAACTCCTTCCTCAGTTAAGGCCGCTGTATCGCGCAGATGAAATTTCTCCGATTGGTTCCCGCAATCGGAAAGAGCAAAAGGACAGCGACTGACCTATTATAGCAACGTCGCCAAGCTTTTGCCAATTCTTGTTAAGCTGACAAATGTCCTGCCGCCAAATAAAAAATCGGCAAGGTTTTTAGACTTGCCGAGTGACAAAGAAAGCAGGTGTTACCGAAGGAGTAACCCCGTACTGGCGTATAATCTTGTTAAGGACTGGCCGCTTAAAACACAAAGGGCGGGCCACCGGTAGTGGGGCTGGGGACCACCAGCATACACAGACAGCCCAGAATCACCACGGAAAAAAATAATAAAATGGCTAAAATTAAAAGTTGTTGTCGCGAAATACTTCTCATAATTGTCTCAATGCACAAACTGAATTGAAATAAATCGCTTGCCTTGAGTTTTACGTATTGTACACTATCTGGACGCAAAACGCAAGCGATAGTCTGGGATTAGCCATTATGTCAAGAGTAGCGGGTTAGAAGTCGGCGGAGTTAAAATTTTTAACATTTGACGAACCCGCGCATGTATACTACACTACTCTTGAACCCATCAGGGCTTCTAGGGATGATTATAATGATGAACCAAGCTGCGGACAAACTGCGAACCCTGCTCCGGCAACCTGAGCTGATCCTCATGCCCTGCTGTTTTGATGCATTTTCGGCCAAATTGATTGAGCAAGCCGGATTCCCGTTAACTTTTATGAGCGGCTTTGCCGTGGCGGCAGCCCGGCTGGGGCTACCCGATACCGGCCTGATCTCTTATGGCGAAATGGTTGAGCAGGGGCGGAATATCTGCCAGGCGGTCTCCATTCCGGTGATCGGCGATGGGGATACCGGCTATGGCAATGCGCTGAACGTTAAGCGAACCGTACAGGGCTATGCCCAGGCCGGCTTTGCCGGGGTGATGATTGAAGATCAGCTCGCGCCCAAACGCTGCGGCCACACCCGTGGGAAACAAACCGTCGGCCGGGGCGAGGCGCTGGCCCGTATCCGCGCCGCCGTTGATGCCCGCAACGAAGGAGCCGGTATTCTCATCATGGCCCGCACCGATGCCCGCGCCACCGCTGGCCTGGCTGAAGCCTTGTGGCGCGCCCAGGCTTTTGCCGATCTGGGGGCGGATATTATCTTCCTGGAAGCGCCACGTTCCGAGGCCGAGATGCGTGCATTTTGCAGCCAGGTACCAGGCCCCAAAATGGCCAATATGGTGGAACAGGGCGACACCCCTCTGCTCCCACCGGCCAGGCTGGCCGAAATTGGCTATAAAATTGCCGCTTATCCTCTAACGTTGTTAAGCGCTGCCGCCAAAGCAATGCAGGAAGCCCTGATCAGCCTGAAAGCCGGGCAGCACCCGGAGCGGCTGCTTGAGTTTCCCATCCTGCGCGAAGTAGTCGGTTTTCCGGCTTATTATGAGGCCGAACAACGATACGCGGCCGCAGATTAACCGGGACAGGTTTGCCCGTATCGCTAAAATTGGTAAAATCGAACTGTCGAATATCCCTAAGAGTGGAGACCCGGCCTTAAGCCGGTGAAAATATTTTTATGAGCGATCAAACTGACAATAAAAATGTCATTATTAATAAAACGCTGCAAATTCTCGTCAAACACAATCACCTGACTCCGGCTGAAGTAGCCCAACTGCGCCTGTCACATCTGCACCTGGCCGGAAAAAATCCCAGCATCAGTTTTACCCCGACCAATCAACAGGAACCCAAAGTTGTGTCCCTGGACATGGAGACGCATCGGGCGCTGGTGGGCTGGTTGGTGAACCGGCCCGACTCCACCAGCGATTTTTGTTCCCCGGTGAAGGGGACGAAGCTATGAGCCTTGAGGCCATTCAAGGTCTGCTGCAACTGGCCGAGAGCGCGGCCCCCCCGCCCCCCATCTGGCCCGGACTCGCCCAAACCGGCCGTCGCCCCGGAGGCCGACCTGCC
>JAAUSP010000695.1 GCA_012032575.1 Anaerolineales bacterium | reverse complement strand
GAAACCCACCCGTCCCCGACCCACCCGTAGCCGGCGGCAGCCGCGCTGGCAGCGAACTGCCCGAAATCCGGCCAGCCTGCCCCGGAAGCGCCGCCCGCCGAAGCCATCCAGCCTGGATCCGTGCTGGTCAAGCTCAATCCCCAGGCCTCCATTCAAGCCCGCAGCGCCGAACTCGGCGGCGATGGCATTGTCGAGGCCGATATTCCCAGCCTGGACCAGCGGCTGCGCGAAATTGGAGCCAGCAACCTGGAACCGGTCATCGAAAAGGTAGCCGATGCCATCCCCGATGAAAGTCTGGAAAGCCTGTCAGTCCAGGCTGTCGAGACCAGCCAGCTTTACAAGGTCAACTTTGCCCAGGATCAGGACCCGCAGGAAGTCGCGGCCAAACTGGAACAAGACCCTACGGTTGAATTTGCCGAGCCAAACTACCTGGCCGGGATTGCCGTCCAGCCGGTCTCCGTCGCTTTGCCTGTGGATCGCAGCGCTCCGCGCCCGGCGGCCTTAACCCCCAATGACCCGCTCTACAGTTTCCAGTGGCATCTGCAAACCATCCAGGCCCCCGCGGCCTGGGATAGCTCAACCGGCCAGCAAGTCATTGTGGGCATTGTAGATACCGGCGTTGATTTCAGAGCGCCCGACCTGGTCGGGACTGCCCGCCTGCCCGGCTATGATTTTGTCAACAACGACAACGACCCAACCGATGACCAGGGCCACGGCACCCACGTTGCCGGCACTATCGCCCAGACAACCAATAACGGCGTTGGTGTGGCCGGTGTAGCCTACAACGCCCGGATTTTGCCGGTTAAAGTTCTGGGGGCTAACGGCCAGGGCACCTATGAGAATATCATCAAGGGTATCATTTACGCCGTAGACCAGGGGGCCAAAGTCATCAATCTGAGTTTGGCCGGACGCAACGGCTCTCAGGCGCTGCGCGACGCGGTGCGGTACGCCAACAGCAAAGGGGTGACGGTGGCGGTGGCCGCCGGCAACCACAGTGGCCCGGTCGAGTTTCCGGCGGCCTACGATGAGTTTGTCATTGGCGTCGGTTCGATTCGCTTTGATTTGCAGCGGCCCGGTTATCAGCAATTTTGGCCCGGAAGTGGATGTGATGGCCCCCGGCGGAGACCTGGGGGTTGATTTGAACGGCGATGGGTATGCCGATGGGGTCTTGCAGCAAACCTTCAAAACGCCCGGTACCTTTACCTATCTCTTTAATGAAGGCACTTCGATGGCCTCGCCGCACGTGGCCGGCCTGGCCGCGTTGCTGCTGTCCCGCAACTCCGGTCTGACCCCGGCTATGGTCGAAAATTTGATGGTTCAAACGGCTAAACCGGCCGGATCAACCAGCGAAAATGGCGCGGGGGTTATTCAGGCGGCGGCGGCGCTGGCTGCCCTGGGCGGTGGAACCACTTCTACCATCACCCCCGTTCCAACCACACCGGCGGCTACGCCTACTTCGACGGCTACGCCCACCCCCACTCCGCTTACGCCGACTCCCACGCTGCTTACGCCGACCCCTCTGCCCATCTGTACGCCCCCGGCCTGCGCCCCCCGGCGAAATCTATTACTGCCCCGGCGATTGCCCCGGCGGCTGCGGTACGCAATGCGCTACGCCCACCCCTGGTGTAACCGTTACCCCCCCGGCTCCGATTACCGTTACCCCCATTCCCATTACCGCTACTCCACCGCCAACCGGCGAGCTGCTGTTGGGCGGCGGCTTTGAAGCCGACGAAGGCTGGGTTTTTGGCGACACCCCCGTTCGCGGCGGCTATGCTACGGATGTCAAGCTGGGCGGCAGCCGTTCTGTCCGCGTGGGCAATGTCTCCGGCCCGGATATTTTTAGCTTTAGCTCCGTCTGGCAAAAAGTGACCATTCCCGCCGAGGCTGCTCAAGCCACGCTGCGGGTCAATGTGTATCCGGTCAGCCTGGACAGGCCGGGTAGCGGCGATGTGCAGACTATCATGATCCTCAACGACCGTTTTCAGGTGGCCCAAACCCTGTCCAAAGAGCTGAGCAACAGCCGCACCTGGGAAAATCGCACCTATGATCTGTCTCAATTCCGGGGGCGAACGATTTATATCTATTTCAGCGTGGTCAACCAGGGCCGCACCGGCAAACCGACTGCGCTTTATGTGGATGACGTTTCTCTCACCTGGGCCAGATAATTGACAGGGGCGGGGATCAACCCCGCCCCTTTTTTATGAGAGGGAAACGTCAGCGCGACCGGATTACCTCTCTGAACTGCGGCGTGTACCCCGGAAAAATCTCGGCCAGGTGGGGATTATTCAGCCGCTTCAAGATAATCTCGCCCAGAATGTCGCGGTAATCGGTGGTGATGGCCAGGTCGCCGGGGCCGGCCAGATATTCGGGGGCCAGGCCGGGCCACACTCCATGCAGCCGCCCTCCGGCAACATTGCCCCCCAGCAGCAGCATCGCGCCACCGTGGCCGTGGTCGGTGCCCAGGCTGCCATTCTCGCGCAGCCGCCGGCCAAACTCCGACATCACCACCACCAGCAATTGATCCGCCTGTTCGCTCAAATCCAGATAAAACGCCTGTAGTCCGGCGGCCAGGCTTTGCAGCAGCCCGGCCATCAAACCCTCGCTGCCGCCCTGGGCAAAGTGAGTATCCCAGCCACCGACATCCAAACAGGCCACCTCCAGCCCGGCCTGAGCCTTGACCAGCAGCGCCACCTGACGCAGCCCCAGGCCAAATTCGTCATCGGGGTAAACCGCGCCGCTGGCGGCCGGTATTTTAAGGGGTCCAGCCCCTTGACTGCCGCCAGCGTTGCCATCGCCTCCACCGCCAGCGGGTCCAGCGGATCGCCCAGGCTGTACAGCCGGCCCAGGGCGGCTTGCATCTCGGCCAGAGCTGTGGCCTCGCCGCCCAGATGAAAATCGGCAATAGAGCGCAGGGCGGTGGTGGGGATTGGCCCGCGCAGCGAGCGGGCGACCATTTCGCCCACCGTCACCCCCCGCAGCGGCGAGTGGTTGCCGGTATCGAGGGTGGCCAGATGCCGCCCCAGCCAGCCGGAAGGCGGGCCGCTCTGCTGCTCGATGCCGCGCTCCATTAATTCCATCGCCTCAAAATGAGAGCGGGTCTCGTCGGGGGAGCCAACAGCGTGAATGGCGGCCAGGTGGCCGGCCTGCCACAACGGCAACAGCGGGGTCAGAGCCGGGTGGAGGCCAAAAAAGCCGTCCAGATCAACCGTCCGCAGCCGGGTCTCGCTGCGGCGGTCGTCGGGGCGGGGGATGGCAGGGTAGGGCGTTCCTGGTAATAGATATCTTCGCCGTGCGGAACGACCATGTTCAGGGCATCAGCCGCGCCGCGCAGAAAAACGCAAACCAGCACATCGCCGCGTGGGGCGGTATGGGGCGGAGCAAAGGCGAGGCGCGGCATCCAGGCGGGCCAGGCTGCGACAGCCGGCAGAGCAGCGGTCAGTTTGATAAAGTCTCGGCGGGTGAAGGCGGGCATCGGTTAATCCTTTCATCAATAGAGTTGTGGCTGAATAACGCTTCGTTCACTTCCATTGAAACGCCGGCGACCCCAGCAGCGTTGCCACCAAAATTTTTTCATCACTGCTTGCTTGCAGCAGTTCAGCGGCCACAGGCTCCGGCAGCGCTTGGCCCAACAACAAGCCGGCAAACTGCTGCAAGTATCTTTTCTTCCCCTCCGCTCCCCCGCTCCCCCGCTCCCCGGCCGTATTTTCCAGGCTGGTCCAATCAATCACCGTGCCCTCAAGCCCATCATTGACCAGGGCCAGGGCCAGTCGCCAGCGGGTCAACAGACTGCCGTTCCAGGCTTCGGCCCGGTCGGGGAAGCCCATCGGGGGTGGGCCACTGGAAGAGGGCTGGCCCATCTCGGCCAGGTAGGTGAGCAGAGGGGGCGGCGTCGGTTTGGGCGTTGAGCTGGCGCAGGGCGCTTGGCGATGAATTCGAGGGGCGTTTGAG
>JAAUSP010000046.1 GCA_012032575.1 Anaerolineales bacterium | reverse complement strand
CCCCGGTCACGTTGCCTGGCCACGCACCGGTTTGGCCACAAAATGGGTGAACTCGTTCAGGTCGGTGGCCAGGGCCTAGCAGCGCCCCGGAGTTGAAGTGCCGCCCCCGGTTCATGGTCAGGCCCATGCCAAAGAACAACACCCCGTAACGGCAGTTCTTCATCCGCTCGACCAAATCCTGCATGGCGGCTAACGGAACGCCGGTGGTCTCCTCGACCGAGGGATCAACCCGGCGGCCTTTGACCAGGGCGCGCAAGGCCCACAGCAGTTCAAAATCGCGGCGCGGTTTGACCTGGATAAAAATATCGGCCACGGGGGTGCTGGCCGTGTGGCGCACATCCACCAGCACGACGGTGCGATCTTTTTTACCGTTGGGAATGAACATGCCCTTGGGCGTGACCGAATACCGGGAAAAGTGGCGCGGGTGGGACTCGGCCGGGTTGCCGCCCCAGTAAATCACCAGATCGGCCCGGTTTTTGATCTCGCCCAGGGTGGCCGTGCTCTCGCCGACCCCCTGAAAAGCAATGCCCGACGGCCCGTGACAGACCTCGGTGGTGGTGCCGATGTTCGCCCCCAGGATATCGGCAATGGCCACGGCCTGGCGCTGGGCCTCGCAGGTGGTGTCGCTCAGACCGTAGATCATGGGATAGCGGGCCTGGGCCAAAATTTGGGCCGCCGCTTCGATGGCCTCGGCGGTGCTGGCCGGCTGCCCATCAATCAACGCCTCCGGCCGATTTTCGACCACATGTTCGGCAAACCAGGCTTTGCCCAGCACACAGGCGTTTTTGGCCTTGGTAATGCGCTTGGCGTCCAGGTCTACGGTCAAGACCATATCATCACAGACACAGCCACAAAAGGTGCAGGTAGCGTTTTCGACAATGCGGATATTTTCGCTCATGGACTCTCCCCTTTGTAATAATGACGCGATGAGGCGTGAGGCGAGGAGGCGATGAGTCTGGTCGCCTCACCTCTCCTCGCCTCCTCGCCTCATAAATTATATTTCGTCTTCCGGCTCTTCGAGAGTGGGCCACGGCAGGCCGGTGGCTTCGTAGCGGGCCAGCAGTTGTGCTTCGAGTTCTTTATCGCGCAGGATGTCAAAAATATCAATATTGAAATGTTTCGCCGCTACTTTCAGCCGCTCGCGCCGCTGCTGTTCCTGTTTGATGCTCATCTCTTCGGCCCAATCGCCGACGACAATCCAACTCATTGTTTTTCCTCCCTGCAATGTTTATTTTGTATTTGCTCACCCGCCAAACCGATGCTTTTCGGTGAGGCTAAGGCTGAGGCTAAGAATAAGGTTGTGTTTGCACGGAAGTCATGTCATTCCGACCCGTGTAGCGGGGAGGAATCCTCGTTTCCACCGCCTAAAATGTTATGGCAAGCAAGAGGATTTCTCGCTGGCGCTCGAAATGACATGCCGGGAACCGAATGCATCATATCATGACGAATTTACACAATCCTATGCTCAGCCTTAGCCTCAGCCTTTCTGCCCGCATCTACAACGGCTCGACAACAACTTCAAGGTTTTTGGAGATAGGCATGCCGGTGCCGGCAGTGTCGCTGCCCATCAATTGGCTGGACGAGGGACCGTAGGCCATAAATAAAAGCCCTGGCGGTAAATCTTCAGCTTTGCGGCCCTTGCAGCGGAGAACTGTCTCGCCGTCAGCCGAGCGCAGGCGCACCCTGTCGCCCTCTTTCAACCCCAGGCGGGCCATATCGTCCAGGTTCATCTCCACCGTCGTGGTGACTTCAACATACTCGCCTTCCAGCTTGCTCACATTCAGACTAACCCCCTGCTTGCTGGAACGACCGGCAATCAGGGACATTGTTTCGGCCATAGCTTACCTCTTCACAGGTAGCAGGTAGCAAAGTAACATATCTTTATCCTGCTACTTGCTACCTTGCTACCTTGATCGTTACGAAAGAATTTTTGGACGCCTATAATATATACCATAAAAGCCGGCAAACACAACCAATTACCTCCGTGAAACGAACCGGAGTTTGAGTTCGGCGGCCCGTGCTTGCAGGTCGCGCAGGCAGGCTGCCGGAGTATCGGCTTGGGTCAGGAGGGTGCAAACGGGTTGGCCCCGCTGGATGAACTCCCCGGAATGGGGCACATCGCGGATATTACAACTCACCCAGTGGGCGGTATCGCCCAGTTGAATATCCATCGGAGCGTAGACAATTGCCTTGCCCGCCGCCGTTCCAGTGACCAAAGCTTTTTCCAGATCAAAATCCGGCAGCCTGCCCTCAAACGAGCGCACATGTGCATCGAACACCCGCAGCCCGTAGACCAGTTCAAACAGTTCCAGCGAGGCTGAGGGTCGAGGATTGACCTCAATCGTCCAGACTTGCCCGGCCTGCCAGATAAAGTCCAGCCCATTCAAGCCGCGCAGACCAAAGGTCTGGGTCAGGTGCGAGACGATGGCGCGGACTTGTCGAAGTAAGGAATTCAATTCGTCGGGCGGCAGGGGCGGCGGGGTCAGGTTGCCGCAGTAATTGAAGCCGCTTGCGCCAAAAGCTCGCCGGCCGACCAGTTGCTCGGTCAGCCCCAGCACCACGGCTTGCCGGCCATCGGCCACAAAAGCCGCCGAACCGACCAGTCCGGCCAATCGTTCCTGAAATACGCCCCGTGCGGGCGAACGTCCATTGCGCCAAAGCCGGACGCCATGCCCGCCGCCCCCTTGCAAAGGTTTCCACAGCCAGGGCCGGGTCAGGTCGAGAGTCAGGCCGGAAGCGGGGCTGATCGTTTCGGGAAAGGCGAACCCTTTGGCCCGCAAAGCCGCCGCCAGCCGGAACGGGTCTCGCACTTGAGCCAACGTATCCGGGGTGTTGCCCAAAAGCCGCCGCCCCTGGGCCAATCGAGCCACTTCTGCCGGAAAATTCTCCAGGTTAGCGCTGTAAACTACGGCGGAGGCGCGCATTTCGTTGGCGGCGTTGACCAGAGCCGGGACGCTGTAGGGCAAATGGTCATCGCGCAGCAGCGACCGGCTGGGACAGATGGCTTGCAGGTCGGCGTCGCCAAAGTAGTCCAGGGCTATCACCGGGTAGCCGGCCTGTACCGCCAGTTGGGCCAGCATCCGCATGGTGAGACCCACCAGCAGAATAGGATGGCTGCTCATATTTTAATAATTGTCCACTCATAACCGTTGGTTGGGAGATTAGAGATTGGAGATTGTTTAATCGTAATTCCTTATGTCATTTCGAGGCCGTAGGCCGACGCGAAGCGTCTCTACCGCACTGCATCGGCCTCGGAGATTTCTCCCTTCGGTCGAAATGACATGGCTGAGTAAAATCTCCTGACATAGTTATTTATGAACCAATCCTTAGACAATAAGACCTGACGGACACGCGGACCCGTCAGGTCTGTTATAAAATTAAGGACACTCGGCCTCACACCAACTCTTTGGCAACCTGGTAGATTGACTCGGCGTCCATGAGAACATCGTTGGCTTCAAACAACCGGGCAATACAGGTGCGATGCACTTTCATCTTTCGCCCGCCGATGCCCAGTGCGCCAAAGGAGATGCGGCCCTCGCGCTCGCTGCCGTTATCGTTCATATCAATGCCCTCGATACCCAGAGGCGGCACTGCATTGATGTCGGCAATCAGCTTAAGGTCGGCGGCGCTGGTCCAGACAGCTTTGCTGACCACCTGCGCCCCGGCTGTACCGCAGGTAAACAGGGCCACGGCCCCGGTCAAAACCCGGCTCGCCGAGGCGTCGTCGGATAATGATGCGCCTTCAACTTCAACCCCAAAACGCTTGGACACAATCTCCGCCGCGGTTTTGGCCCGGTCCAGGCTGCGCGAGGTCAGGATCACTTTCGCGCCCTCACTCGCCAGCATACCGGCCGCCCGCATCCCGACCGGCCCGGTGCCGGCTCCCACTACCACCCGCCGGCCACGCACATCCAGCGCCTTGACCATCTTGGCTACCGCTGTGGCGGCGGTGGTATTGCAGCCATTGGAATCGAGCATCACCGATACTTTAAAGGGGCCAAAGAAGGTCTTTTGACGGCGGCCAGCAGCGCCTCACCCGTGGGCACATGCGAGCCGGCCAATCCAGATGGCCGTATTCTTTAAATCGGGGATGCCGCGCGTAAAAAAGGACCCCTGCACCAGTCCGGCGACATCTTCAATCGCTACGTTACCGTAACTGAGTACTTCGTCAACGCCCGCATCAAACGGGACAATTCGATCAAATGAACTGGGATGCTTATCACTATCCAATTGAATCAAGAGTTTTTTCATGAGCACCGCCTTTGGTGAGCAAGTCTGGCCCGCGTGCAATAATCTGCACGCGGGCCGATATTATATCATCCCCTCCGAACTAACCAAAAACATCAAATGTCATTGCGAGACGCGCTTTTTGCGCCGAAGCAATCTCCACGCAACTGGGGGATTGCTTCGGCCTACGGCCTCGCAATGACATGGGCAACCTTACACGCTGGCGGAGCGTTGCTCGTAGCCAACCACCGGGTCGGCGCCGGCGCCTTCATGCCAAGTCCCGTATTGATGAAGCGGTACTCGGTGGCGCCCCAATCCTTATCAATGCGATAGGGGAAGGAGGCCGATTCGGGATGCAGCGCGACCACGTGGGTCAGCATCGTCGCCGTGACCGGCTCGCTGGTGAGCAAGCAGGGGAAGTCGGCGAATTTGAGCATGGTGCCCACCCGTTGGGTGATGGCGCAGGGCGGATAGGTGTAGCGATGGATGTTCGCCAGCACATCGTGCGTATCAATCGGGCCGAGATCAATCTTGACCCCGTCAAGTTCGCCACCCTTGCCCAGCGGTTTGGGTTTGAGGATGTTCCAGCCGCGCCAGATGGACATCATCATGTCCACGTTGTGCAGCTCGGCGGCAGAGTCGCGGTTGGGGTTCATGGCAACCATGTTGTGGAAGCGATTGACCAGCAGCTCGATGATGCTGGGAATCGGCATGTAATCCAGCAGAAACTCGTATGCCATCAAGGCCGCGCCGGTGCCAACGGCCAATCCGACCGGGCCGTACTCGTTCTTGAAGCCCTGCTCCAGGCCGCGATTCAGGGTGCTTTCGAGGGCGGCGGTGTGGGCCTCGAAGATAGCCATGATGATCGGGTCCTGGGCAAAGTTGAACATAGTCTGGCTGTTGTGGTGAGCCACATCGCCCACGCAGTAGGCCGGCACACAGACGACGTTGCCAGGGTGTACGCCCTTGGCCAGAGCCGCCTTGATGGTTGGCTTCATGCGTTCCTTGTATTGTTTCTGATATTCGGCAGTGTCGAAGGAGCTGTGGCCGCCATGCCCACCCAGGTTGTGGCCCAGCATAAGCTTGGTTTGGGCCTCCGAGGGGGTATCATAGATCATTTGCAGGGTGGCGATTTCGTCGTCGAGGGCCGCATCGAGGGTTTTACCGGCTTCGACCGAGGCTTTGAAGGAAGCGCCCAGACCATAGGAAGTGGTCATGCCAAAGGATTTGGCCGCCAAAATGGTCTTTTTGTGATCTTTGGGGATGTCCAGACCGGCCAGAACCCGGTTGACGACGTTGGCAGTTGAGCCGGGGCTGAGGGCAAAGTCTACCACGCAGGTTGGCCCATACAGCCCGCCATAGAGGCGAGCGGCTTCGCGGCCAATCAGGGCGCGGTTGGCGGGAATGGCATCAATAAATTTTTTAACGGAGGCTTTGAAATCCGGCTGCTCTTCATAGAGAATTTCCATGATCGGGCCGGTTTGATAGTGCTCGACAAACGGGTCGTCTTCGGGGCGGACGGTGTCCGTTAAAGATTTGAGGATTTCATAGTGAGCATTGACCGAGTCGACGTGGAGAGCGATCACTTCGGGCAGTTCGTTGTCAACCGCTTTCATGCCATTGACGGCGTCCACATAGGGCTGCGCATCCGCAATTTTGAATTGGGTCCCGCGCTTAGCCTTAATATTGTTCACATCAGCCTTGAGCGCCGCCATAGCCTGGTTGACCATTGCCTCGTGGATAGCTTTTGACATAATTAAATTCTCCTTTCATTGAACGTAGTCTTCATCATTGAACGTGTTGAAGTGACTTACCTCAACTGACTAACGAACAAGGTGCGTCGAAATATTACTTATCGAATCCTTTACCTCCTTTTGCTGTCAGGCGAATCTTGGACTATTATGAGTTATACAGTTGAATTGTAGTTGTAAACCACCTTAAAACAGCGTAACTCTAAATCTTACAAAAACTGGACAACACCCAGGCAAAATATGATGGTTGTCGGTGGATAAAATGACATCTATCACTATAACTTCGACTTGTTTTGGTTTATCATGTAGGGTGAGAGTTTTCTACTTTTTCGAGCAGCACAGGCCAGATGAGCAAGCACATCACCCCCTATTAGTCGTGGTGCCTGACTATCAAATTATAAACCTTCACCCTTTCCAAATTATTTCTTAACTGTTTCCAAACGCTTAAACTCGCTAAAGAGCAAGGGGAAAGAATCAATGTCGTCTCTTTTCCGGCTGCAATTGTTAGGCCCGGTCTCCCTGTACCGGGATGGTGAACCAATCCACGGTTTTAAGTCACGCAAAGTTTTGGCGCTTTTGGGGTACCTGGCTGCCGAGGGTCGCCCCATTTCACGCAGTTATCTGGCCGAACTTTTCTGGCCGGATCAACCAGAGAGCCGCAGCCGCAACAACCTGAGTCAGGCCCTGCATAACCTTTTAAATCTCTGGCCGGGCTGCTGCGAGGCCAACCATCATGCCATCCGATTCTGCTCAACGGCCTCAACCAGCCTTGACCTGAAGGGGTTTAATGATTGGGTCGGCAAAGGCGAAGTGAGTACGCTGGCCATGGCCGCCGAGCTTTATCGGGGCGATTTCATGGCCGGGATGTATCTGGATAACTGCCCTGAATTTGAGCAGTGGCTCAGGCTGGAACAGGAAAACTGGCGTCAGCGTGTGACCCAGGTTTTACGCGATCTCATCGCCCATTACACCCAGCCCAATGAAACAGAACAAGCGCTCCAATTCATTTCGCGCCTCCTGGAAATAGACCCCGGCGACGAAGACGCGCATCGCCAAAAAATAGTCTGGTTGGCCCAGAGCGGACAGCGCAGCGCGTCCCTGGCTCAATTTGAAGCCTGTCGCCTCTACCTGACGGAAGAATTGGGCGTGGAGCCTGCCAGCGAAACAGTTCAACTCTATGAACGGATTCGGTCAGGTGAGTTGAGGCACGAAGCCCAAATCTCAACAGCTAATGGAAATCTGTCTTCCGCTGTTTCTACGCCAGCTTCGTTCTTCTACAATAATCTGCCCGCGCAATCTACTTCTTTTATTGGCCGCGAAGAGGAACTGACCCTCATCGAGCAATATTTGGGCAAGCCAGCCTGCCGGCTTTTGACGATTATTGGCCTGGGCGGTATTGGTAAAACGCGACTGGCCCTCCAATCCGCCGCTGCCGCAAACGGGTTTCGCCAGGGGGTCTGCTTTGTCGGTTTAACCTCCATCAGTTCACCCGATTTCCTCATCTCGACGATAGCCAGCGCCCTCAAATTTCCGCTCTATGGCCGGGGAGACCCAAAAACACAGCTCATTGATTATCTCAGCGATAAAGAAATGCTCCTGGTGCTGGACAACTTTGAGCACTTAATTTCAGGGGCCGGCTTGCTGGTCGAGATTCTGCAACGCGCGCCGCACCTAAAAATGCTGGTGACATCGCGTGAACGGCTTAGTTTGCAGGAGGAATGGATCTTAGATTTGCAAGGATTGACCTTTCCCGAAGGCGACGACATGGTTCTGCTGGAGAATTACAGCGCCGTCCAGTTGTTTCTCCAGCGGGCACAGCAGGTGCAGGCCGATTTTTGGCTCAGATACCTGGATAAACCGGCGGTGGTCCGTATCTGCCGGCTGGTCGAGGGGATGCCGCTGGGGATCGAGTTAGCGGCAGCCTGGATTCGGACCTTCTCTTGCCGTGAAATTGTGGTGGAGATTGAAAAAACTACGATTTTCTGACCACTTCGCTGCAAAATATTCCCAAACGGCATCACAGCTTGCAGGCGGTGTTTGAACATTCCTGGGGGCTTCTCTCGGAAGAAGAACGAAACGTCTTCAGCCGGTTGTCGGTATTCTGGGGCGGTTTCAGCCGCAAATCGGCCGAGCAGGTAGTGGGCGCTTCGGCGTTTCTGCTGTCGGCGCTGGTAGACAAATCCCTGCTCCGCCGGACGGACACCGATCACTATTGAATCCATGAACTTTTGCGCCAGTATGGCGCTAAAAAGTTGGCGGAGAACCCCGAAGCGAAAAAGAAGGTCAAGGATCGCCACTGTCGTCATTACGCCGAATTTTGCGGGAACAGGAAGCTTATCTGAAAAAGGGGCAGCAAAAAGAAACTCTGGGGGCCGTCAACCTGGAAATTGATAATCTGCGGGCCGGGTGGTATTGGGCTGTCGCCAACCGGCGAGAAGAGGATTTTGAAAAGTATCGCGAGGGTTTGTTCCTGGTCCACAATGTACAAAGTTGGTTTCAGGAGGGTGAAGCCGTCTTCAGGCACGCCGCGGCACGATTGCGGAAAGCAAAGGAAAAGGCCGGTTCCGACCGGCAAATTGATAAAATGTTGGGCCATGTGCTGGCTCGACAGGGCGTCTTCTGCGCCAGCCTGGGGCAGTATGACCAGGCCAGGGCCGTTATGCAGGAAGGTCTGGCTATTTTTCAGGATGCCGTGCTGCGCCAGAATGCGCCGCTGAGTCTCAATTACCTGGCCGCAGTCGCCTGGGCCTTGGGTGAGTATGTCGAAGCGAAACAACTCTGCCAGGAAAGCCTGATCATCACCGAAAGATGGGCGATCGCTGGAAACAGGCGCTCATTCTGGAATACCTGGGTATGATTGCCATTAGCCTGGGCGAATATGATGATGCCAAAGCGATAGCCCAACGAGGATTGATCATTTTTAGAGAGTTCGGCTATCGCAGCGGTGTCGCTTTTTCGCTAAACTTACTGGGCATTGCCACCCATAACCTGGGACAGTACCAAGAGGCCCGGCAGTTCTGCGAGCAAGGTCTGGCAATAGCCAGAGAGATTGGGGATCGCTGGGAAGAGGCTTTATCGTTGGAATACCTGAGCATGATCGCCATCAGCCTGGGCGAATATGCTCAGGCAAAAACGATGGCTCAGGAGAGTCTGGCTATTTTTAAAGAGTTCGGCTACCGCAGCGGTATCGCCTTTTGCCTGAATCTATTGGGGACGGTGGCTCGGAATCTGGGTGAGTACAGTCAGGCCCAACAACTTCACCAAGAGGTTTTGCAGACATGCAAAGAGCTGGATTACTCCTTAGGAATCGCCTTGACCTCCTATTATTTGGGGCATACTGACTATTTATTGGGCGAGCATGTGGAGGCTCGGAGGCTGTTAACCGACAGTTTGACCATTGCCACGAAATTAACCTACCAACGCGGGATCACCCAATCCCTCCACGTTTTAGGGAGTGTAGCCTATGCCTTGGGGGAGTTTAATAAAGCCAAAGAATATCTCTTCGAGGCCCTCAAATCTACTCAGGAAATCCATGCCGTGCCAATCGTTTTGGATATTTTAACCGATTTTGCTAAACTTTTTATGGAGGAAGACAGAACCGAGCAAGCTCTGGAACTGCTCACCTTTTCGCTCCGGCATGCCGCCAGCAAACAGGAAACCAGAGATAGAGCCAGACTTCTCTGGACTGAACTGACGGCCAATTTGCCGCAACAGATTACCACCGCCGCTCAAGAAAAAGTGCAAGTCAATCAACTCGACGAGTGGGTCGCCAGGATATTGCTCGAAATGGCGGGCCGGCAACCCTCATCTATTTAATTGACAAACTCAAGGTTGCAGAGTAGCAAGTAGCAACCCCCTGTCTACTATTTTCTTAGGAGATGATCTTATGTCAAAAGTTATCGGGATTGATCCGGGCACGGTGAGTTTTGATCTGTGCGGGCTGGAGGATGGGCGGGTATTTCTGGATACAACCATTCCCTCAGCCGAAATTGGGGCTAACCCGCAGGTTTTGGTTGACGTTTTAAAGGCAGCCCAACCCCTTGATCTGGTCATTGGCCCTTCCGGTTATGGCCTGCCGTGGGTCAACATCGAGGCGTTCGGCGAGCAGGAGCTTTTCCTATTTATCCTGGCCGATGAACGGGAGCGCAGCCAGGTGTCGGTCTTGGGCGGCATGAGCGAGATGGTCTCTATGCTAAAAACGAGCGGCCTGCCGGTGGTATTTATGCCGGGGGTCATCCATCTGCCCACCGTGCCGGTGCATCGCAAAGCCAACAAAATTGATATGGGCACGGCTGACAAGCTTTGCTGTCTGGCCCTGGGCATCATAGATCAGGCCCAGCGTCATCATATTGCCTATAATGCCACCAGCTTCATTTATGTCGAGGTGGGCGGCGCTTATACGGCCGTCATGACCGTCCAGGCCGGGCAGGTGGTGGATGGACTGGGCGCTCGAGCGGTGGGCCGGGTTATTGATTCGTTGGGGGCTATGGACGGAGAACTGGCCTATCTGCTGGGGACTTTTCCCAAATCCGTGCTTTTTTCCGGGGGAGTGGCTAGCATGACCGGTCAACCGGCCCTTTCACCCGAAGCAGCCCTGGAGCTGAGAGAAACTGTTCCGGCGGCTCACGCGGCCTGGGAGGCTTTGTTTGAGGGAGTCAAGAAAAGTGTGGCCGCTCAGATGGCTATTGTGCCCAATGTCCGGGAGATTCTTCTCTCAGGCCGGTTGTGCCGCATCCCGGCTGTGCGCGAAGAACTGGCCGACCGCCTGAGCCGCTATGCCCCGGTCCATCGTATTTCGGGCCTTGCTCATGTGGCCAAAGAGGCCGCTCAAGGGGCTGCTTTAATCGCCGACGGCATGGCTGGAGGTCAATATGCCGGCCTGGTTGAAACGATGCGGCTTAAAGAAGCTAGCGGCACAGTGCTGGATTATATCCATGTCAGCCTGGCCGACGAACTGAAGCGAAAATATCTGAGGGGGGCTGCCGATTAAGGCAGTACACACTCGAGATCGGCGGGATTCAGGCCGATAAAAATCTTTTTGCCAATTTCGATAACCACGCTGTTTTGCTGCCCCGACAGTTCGAGCATGCGCTGCAAACTGGCCTGGTCCCGTTCGACATCGGCATAGTCAAACACAACCCCGCGATCGTCAAAAAATCGGCGCACTTGTTGATAGTCGGCGGCCTGACTTCGCCCATAAACGGTTACACCTTCTAAAGGTGTGGTGGGTGCGGCACAGATACACATAATGCTGGCTCCTCAAATTTGGATTTACTGATTCTAACCACCTTTATCTTAAACGTCAAACTGACTCTGACGCTCTGTGTTGGAGCCAAAGATCAGAACGTTCAGCGTCCATCATTGCGCAAATTAGCTTAAAACTTTGCTAATATAGGTTGATTTTATCAAAAAAGTAGCGTATTATCTTTAAGCATTTTAAACCCAATTTTTATTTATCTAAAAGGAGATAGTATATGAGTAAAGCAATGATGGTCGGTGAAGCTCTCGTTGGTGAGGGCAATGAAGTTGCTCACGTGGACATTGTGATAGGTCCAAAGGATGGCCCGGTTGGCCAGGCTTTTGCGGCTTCTTTGGTTAACCAAACCGATGGATTCACCTCATTATTGTCATTAATCACCCCCAATCTTCCGGCCAAACCCGACACCATCATGACCAACAAAGTGACTATAAAAGGGGCCAAGCAAGCCGTGCAAATGTTCGGACCGGCTCAGGCTGCCGTGGCTCGCGCTGTAGTTGACTCCGTCAAAGAAGGGGTTATTCCCATGGGTCAAGTTGACGACCTATGTATCATCGTCGGCGTTTTTATTCACTGGGAAGCGGAAAGTACCCAAAAGATTTACGATTATAACTACCAGGCTACCAAAGAAGGGATCATGCGCGCTATGACCGGAAAGCCGACCATAGACGAAGTGCTGGCCCAGGAAGCCACCGCCCGCCACCCCTTTGCTGAAGGGGCCGAGGGATAACTCCGGCGCTACTCTCCAAATTTTCGATAGTAACTCTGTTTGGCTCACCCCAAGGGTGAGCCTATTTTTTTCGATTCAAGCCAACCCCTGGTAAAACGCAAACCCTCTACCGTCACTTCATTAGAACCCGTTCACAAATAACCTTGCTACGTCAGGAGATTGGAGATTGGTAATTTTGGTCCAATTGGGTGGAACATCGCCCCTGGCACTGTAGTTGACTTGGCAATAAAAACAACCTGGGTATAGCACTCGCGGGCGGTTACGCCGGTATACGTCTCTGCCGCCACGCGAATTTCATCGCTGGGCGCTGTTGGCACAGAGGTTGTTGCTATTGGTCCCGCTGGGGGCCACATAGCGAAGGGTTCCGGCGGCCTGGGCTGGAGCGACCTGCCCGGCAATGAGGGCAAGCCAGGTCAGGGCCGCCAGGCATAAGGCCAGGACCAAAACCGGGCAAAAGGGCCGCTAAAACAGTCTGAGCCGGTCAGTCATTGACGCGCCTCCTGCGAGCGATCAGATACAAAACTTATTCAAAAGCCGAAAAATTTGGCCGATTACTTGACGGCAAATCGCCGCTATTTTATACTAGAGGAGCCAGCGGGACGGATGTTTCCGCAACTTTCAACGGACATGCCCACCCTACACCCTGATAAAGCCCAACTCATTGCCCTGATCAATCGCCTGTTCAGCCGGTCGGGGCTGACCATCGAGCGTGTTCTGGCGCGGATGCAAACGCATGGCTGTGACATCGCCCGCGCCCACCTTTGAAAATCGCCTGACCACTCCCATAGACCAAAAACCCAACCTCAGCCCGTCCTGCCTGCTGGCCCTGGTCGCGGCCTTCACCGAGCGTCTGACCGAGCGGGAACGCTGCACTGGCAAGATTGATTTTGCGCGGATTGAACCCCTGCAATAACCTTATTCCATTATCAGGAGAAATTGAATGATTGAATTGGAGGCGCTGTTAGCGCCGATTCGAGTGCTGCACGAGCGCATCCGCGCTGCAGTGGTGGTGGCCTGCGAGCAAAGCGCCCTGGAAGAGATGGCCCAGGTGGTCCAGGACACCGAGGGTGACACTATCTTTGCCGTGGACCGGGTGAGTGAGGAACTGCTGCTGGAATTTTTCGAGCGGGAAATTGCCGTCACCACCCCACTGGTGCTGATTGCCGAGGGGCTGCCCGGCGGTCAAGTCATTTTGCCCAATGGCACAGTCGAGAGCGAGGCCGTCTGGCGGATTATCATGGACCCGATTGATGGGACGCGTGGTCTGATGTATCAAAAGCGCAGCGCCTGGATTTTGACCGGCGTGGCTCCCAATCGCGGCCCGGAAACCAGTTTATCTGATATCGAACTGGCGGTGCAGACCGAAATCCCGCTGCTCAAGCAGCATCTCAGCGATGTGGTTTGGGCCAGGCGTGGGCAGGGGGCGCAGGCCGAGCGGCACAACCGCCTGACCGGCGAGCGCCAGTCGCTGCGTTTATTGCCTTCACGGGCCACAACCATTGCTCACGGCTTCGCCATGCTGGCCCGCTTTTTCCCCGGCCCGCGCGAGGAACTGGCGGCCATTGACGAAGAAATCATCCGGGACGCGCTCGGTCCGGTTCGGCCCGGCAAGGCCCACTGCTTTGAAGATCAATACATTTGCAGCGGCGGCCAGCTTTACGAACTAATGGCCGGCCATGATCGTTTTGTGGCCGATCTTCGTCCTTTAATGGAAACGTTGTTGGCCCGGCGCGGTCTGGCCCTGGGCCTGTGCTGCCATCCCTACGACCTCTGCACCGAACTGATCGCCCGCGAATTGGGCGTCATCGTCACCGATCCGGCCGGCCAGCCTTTGCGTGCCCCGCTCGATGTTCACACCGAGGTGGCCTGGGCCGGTTACGCCAACGCCCACCCTTCAGGCCCCAAATCGAGCCGCTGCTGCAAGCCGCATTGCGAAAGCGGGGGCTGCTGGATTGAAGTTCGTAGGTTGGGTCGAGTGAAACCCAACCTGGTTTTGCAGTTAGGACCACGTCCTCAGGCGATGGCTGGCGGATTAGATGGAATATGAGCATAATTTGGCCGGCCTTCAGGCCATTTTGGATAAAACGGAATTCGCCATAACCTGGACCGAAGGCAAGGCGACAACCAGGGGGGCTTATGCCTTTACAAGGGTAGCTGACTCAAAACCCTCACAAAAGGCCAATTCCAGCTATTGTCAGATGTAAATTGCAACAATTTATGCTGCCATTTCAGGTGTCAGATGAAAAATGCAACAAATCTAGTTAGTTATTGAAGTGTAATGAAGCAATGATATAATCAAGATGAAGCAAGGGTCCCCGATCAGTTACGAATTTCTGTCACTCTAAAATACCAAATTTACCCTACTCTAAAATAATTCAAACGTTGACATGGATGCATCTCACGTTTACTCAACAATTTCAGAACTGCTGGTCATTTTCACCGTCGGTTTGAGGGTGTTAATGACCGAGCAATATTTCTCCTCCGAAAGTTGAATGGCGCGAGCCAACTTGTTGGGATTGACTGCGCCTTTAACCTTGTAGTGCAGATGAATGCAGGTGAAGGCGTAGGGCGCCTCCGCCATTTGTTCGCCCGAGCAAATGACTTCCAAATCCTCCAGCGGCTCGCGTTGTTTAGTCAGAATATCAATCACATCATAAGTGGAACAGGATGCGGCGGCCAGCAGCAGCAGGTCAGAAGGCTTCACCCCCGTCCATTCCGGCTCGCGTTTACGCGACCAGCCGATACTCAGCGGACGCCCATTAGAATCGGTCCCGGTCATAAAAGTAGATTCAATCCATTTGACGGTTACAGTACCCATAGAGAGATTTTCCTTTACTGATTGTGAAAAATGTAATTAGTTCTATTATGGATGCTGCCGGTTCAAATTGATAGTGACAAGTGTCATCAAAATATGAGATGGTTGTAATTTTTTATGCATAATATGCATTGTATGCATTTCGTGCATCTAATGCAGACGGTGACATCTATCACGTCAAATAATGACAAGTGTCACTATTGAGACAAGCAATTATAAGGTATAATAAAAGCCAAGTGAATTTTTTCACAACAGGGTGAGAGGGGGGCTAGATCATGACTGAAATGTTGACGGCCAAAGAAATGCAGGGATTACTCCAGGTGGATCGCTCCACCATTTATCGCATGGCGGAAGCCGGACAGTTGCCGGGGTTCAAAGTGGGTAAGCAGTGGCGTTTTCCCAGCGACCGGATTGACCAGTGGCTTCAAAACCGTGATGGTGTGTCCGGCTCAGCCCTACCCGTTGAAAACGTGCGGTCCAACGCGCAATTAGCCGCCGTGCTTCCGCTTGAATGTGTCCAATTGATCCAGGATGCTTTTGCCGAGATGTTGGGGGTGATGCTGGTCATCACCGATTTAGCCGGGCAGCCGATTACCCAGGTCAGTAATGCCAGTCCGGTCTACAATCTGCTGACCGAAACAAAGTGCGGGCACCAATTATGCCAGGAAAAATGGCAAGACATGGGCCAAATTCCGGCCCTGGAACCCCGCTTTGTACCGGGTTGGGGAGGTATTCTGTGCGCCCGCGCTCTGGTTCGCCTGAGCAACGAACTAAAAGGTATGGTGATTGCTTTTGGCGTCGCTCCTCAAAATTGGCCTCCCGCCCCTGCTGCCATCGCCGAACTGGCCCAATCGCTTCAGCTTACGCCTGACAAATTAAGCCAGGTACTCGGCTCGGTCATTAGCCTGACTCCGGCCCAAGAGAAGCAGGTTTTACTGACCATCCAACGGATGGCCGATATTCTGGCTCATATTATCAACGAGAGGTGTTTGTTATTGAATCGTCTGGATACTATCGCTAAACTTAGCGCCCTTTAACCTGCCGGCCACCTGCCGGCTCCCCTTGCCGGCTCTTGACCAGGTTTTACCACAGGAGAAAAATCTATATGAATCACAATGACAAGTGGTTCTTTGCTACCCTGATCGCAGCCTTAACCCTGCTCTTCGGGGCGATGATGCTTGTCTCCGCTCAACCGGCTGCGGCCCAGTGCGGCACATCGGCCTCATCCTGCAAGAACTGCCATGAAACCCAGGGCAAAGGTTCGGTTGCCAATAACGGTGACTGGCACAAAGCCCACGCTTTTGGCGACTTCTGCGAATTTTGCCACGCCGGTAATGTCCAGGCGGCGGCTCAGGACGAAGCTCACGTGGGGATGGTTGCACCGCTGGGCGATGTCAAAGCCAGTTGCCAGGGCTGTCACCCCGACGACTTCAATCCCCTGGCCCAAACCTATGCTTCGACCCTCGGCGTTGATTTGATGTCGGGCGGCGGGGGCGGCACACAACCACCGGCTGACAGCGCTCCCGGCGGTGACGACAGTTGCACCACCGGACCTACGGCCGTCAGCGCTCCCCTGGGTGATGAGGAGATTGATTTCAATCTGCTCTACGCCGAAGCGACCACGCCGCCCCCATTGATTTCAAATTGGGGCAACATCATTCTGGTTTTAATGATTGTTGGAGTCGTAGCCGCCTTTTTTGTGACCGCCTGGAGTTGGGAAAATTGGGGTCAGAAGGCAGCCGATTGGATCAACCATAATATCAGTCCTGTTCCCCAGGCTATGGCGGCGGCTATGGCTCGCAGCGACGGCGGCTTGAGCGAGATTGATCCAGGCCAGGTGGAAGCGCTGTTGGCTCAAAAACCGGAGCTCCAAAGGTTGTTACCCCGGCTGCTAAAATTACCACCTGAAAAACTGGCAGCCCTGGATGCTTTGCTGGCCAACCCCAAACGGAGCAGTGAAATTCTAGCAGCTATCAGGTCCACCACAAAGGATAAAAGTTAAGCGGGGATTTGATGGTTAAATCCAATCTCTAATCTCCAATCTCTATCTTTTAGGAGTAATCTATGCCTACCAATAGTTTTGTTACCTGGTTTCGCCAGGTCGAATGGTCGCCCTACCTGACCGGGGCGATGTTGGGACTGTTAGCGATTTTTACCCTGCTCTTCACCGGCCTGCTCTTTGGGGCGTCCGGCGCGTTTGAAAACCTGGCCGGCTCGATCATGCAGGTGGTTGCGCCCGCCGTGGCCGAAAATACCTACTGGCGCTTTGTGATGACCCCCGGCATCACCTGGGGGGTAATTATGGGGGGTGGGGTCATTATCGGAGCATTTATCGCTGCCATCACCTCCGGCGATTTCAAATTGCGCTGGATTTCCGATGAACAGTGGGTGCAGGTATTTGGTTCGGCCCATTGGAAACGCTGGCTGGCCCTCTTCTTCGGAGCGATCCTGTTGGAATACGGAGCCGGTATCGCCGGAGGGTGTACCAGCGGCCTGGCTATCTCCGGGGGGGTGCAGTTAGCCCCGGCGGCCTTTGTCTTTATGGCCGGGATGTTTATCTCCGGCATCATCGTCGCCAAAATTTTATACGGAAAGAGGTATTAACCCATGAGTTTTAGTGCAGCCCTGATTGTCGGCATCTTTTTTGGCTTTATTTTGCAAAAGGTGGGTTTTACCCGCTACAGCAAAATTGTCAACGTCTACCGCTTTACCGATCTGAGCGTGCTCAAATTTATGCTCACGGCCATTGTGATAGGGTCGGTAGGTATTTACCTTATATACGATTTGGGCCTGGCAAACCTGACCGGCAGCACCCCAACTTATCTGGTCGGCAACTTTATCGGTGCGCTGGTGTTTGGGGCCGGCATGGCCCTGGCCGGTTTCTGACCGGGCACTTGCCTGGCCGGTCTTGGTCGGGGTAATCTTGATTATTTGATCCCTGGAATCCTGGGCTTTCTGGTTGGAGCCATCCTGTTTGGTATGACCTACGCCGATGTTTTTCCGGTGATTTCTGGTATCGCCAACTATGGGGCTACTTACATGCCCGATCTGTTCAACGTCAATCACTGGTTATTGATCGCTTTTCTGGCTCTGTTCTCTGGCTATCTGTTCTATATTTTAGCCAAAAAGGGCGAGCCGCGGCCGGACAACGTCAAAGCTTAGAAAAGCAGGAGATTAGAGATTGGAGATTAAGGATTGCGAATCTCCAATCTCTAATCTCCCATCTCTCCACCGGAGTCAATCTATGACAAGCAAGCGAAAACCTCTCCAACCCCTCTCCCGCCGCCAATTTCTGGAGTTGGGGGCAGGGGTAATGGCCGGAACAGCCGCTATGGGCGGGCTGGACTTCGTCAATATATTACCCGCTGATAACACCGCCCCCGCCATCCCCCAAACCCACTACTACCCGCCGACCCAATTCGACCGCGAAGTCTTCACCCTGTGCGAGCAGTGCGTCTGGCGCTGTGGGGTGCGGGCCAAGGTTAAGGATGGCCGGGCATACAAGCTGGAAGGCAACAGCTTTCATCCTCATTCGCGGGGCATGCTCTGTCCGCGTGGACAGGCCGGCATTGCTACTTTGTACGACCCTGACCGGCTGCAATACCCGCTCATTCGCAAAGGTGGACGCGGCGAAGGCAAGTGGGCCAGGGCCAGTTGGGAGGAAGCGCTCGATTATGTGGCCGCCCGCATGCTCGAAATCAAAGAGCGTTACGGCCCCGAAGCGATGATCTTCAGCTCGACCCACAACCTGGTGCAGGTCCAGTTTGAAAACCTGCTCAAAGCCTACGGCTCGCCCAACTACGGCACGCAGCGCTCGCTCTGTTTCAATGCCATGATTTTGGCAAACCTGCTCACCTTTGGCCTGGAAGAGCCGGGCCGCGATTACAGCCAGGCGCAGTACATCATTTACACCGGCCGCAACATGCTCGACGCCATCTCCAATTCCGAGGCCCAGGATTTGGTGGCGGCGCTAAGCCGGGGGGCCAAAGTGGTTGTGCTTGACCCGCGCTTTACCACCACTGCCGCCAAAGCGACTGAATGGCTGCCGGTCAAACCGGGGACCGACCTGGCCTTTCATCTGGCCCTGATCCAGACCATTATTGCCGAGGGCTTGTACGACAAAGAATTTGTGGACAAATACACTGTCGGTTTTGATGAAGTCAAAGAAGCCACCAAAGGCTACACCCCCGAATGGGCCGCCAGCAAATGCGAGATTTCGGCGGAGACCATCCGGCGCATCGCCCGTGAATTTGCCCAGGCCGCGCCACAGGCATTTGCTCACCCCAACTGGCGGACCAGCAACTTTATCAACTCCTTCCAGACCGAGCGGGCCATCGCCGTGCTGAATGGGCTGGTCGGCAGTTGGGCCAGGCCGGGCAGTTTGCAGCCTGCCGCCGGAGAGGAAGGCGGGGTTACACTTGGCTCGATTCCGCAGCCGCCCTATCCCGCGTCAGCGCCCTGCGGCTGGATGGTGTACCCTGGAAGTACCCCCTGGTGCCGCTCAAGCTGGGCGTCTTTCAGGAAATTCGCGACAACATTCTGACCGGCCAACCCTACCAGGCCCACGGCTGGTTCATCGCCCGGCAAAACCCGGTCAACTCCCTGCCGGAGCGCCGCAAAACCATCGAAGCCTTCGGTAAGCTGGATTTCATTGTCACCATTGATATCGCCATGAACGACACCGCCTGGTTCAGCGATGTGGTTCTGCCGGAAGCCAGCTACCTGGAACGGTATGACCCGCTGGCCGTGGTAGACGGCACAGTTTTCCTGCGCCAGCCAGTGGTCGAGCCGGTGGGCGAAAGCAAATCGGCCCTATGGATCTACAAAGAATTGGGCACCCGGCTGGGACTGGGCGACTACTTCCAGTACAAGGATGAAGAAGATTACCTGCGCCAGCAAGTTGCGCCGCTCGGCATCACTTTGGAAGAATTGAAAGAGAAGGGCTATTACCGTCCATCGGCTGAAGAAGGTGAGACAGAAAAGGAACCAACCTTCAACACCCCCAGCGGTAAAATGGAGCTGGCGTCCAGTACCCTGGCTAACTCTGGCTTTGCGGCTGTGCCGGTTTGGGAAGAACCGCTCACCAACGAGCCGGGAACCTTCTTTTTACTGACCGGCAAAGTGGCCCAGCACACCCAGTTTGCCACCCACAACAACAAGCTGCTGCACGAGCGCGTCCCGACCAATCCGCTGTGGATCAACCCCCAACCGGCGGCGGAACGGGGCATTGCCGACGGTGACGAAATCTGGGTTGAAAGCGCCGGGGGACGGTCAAAACAGTGGCCCATGTGACCGAAAAAATCCGGCCCGACTGCGTTTATATGACCCCCGGTTTCGGCCACGTCAGCAAGGGGTTGAAGACGGCCTACGGTCAGGGGGCCAGCGACAGTGATTTGCACCTGACCTTTACTGACCCGGTCAGCGGCTCGCAGGCGTTGTCACAGACCACTGTGAAGGTCGAGAAAGCATAAGCGAATGGCGAATGGTGAAGGGCGAATCTTCATTCGCCATTCTCTCATTCGCCATTCAAGCTGGAGATAATTTATGAGCAATAATAATTCCACCGCCCCCAAACCTCGCTGGGTTTTTGTCATGGAGCCGGATCGCTGCATCAACTGCGAAGCCTGCATGATTTCCTGCTCCCTGGAAAACGACGTGCCGCTAGGGATGCATCGCAACTGGATTAAACAACACGAAAGTGGAACTTTTCCGAACCTGAGCATCAGCTTTATGCCGGAAAACTGTCATCACTGTGATAATGCGCCCTGCGTGCTGGTTTGTCCGACCGGGGCCAGCTATCAGCGTGATGATGGGCTGGTTTTGGTTGATTACGACAAGTGCATCAACTGCCAGTACTGTATGGCCGCCTGCCCTTACGAGGCTCGTTATGTGGACAAAACACGCGGCGTGGTGGATAAATGCACCTTCTGTGTCCACCGGCTGGATGCCGGTTTGCCGCCGGCCTGCGTGGAAACATGCGTGGGCGGGTCGCGTCACTTTGGCGATCTCAACGACCCGGCGAGCGACGTGTCAAAACTGCTGGCTCAATACGAAGCCACGCCGTTCCACCCGGAAACAGGAACCGGGCCGAACATCTACTACATCAACCGGGCAAAACCGGCCCCCGACAAAGAATTTCCGCTGCCGGTCCACGAATCTGTCCCCCCCCTGATCCAAACCTGGCAAAAGCTGGAGCAGCCGGCCATGATGGGCATGTTAGGCGCAGCAGTGGTCGTAACCGGGGCGGCCTATCGGCTGGCCCATCGCAACGCCCAGGAACACTTTGCCGAGGTAGCCGAAGCGCTGGAAAATGAGGAGACGGCCCCTGCTGCGTCTGAACAACCGGCAGCCCCAAAAACTGACGTGATTGTGCGTTACAGATTTGTGCAACGGTTGGGGCACGCCATCAATGCGCTGGCGTTTCTGATCCTGTTGATTACCGGCCTGTTTCTGTTTTTCTCACCGCTGGGCATGTTTGCCGGTCAGCTTTCACGAGTTCTGCATCGCATCTTCGCCGTTGTCCTGTTTCTTGGCCCCATTTTCTACTTTATGACCAGCCGGGACCGGTTTTTGCATCTGCTCAAAGCGTCATTTACCTACAACAAAGATGACCTCATCTGGCTGTTAAAAATGCCGCTTTACTTCTTTGGTAAAGCCGGGGGCCTGCCTCCACAGGGCGAGATCAACGCCGGGCAGCGTATCCACCATGCTACCACGATTATCTTTTACAATCTGGTCGCCCTGTCCGGGGTGATGTTATGGATCGGCAGAAGTAACCTGTCGCCCGAACTTTTTACCGGAGCGCTGGTGGCCCATGATGTTTCGATGGCAATTTTGACCGTGCTGTTATTTGGCCACGTTTACTTCACCTTTGTTTACGGCGCACTCAATAATATGATCACCGGACGCATCAGTAAACTTTACGCCCAGGTCGAACACCCCCTGTGGCTGCAAGAATTGGAAGAACAAGACAAGAGGGATGATACCCTATGAACATCATCACCCAGGTTAGCCGGCTCGCGGGAATCTTGATTCTGGCCGCGACCGTCATCGGTTGTGGTGCTCCGCCCCCCATGCCGACCAAAGTGGCGGCCCCGCCCGCCCCCACCGGCACAGCCACCGCCAACTTTGTTCCGGCCCAGGCAGATATGGGACGCGGCCAACAGGTTTTTCTGGATAAGCAGTGTGTCACCTGCCACAATTCTCACGGCGAGGGCGGCATTGGTCCCAAGCTGGCCCAAACCAGTCTGACCTTTGACCAATTTCTGCATAAGGTACGGACCGCCATCCCCCCCAAACCGGCCTTCAACGAAACCGAGCTGCCCACCCAGGATGCTTATAACATCTACGGTTGGTTAACCAGCCTGAAGTCGAGCGAGGTTGTGGCGGCGGCCCCAACCCCGGCCCTGCCGTCCGGTCAGATATTAGGCATGAAGGTTTGGACCGAGGGCCAATGTGACTCCTGTCACGGCGCATTTGCCCAGGGCAGTCCCAATGGCCCCACCCTGGCGGGTGTCAGTTTTCCTTTTGAAATGGAACGGGCTAAAATGCGTCAGACCGCCGCTACCATTCCCGAACACACCCCCGAACAGATGGACGACTCCCTCTTCCAACGCCTCTACAACTGGCTGCAAGCCGGGGCCGATCCCGAGGGCGGCTGTTGATTCAGGTAGACGGTAGACAGTAGACAGTAGACGGGGAAGAAAAACTCTTCCCCCCGACTACCGTCTACCGACTACCGTCTACTTACCGAAGGGGTTGTCACTATTCCAATTCTTCCTCGCCATTTGCGGCTGTGGCGCAAGAACAAAAGTCTAATTTATAACTTGCTGCCGGCGCAGAATCCGGCTCACAGCGCCGGGTTGAGCTACACTCTGGGGATGGGCGGCATCGCCGTGATGGCTGCGGTTATCACGACCCTCACCGGCGCGCTGCTGATGTTTTACTACGAACCCACCCTGACCGGCGCGTATCCGTCGCTGGTGCTGATTGACAGCGTGGTAGCCTCCGGCCGTCTGGTCCGGGCGCTGCACTACTGGGCCGCCCAGGTGATGGTGGTGGCGATCATCCTGCATACCGCTCGGATCGTCTTCACCGGCGGTTATCGCCCCCCGCGTGATGTCAACTGGTTTATCGGACTGGGATTGCTGCTCGTGACGCTGGTCTGGAACTTCAGCGGCTACGTGCTGCGCTTCGACGCCAGCAGTATTTGGGCACTGCTGGTGGGAACCAATCTCCTCAAGGAACTGCCGGGAGTCGGCTCCACCCTCTATCTTATTTTGGTCGGCGACCAGACCTTGGGCACGGCTGCGATTCTGCGTTTTTATACCTGGCACGTTTTTGTGCTGACCTTGCTGGGTCTGGGCGGCATCGGCTACCACCTCTGGCGCGTCCGGGTAGATGGTGGCCTCTCCCGCCCCGACTGGACGGCCAGCCAGCCGCGCCGCTTTGTCTCCCGCGAGATGATCCTTTTCCGTGAACTGATCACCGCCCTGGTTTTGACCGCCAGCCTGATACTATTGTCCATTTTCGCCCCACCCGATCTCGGCCCACCAGCCAACCTGAATCAAGTGGGCGGCCAAATTGTACAAGCTCCCTGGTTCTTTTTGGCGATTCAGTGGTTATTGCGTTATGTCCCACCGTTATGGGCCGGCTGGATCATTCCCCTGGCCGGATTGGCTCTCTTGGCCGCGCTGCCTCTCCTCGACCGGCGCGGGCCGGGCCGAGGCCGCTGGTTCGCCCGCGAACGCTGGCAGCCGCAAGGGGCTTTTGGAGCCTTGTTGTTACTGATTGTAATATTGAGTTTATTGGAATTGTTTCAGGGAAAGTAAGGAGTGTTTACGAGCCTAGAGCACGCTACCGACGCGATGCATGAAAACTGCCCTCACCCTAACCCTCTCCCAAAGGGAGAGGGGAATTCTTGACTGGCTCCCCTCGCCCTCTGG
>JAAUSP010000694.1 GCA_012032575.1 Anaerolineales bacterium | reverse complement strand
CTACCCTGCGTGATGGCGAGCAGTCGCCCGGCGCAACCCTGAACATTGAAGAAAAACTGGAAATTGCCCGGCAGCTCTCCCGGCTGGGGGGTTGATATTTGTGAGGCCGGCTTCCCTATCGCCTCCCCCGGCGACTTTGAAGCCGTCCGCCGCATCGCTGAGGAAGTTGGCCCACTGACCGAAGGTCGCAAAGATGGCCAGCCGATGGTCATCGCCGGGTTAGCGCGGGCCAACCAGCCGGATATTGACCGGGCCTTCCAGGCCGTCAAGTCCGCCCCCCGCCATCGCATTCACACCTTCCTGGCCACCAGCGATATTCACCTAAAACACAAGCTAAAAATTGACCGCGAAGAGTGCATTGACCAGGTCATCAAAGCCGTGAGTTATGCCAAAAGCCTGTGCAATGATATTGAATTTTCACCCGAAGATGCCGGGCGCAGCGACCCGGCCTTTTTAACCGTTGTCCTGGGCGAAGCCATTAAAGCCGGCGCAACCACCCTCAACATCCCCGATACTGTCGGCTATACCACCCCCGAAGAGTTTGGCTGGCTGATCAAATACCTGATTGAAAATACACCCGGCGCGGATAAAGTTATCTGGTCCACCCACTGCCACAACGATTTGGGGCTGGCCACGGCCAACACCCTGGCCGGGGTGCAAACGGCGCGCGCCAGGTCGAAGTTACCATCAACGGCATCGGCGAGCGGGCCGGCAACACCAGCCTGGAAGAAGTGATTATGGCCGTCCACACCCGCCCGCAAAACTTCCCGGTCGAAGTCAATGTTGATACCACCCAGATTATCCGCACCAGCCGCATGGTCAGCGCCTACACCGGCATGCCCATCAGCCAATAAGCCATTGTGGGGGCCAATGCCTTTGCCCACGAAGCCGGCATTCACCAGGACGGCATGCTCAAACACCACACCACCTACGAAATTATGCGGCCCGAAACGGTGGGCCTGAGCGCCAGCGCCCTGGTGTTGGGCAAACACTCCGGGCGGCACGCCTTCCGCACCCGGCTGGAAGAGATGGGTTACGATAACCTGAGCGAAGACGATTTGAAGAAAGCGTTTGACCGCTTCAAACGCATTGCCGACAAAAAGAAAGTCGTCACCGACGCCGATATTGAGGCCATCATTACCGACGAATTTTACCAGCCCCGCGAAATCTGGAAACTGAACTACATCCAGGTTTCCTGCGGCGACCGGATGAATTCGACGGCTACGGTCAGCCTGACCGACCCTAATGGAGCGGTGTTGATTGACGCCGCCATCGGCACCGGTCCGGTTGACGCGGTGTATAAAGCCATCAACCGCATTGTCGAAGAGGCCAATATTTTGACCGAATTTTCAATCCAGGCTGTTACCGAGGGGATTGATGCCCTGGGCGAAGTGACCATTCGCATCCAGCCGGAAAACGGACACGGCTATGTGACCAACCCCCAAACCGGCGCGCAGACCGTCCGCACCTACAGCGGCCACGGGGCCAGCACCGACATCATCGTTGCCAGCGCCCGTGCCTATATGAGCGCCCTCAACAAAATGCTGACCGATCAGGCCGAGGAGTCGGCCACGATTCACCAAAAAGCAGGCAGCGAAGCCTGACCCAATAAGGACTTACGCAGTTGACTGCTCGGAGGGGGTCTGCGACCCGCTTTGAGCCTAATGGGATAGAGCCGTAATTCGCCAATTTGGGACTGACATGGTATACTTTAAAAGTCATTGACCGGCATCGCCCGGCAGTGAACATTAAACCTTATTATTTTATAGCCTTCCATACGGTGTGAAGTCGCTTGGACCCCTGCGTGGGCCGAGACGGCGCTCAACACAACCTGAAGGATTGATTAAACGTTGAAAGTGCAACGTTTAACTCAAACCCCCTCTTAGGTCATGAGCCTTGCGACTTCCGTCGCAAGGCTTTTTATTTTAACCGACGAGGAGACAAATGGCTATATCCCAAAAAGTTTCAATCCTTGACCTTCAACACAAAAAGGAAGAGGGCCAGCCCATCACCATGCTCACCGCCTACGATTATCCGGGGGCGCTGCTGGCAGATGAGGCTGGAATTGATATGATCCTGGTGGGCGACTCTCTGGCGATGACCGTGCTGGGCCATCCCAACACAGTTGCAGTCACGGTTGATGAGATGCTGCACCACTGCAAAGCCGTTGCGCGGGGAACCAAACGGGCCTTCACCGTCGGCGATATGCCTTTTATGTCCTATCAGGTAGACCGCGGCGAAGCGGTTCGCAATGCCGGACGTTTTTTGAAAGAGGGCAACATGGACTCGATTAAGCTGGAAGGCGGGCGCGAGGTGGCTGACACCGTTCGGGCGATTGTTGCCGCCGGCATCCCGGTAATGGGCCACATTGGCCTGACCCCGCAAAGCGCCACCAAACTTGGTGGTTTCAAGGTGCAGGGCAAATCGGCTGCCGCGGCCCGGCGCTTGCTGGAAGACGCACTGCTGCTGGAAGAAGCCGGCTGCTTCGCCATCGTCCTCGAAGCCATCCCGGCAGCGGTAGCCCAGGTGGTTAGCCAAAAACTGACCATCCCGACCGTCGGCATTGGGGCCGGCCCCGATTGTGATGGGCAAGTTTTGGTTTTTCACGACGTTTTGGGGCTGTTTGACCGCTTCACCCCCAAATTTGTCAAACGCTACGCCGACCTGCGCCAGCCGGTTCTGGAGGCGCTGCAAACCTATCGGCGGGAGGTGGAAGCCAGAGAATTTCCCACCCCGGCCCACACTTTTACTATTGATGAAACCGAAATGCAACTATTTCTCTCTGGAGGTCAACGGTGACAACCAAATCCAAACTCAATCTTGTTATTTTTGGTGTTGGGGCGATGGGGTCCCTGTTCGGGAGCCGCTTGAGCAAATTGGCCCATGTGACTCTCTTCGGCAACTGGGCCGAACAGATCGAGACCCTTCGCTGTAAGGGTCTGACAACTTCGTATCCCGACGGTTCCCAAACGCGCCACCGGATACAGATTACTAACCATCTGGCCGACCTTCCGCCGGCTGATCTGGCTCTGATCCTGGTCAAAAGTTATCAAACCGAACGAGCTGCCCAACAAGCCGCCCAGGTTTTAAAGCCCGACGGTCTGGCAATCACGCTGCAAAATGGGTTGGGCAACCGGGAAATCCTGGCCGAAGCCGTTGGCTCAAAGCGGGCCGGGTTAGGGATTACCGCTCAGGGAGCGACGGTGCTCGCGCCGGGCCGGTTGTATCACGCCGGGCCACGGGCCAACCTATCTGGCCGACATGCCTGGTCAAACCATGCGGCTGGCTAAAATTGCCGCGCTGTTCAACAAGGCGGGGCTGGAAACATCGCTGGTGGACAATGCCGATAGCCTGGTGTGGGGCAAGTTAGCCATCAACGCCGGGATCAACCCGCTGACGGCGCTGCTGGAAATTCCCAACGGCGCTTTAGCCGAGGATGAACAATTGAGTCAATGATGGCGGCAGCCGCCAGCGAAGTGGCCCAGGTTGCGGCGGCCCAGGGCATTCGTCTGCCCTACGATGATGCCGCCCGCCGTACCGCTGAGGTATCTAAGGCCACAGCCAGCAATCGTTCTTCCATGCTGCAAGATGTCAGCCGATCTGCGCCAACCGAAATCGAGGCCATCTCCGGGGCGGTGGTGCGCTTTGGCAAACGGCTGGGCGTTCCGACCCCGGTTAACGAATTTTTGCTGCGAACCGTCAAAGCCAAAGAAGCCGGGCTGGCCTTCCATTTGTCGTAACAGATCAGCCCTCATGTCATTTCGAGACCGTAGGCCGACGCGAAGCGTCCCTACAGCGCACCAAAGATTTCTCCCTTCGGTCGAAATGACATGCCTGAGTAGTTACAATTTGTCATAAACAAAATATGAACACTTTTTCCGACATCAAAGATATCCGCGCTCAACGTTGGGCCGCCCTCGTCCTCACCTGGGACTGTCCCGACATGGCTAACTGGCA
>JAAUSP010000693.1 GCA_012032575.1 Anaerolineales bacterium | reverse complement strand
CTGATCGAGACGGAAGCCATCCATCACGGCCTGATGTTTTTGCTCGACCACCTGCCCGGCCAGCTTCACCTGACCCTCCTCAGCCGGACCACTCCGCCCTTGTCGCTGGGACATCTGCGAGCCAGGGGTCAATTATTGGAGCTTCAGGCCGCTGATTTGCGTTTCACCTCTGCCGAAGCCGCCGAATTTCTCAACCGGGTCATGGGTTTAAATCTCGACGCTGCCGATGTCGAAACCCTGGAAGCTCGCACCGAAGGCTGGATTGCCGGCTTGCAGTTGGCTGCCCTGTCGCTTCAGGGTCTCGCCCCGCCGGATATTGCCGGCTTTCTGACCGGCTTTAGCGGCAGCCATCGCTACATTGCCGATTACCTGGTCGAAGAAGTCTTGCAGCGCCAGCCTGAGCCGATTCAGGACTTTTTGCTGCAAACCTCCATTCTCGACCGCCTGTGCGGGCCGTTGGGTGACGCCGTGGTTGGGCAGGGGAGCAGGGGAGCAGCGGAGCAGAGGAGAACTCACCCCTGCCCCCCCGCTCCTCCGCTCCCCTGCTGCGGCTCAAGATATTTTAGAGTATCTTGAGCAGGCCAACCTCTTCATCACCCCCCTCGACGACGAACGCCGCTGGTATCGTTATCATCATCTTTTTGGTGAGCTGCTGCGGACTCTGCTGCAAAAGAGGGTCGGCCAGACTGGAGTAGCGGTACTGCATCGCCGGGCGGCGGAGTGGTTTGAGGCGCAGGGCTTGTTTGTTGAGGCCGTCGGCCATGCGCTGGCGGCTGCCGATGCGCCCGCGCCGCCCGCCTGATCGAGCAGCACGCCCGCAGCCTCTTGAGCCGCAGTGAAATGACCACTCTGCTCAGTTGGCTGGCCGCCCTGCCCGCCGAACTCGTTCGCTCGCAGGCGCAATTGTCTCTCTTTCAAGCCTGGGCTTCGGCCTTGACCGGCCAATTGGATGCCGTCGAGACCTATCTGCAAGGCGGTGAGGGTCAGCCTGGTGAAATCGCGGCCATTCGGGGCAGCGTGGCTTATTTCCGGCGCGATATGCCCCAGGCGATTGCCCTGTACCGTCAGGCGTTTGACCTGCTGCCGGCGGATAACTCGTTTCTGCGCGGGGCGGTAGCGCTCAGCCTGGGCGTCGCCTATAGTTGGACCGGCCAGTTATCGCTGGCCGGCCAAGCCCTGACCCAGGCGAGCACCATCAGCCAGGCCGGCGGTAACCTGCACGTAGCGCTGACCGCCCTGTGGAATCTGGCTCAACTGGAAATAGAACAGGGCCATCTGCGCCAGGCCGAGGCTTTGTGCCGCCATGCGCTTGAACTGGCCGCGTCGCCTCTGACTGAAGGAAACAGCGATAACCTGTCTGCCGCAGGCGGCGCTTATGTGTGCCTGGGCAGTCTGCTGTATGAACAGAATGATTTGGCGGCAGCGGCTGACCAGGTTGAGACAGGGATCAGGCGGGGTGAGCAAGGCGCAGAACTGGCTATCACTGCTCTTGGTTATCTGACCCTGGCCCGAATCAAACTAGCCCAGGCCGACTCTGCCGGCGCGTTGGAGGCAGCTCAACAGGCCGAACAGTTAGCCCGGCGTTACAACAGCCGCTATTGGACGGCTCAGGCCACGACTTTTCAAGCCAGGGTGTGGCTGTCCGAGGGACAGGTCGAGGCGGCGCTGCGGTGGGCGCAGGTTTCGGGCCTGGCCTCTGCAAACGAGGTGAGCTATCTGGCCGAAGTTGAATACTTGACCCTGGCCCGGCTGCTGCTGGCCCAAAATAAAGGGAGTGAAGCGATAGAGTTGTTGGAGCGCATCCGCCGGGCGGCTGAAAGCGGCGGGCGCACCGGACGAGTCATTGAAACTCTGATCTTGCTGGCTGTAAGTCACGATGTTTCCGGCGCTCCCGTTCAAGCCCTGGCCCTTTTGGAGCAAGCCCTCGTTTTGGCCGAACCCGAAGGCTACTGCCGCACCTTTGTGGATGAAGGTGAGCCAGTGGGGGAACTCCTGGAAAGGATGAAGGCGGAAGGCGGAAAGCGGAAGGGATATGTAGAGAAGTTGCTATTGGTCCACAAAAAAGATGAAGAAAAATCCGTTCATCCTTCATCCTTTATCCTTCATCCTTCCTTAATTGAGTCTTTAAGCGAGCGCGAATTGGAACTGCTGGGGCTGATTAGCGCCGGGCTGTCCAACAGTGAGATCGCCGAAAAACTGGTGGTGACGGTGGGGACAGTCAAATGGCATCTCAACAACATCTACGGCAAACTCGACGTGCGCAGCCGGACTCAGGCCATCGCCAGGGCCAGGGAGTTGGGGTTGTTGTAAGGTCATTCAGAACTGGTAACTGCTCAGGTATGTCATTTCGACCGAAGGGAGAAATCTCTGATGCCTATGGTGCGCTGTAAGGATTTCTCGGCCTACGGCCTCGAAATGACCTGAAGTACGATTTGTTTTGCTAAATACAAGCGTTTAAGTTACCTTTTTGGCCGAGCCTGTCTCGGCCCAGTTCAACCGCACAAACAACCACGGCGCGCGAGTGCGCCCCACAAGCCCATCAAACCGTAACGAAAAGAAGCGAAAGAGGTTTTCCGGCTCCCAGCCGGCAAAGGCCAGGCGCAGCCCTAACCACAAGCCGATCATCACCCCGATGCCCAGGGCGAAACGCAGCGCCCGCAAGCGCCGGGGGGCCGTCCACCTCGAAGCCGAGCCAGTGTCGTTCCAGCACCAGGCCGACAGCCAGACCCAGCATCACGGCGCTGACCGTAATCCCTTCATCGGTGGGAAAAAGGAGAGCAAACAGGGTAGGGAAGACCAGGGCTAAACCCAGTTGCCAGATCAGACCTTTGGCTTTCAGCCAGGTTTCGGCGGCCGGCTCCAGCCACAGAAAGAACAACAACAGGGCTGCGCCTATAACATGTCCGCCCAGCAGGTCGGTGGGAAAGTGAACGCCCAGGTAAAGCCGCGATAAAGAAATGAAGATGACCAGCAGTCCGGCCAGCCACCAGGCCCAGGCCCGGCGAAGCTGAGTCGCCAGGTAGCCCCAGACCACCACCGCATTTTGAGCGTGACCACTCGGCAGGCCGCCGCCGGGGGCAGTGGCGAGTTGGCGCACACGGGGGTCGTATTCAAAGGGGCGGGGCTGGTTAACAATGAACTTCGCCCCGGCGTTGAGATAGGCCGACAGTAAAAACAGCAGGGTCAAACGCGCCCCCAGGTGGCGATTGATACACCAGTAAAGGCCGGGCAGGACAAGCAAATAAAAAAGTTCTTCCCCCATCAGGGTAAAGGTGGTAAATGGCAGGTCCAGCCAGGGACTGCTATAGTGCTGGAACCATAAAACCACTTGCAGACCCCAATCGAGCGTATTATCCACTGATTTGCCTCTTGAGAGATAGTTCCAGCCGTGTTGCGTCTTGCGTAAGATAAACGCAACACGCTTAACAGCCTACCTGACGATATTTCCAGCCAATATACTCAGGATTTCAGCATGCAGATGGCCTTTAGCCGCCACCACCGAGGTTTGCTCAACCGAAGCATAGCCAATCGGCTGACCGGCGAAATCTGTCACCTTGCCGCCGCACGCCTGAACCAAAACTTCGCCGGCGGCCACATCCCACAGATTGGTGATGACGTTGACAAAACCCCCCAGCGCACCCCTGGCGACATCAGCCATGGCCACCACGCCGGAGTTCTGGGCATAAATGGCCGCCGCCGCATCGGCCAGGCGCTCTAACATGCTGGTGGGGTGGGGTGGATGGACGCCCAAAAACTCCTGTCGTCTCGGCCGGTTGCGCGGGTTGCGGGTCAGATGGATGCCGACAGCTTCTTCGTATAACGCTTTGGTAGATTCTTGCTGCGCCCGTTCGGTCAGGTTGATCCGGTCGCGGTGGCAACTTGCCAGGCCCAGGCTTCGACCCGTTCAGTTGGACACTCATAAGGTCCGGCCAGCAGCGCCGAGTAAACGATGTGATGGGAATCG
>JAAUSP010000692.1 GCA_012032575.1 Anaerolineales bacterium | reverse complement strand
TGTACCAACTGATTTCCAGCCTGCGCCGGCAAATCGAGCCGAACCCCAGCCGGCCCGCCTACCTGGTCACCTGGCGCGGCAAACCCGAAGGCGGCTACCAGTTCTTCCCGGAGGGCCGCCCGCGATAAGGTCCCATCCGAAAACTAGCGGGCCGGGTTCCCACGCCCGGCCCCACAGCGGCGTGGGAGCCGCCGCTGCTGAGGTTTTTGGATAAGTTCTAAGTACAATACTATTCAAATAAGACTGTAGCATCGGGCCTTGTGCCCGCCCACAAGGGGCTAAACTACGTTATTTGAAAAGTATTGGTTCTAAGTACAACCTTGAATTAACATGTCATTCCGACCCGCGAAGCGGCAGGAATCTTCTTCTTCGCTGCCTGGATTGCTAACATAGACCAAGACGCTTCGCGTCGCTGGCGCTCGAAATGACATGCCAGAAATCGGGCACATTAAATCGTGACGAATTTACGCAATTCTGGGCCAAAGCCCCCGGTGTTGCCGCCGCTAACCTTTGCATTCTGCCAACTTTGCGTTTAGAATCCCACATCTAATCCTTTGGGTGTAACCAAAATGAGTTGTAGGACAAGCTGTTAGCTTGTCCCAGCCAACCGGACACGCGAAGCGTAACAGTTTGTCCCACGTTTTCAACTCAAATTGGTCGCACCTTAATCTTTTTAACGGGAGAGTGCGTGCCCTACCACAAAAACGCCCACTGTTCCTACTGCGGCCATCCGTTTGAGGCCAGACAAGCCTGGCCGCGTACCTGCGCCAACTGCGGCCAGACCTCCTTTCTCAATCCTTTGCCGGTGGCGATACTGTTGCTGCCGGTAGACAACGGTCTGCTGGTGGTCCGGCGGGAAATTCCCCCGCAGCAGGGCTGGTTGGCCTTGCCCGGCGGATTTATCAATTTTGACGAAACCTGGCAGGCGGCGGCGGCGCGAGAACTGTTTGAGGAAACCGGCGTGACCATTACGCCTGCCGACATCCGCGACTTTTGCACCTTGAGCGGGCGCGAGGGCTACATTCTTGTCTTTGGGGTAGGGCCGGCGCTCACAGCAGCCGATTTGCCGCCTTTTGAACCTAATGAAGAAGCAAGCGAGCGACTGGTTATCACCGGGCCAACAGACCTGGCCTTTCCCACCCACACCGAAGCCGCCGCTCGATTCTTTCAGAAACGATAATTGCTCATCCCTCCTGTCATTTCGAGGCCGTAGGCCGAGAAATCCCTACCGCGCTGCATCGGCCTCGGAGATTTCGACCGAAGGGAGAAATGACATGGCTGAGCAGTTACTCAGAAACGGAAATAAAGATGAAGGAAAACTCAGAGAAAAAAGCACAACCGAATGAGAAACGGTTTTTTGATTTGCTGCGTCAGGGAACGGAAGCGTTGCACCGGGGCGATACGGCCAAAGCGACCCGTTTTCTGGAGCGGGCGCATCAGTTGGACCCGGACAATCAGGATGCGGCCCTGAATTTGGGCGGGGCTTATATTTTGTCGAAGAAATTTGCCCAGGCCGTGGCTGTGCTGGAACCGCTGAGTGAGCGGGTTCCGCACAACCCGATGGTCTGGACCAACCTGGGCGCAGCTTACCTGGGCAACCCGATTTTGGCTAAAGAGGCAGAGCAGCTTCGCGCCATTGCCGCTTTTGAACAGGCCATCGAGTTAAACCCGATCGCCCCCAATGTGGCTTATAATTTGGGGTTAGTCCATCTCGACCGCCAGGAAAATGAGCGGGCGCTCCATTGGTTCGAGCGGGCAGTTCAGGCCAACCCGAAGGATCGGGATGCCCGGCGGTTTATTGAACAACTATCGAAGAACGAAAAGCGAGGAAGATGAATTGATAACATGACATTCGGCGGATAGGCAGTGGAATATTAACTTGCTGGCGAAGGCACTAAATCCGCACTGGACTTTTGTGAGGTAATAATGAGTGCATGTTTTATTTGCAGGCCAAAAAAATTACTGTCCTGAATTTCGGTAACGCCATGCTCGATCCTCACTGCGTTGTTTATTGCATCAAGTGCAGGGTTTGCCTGATCAATAAGGACTATTCGTGACAGTTGGGCAAGCTCTTCAGGCTCAAGTGATGCCTGAATTTGTTGCGCGATATAAGCAAAGGCGGTCTTTCTATTAGCCTCAATCCAGGGGGCAGCTATCAGCAAATCCCACTTATCAAGGCTGTCCTCCCTAAGAAACAATGCAAATAGGGAAAGATTTCCTTTTTCATTTGAGATTTTTTGCTCTATTTCAATAAATTTATGCACTAACTTTTTCACAATACGCCTAACAGCTTTCTTGCAGCCTCAATAAGTAGCTCTGCATCAGTCTTACTTGCACTTCCAATCGGGTTGTACCTTGCTTCGGGGTCCCAAGTAGCTACAGCAGACCATTCTGCGAGATATTTTGTTTTTATTTTATCCTCGGCTCCTGATAGGGATAGCAAGACATCCAAATCGTGCGTTTTGAAACTTTGAAAATTCTGGAACTCTCCTCGTGTTTGAGGAAAACCTTTCCATTTTAGGATTTTACAGATTCTACTTTTCAACGCAAGCTCAACTATATATCCGCCCAGGTAAATTGCACCATCAAATCGCCCCGCCTTAAGCAACACTTCCGCATCCTTTAACCGCTCACGGGCAATTTTTCGAAGTTCGGTTCTGTCAATCATTTTTGTAGGGGCACGTTGTGAAAACAGAATAGGCAGTAAAATTGCGACTTGTCAATCACTCAAAGGCTGGTTACATCTATTTTAGAAGAAATCGGCAAAGTAGGAGTGGGCGGCCAGGTCAACCAGTTTTTGAGTCATCACCAGCGGTTCGCCGCGATAATTGGCAAAGATGATCATCTGCTTGAGTAAATCGCGGGGGTGGCAGGCGCGCATCGGGCGACCCATGTGGAAGTAATATTCCTGGAGCAAATAGTCATAGGCGAGCTGGTCAAACTTGAAACCGCGAGCGGCGCAGGTATCCACCAAAATGGCCCGGAACTGCTCTTCGTTGGGGTCGCCGATGCCCAACTTGTGGCTGATGCGGCGCAGAAAGGCTTCGTCAACCAGGGCTGCCGGGTCGAGGTTGGTGGAGAAAACGATCAGGGTTTCAAAGGGGATGGTAAATTTTTTGCCGGTGTGAAAGGTTAAAAAGTCCAGCCGCTCCTCCAGCGGCACAATCCAGCGGTTGAGCAGTTCGCCGGGGGCCATTTGCTGCCGGCCAAAGTCGTCAATCACCAGCAGCCCATTATTGGCTTTTAATTGAAAAGGAGCTTCATAAAAGCGACTCGACTCGCTCCATGACAGTTCCAGGTCCGACAGGCTTAACTCGCCGCCGGTGATGACCACCGGGGGAAAGCAGCGAATCCAGCGTTTGTCCAGCCGGTTGGCTTCAGCCAGTTGTACGTCTTCGGCCACAACGGGCCGGTGGGTGGCCAGGTCAAACACCTTGATGATCTGGCCGTCTTCATAGATGGCGTGGGGGACCATCACGTTGCCGGGCAGCAGGCGCAGCCCGATGGCCTTGGCAATACTGGTTTTGCCGTTGCCGGGCGGGCCGTAAATAAAGAGCGACTCGTAGGAGTTTACCGCCGGGCCGATCCGCTCGACGATATTATCCGATAGAATCAAGCCTCGCAGCGCCTGCCGGACCTCCGGGTCTTTCACCACCGGCCGGATTTTTGACTGGGCCTTGACCACTTCAACGTAATGCTCCAACGTTACCGGGCACGGCCCGACATAGCGGTTTCGTTCCAAAAGTTCGCGGGCGCGTTCGCTGCCCTTATCGGTGATAGTATATTGATAGGAAACGGGATTTAGGGTGCTGCCGCCGGCTACTTCGATGAGATGCTGGGATTTTAGCCCCCGCAGAATTGGCTCGACGATACCGCTAAAGTGCAGGCGCAGCGCCAAAGCAACCTGCCCGCCCTGCATCAGACCGCCAAAATAGAGGATTTTCAGGGTTAAATCGGCCAGCAGGGTGGGTGGAAT
>JAAUSP010000045.1 GCA_012032575.1 Anaerolineales bacterium | reverse complement strand
GGGCTGGCTGGCGGCGTTGGAGATATTGAAGGATTGGAAGTGAGGTTAAGTATGGGTTGTCAAAAAGAAAAGAGCCATCAAGAGACTTTGAAACTCTTGATGGCTAGCGGAGGGGACGGGATTCGAACCCGTGAGGGATATCCCTATCCGATTTTCAGTCGGACGCCTTAAGCCACTCGGCCACCCCCAAGAAATCTTTAACCATAGTTTAATTATCTCTTGGGGATTGTCGAGTCAAACAAACTTTTGAGTAGTTCTGAGCTATCCACTCGACTCGATTGAAAAGGATTTATTGTTCATGTGTACCTCCAATCTTTTTAAGAGCTGACAAGTTCTATAGACCAATTCTTCGGCCAACGGTTTGTTTATTTGACACTCGTCAGATAAGCCAGTCATACGCTCTCTGAGGAAAAAGATAGTTTCTTTAACTCTTTCTATGAACAAAAACAATGTACCAAAGTTATCATCGAAATCGCGTGAACTCAAATCGAGTGAATAAATCAGAACTCACTAGAAAAATAGCTTACCATGACACTGTTAGAATCACATTAGAAAAAATGACAGGACTTATTACCCTCTACGCGAGCTTCGGCTAATAAGTCGCCTTGATACTCGCCATAGGTTTGCTGAACAGTTTCACGAATACGAACGAGCGCTGACAAAACATTTTGCTGAGAGGTTTGTTTCACTATTGGCTGTTCTTGAGCAGATTGGCCTTTGGACAAAAGAAACTCGACAAAATCCAAAACTTCTTGCAGCTTGTAATCAGGCAGTCGGTCAATTTGTGACAAAAGCTCTTGTTTAACGGGGGGTGGAGTGGTTAGCATAGATTCTTTCTCCCACAAGAATACGTTTTAATAATTGTATGTTTTGTCTCATTGACTGTCAAGCAGACAGTAAAATAGAAACCGGGTTTGAGCTATCCATCACATTCATTTGTAAGGTTAACTAACATGAAAAATAATCAATTTGACGCAATCATCATCGGCGGGGGACACAACGGCCTGGTAACGGCGGCTTATTTAGCCAAGGCCGGCAAAAAAGTGCTGGTGCTGGAACGGCGCGACACGCTGGGCGGCGCGGCGGCGACCGAAGAAATCTGGCCCGGTTTCAAAATTAATACCGGCGCGCCCGATGTGGGCATGGTCCGTCCGGAAATTATCGCCGAGTTGGGACTGCGCCAACACGGGCTGGACTTCATCGAAAGTCCGGTGACGGCCTTTGCGCCTCAGCCCGACGGCCCAGCTCTGACAATGTGGCGTGACCCGCGTGAAACCAAAGCCGAAATTGCCCGTTTCTCTGCCGCCGACGCCGAGAAGTTCCCGGCCTTTATCCGCCTGATCACTGCCCTGACCAGCATCCTGGACCAAATTATGACCACGATTCCGCCCACCCTGGAAGAGTCCAAAGCCGGTGATTTAATCTCCTGGGCTAAATTGGGGCTGAAACTCAAGGGTCTGGGCCAGCGGGAGATGATGGAATCGCTGCGAACTCTGCCGATGACGGCGCAGGAGTTTTTGGACGAGTGGTTTGAGAGTGAAGCCTTGAAGGGCCTGTTGGGAGCCGCCGGCATCAGCGGCATTATGCAGGGGCCGCAGTCATCCGGCACCGCTTTTTTGATGCTGTACCATTATCTGGGCGCGGCGGACGGCGGCTTCAAAGCCACCCGTATGGTTCGGGGCGGCACGGGCCAGCTTGCGGCGGCGTTGGCCAGCGCGGCGCATCGCTATGGGGCCAAAATTATGACCGGGGCCGAAGTGAGCCAGATTCTGCTTGAGGAAAATTCCACCACCGGAGCCGTCTACGCCGCCGGGGTGATGCTGGCCGGCGGTGAAAAGCTTCAGGCCAAAACCATCATCTCCAACGCCGACCCGCGCCGGACTTTATTTGGTCTGGTCGGCGCACCCAACTTTGAACCTCACTTTGGGCGGCGCATCCGCAATATGCGCTTCCGGGGCTGCACGGCCAAGGTCAACCTGGCTCTGAGCGGCCTGCCGGAGTTCATCAGCCTGCCCGCCGGCAGTGCCCTCGAAAACAATGCCTATCTGGGCGGCCATATCATCATCAGCCCCAGCCTGGAGTACCTGGAGCGGGCCTACGACCATGCCAAGTATGGCCGCTTCTCCGAGCAGCCCTACCTGGATGTGGTCATCCCAACGGTGCTCGATCCGTCGCTGGCCCCGGCGGGGCAGCATGTGATGTCTATCACGATGCAGTATGCCCCTTACAAGCTGCGCGAGAGCAACTGGAACGAACAAAGCCGACCTCTGACGGATAAAATAATTGATACCCTGGCCCACTACGCCCCCAACCTGAAAGACCTGATCCGCCACTGCCAGGTTATCACCCCGCTCGACTGGGAGCAGGAGTACGGCCTGACCGAAGGCAATATCTTCCACGGCGAGATGACCCTGGACCAACTTCTCTTTATGCGGCCTGTGCCCGGATACGGTCAATATCGCACCCCGGTGGAGCGGCTCTATCTATGCGGGGCAGGGACTCATCCCGGCGGCGGCGTCACCGGCGCGCCGGGCTATAATGCCGCACGTGAGATTTTGAGCGATTTGAAACGGTAGCAAAGAGCAAGCATCCTCAATCCGTACGATCCACGCCCTACTGTACAAAAGGACAGGTTTTTGGCCTGTCCTTTTTGTTTGGGCCACAATCCGCCTATTCTCTGATGGCAATGTTTGTTATTGCGGGTACAATTCGTTAAAATATCCGGCTATGTCGGAGTGGTGAGGTGTTCTGTTGCAACAACCAGGTGTTGATTACAGTCGAAATGGTACGTGATGGCGGCGGTGGGCATGAGTATTTTGCTGGCTACGATTGACGGCAGTATTGTCAATGTGGCCTTGCCCACTCTGGTGCGGGAATTAAACACAGATTTTGCCACAGTGGAATGGGTGGTACTGGCCTATTTGTTGGCTTTAGTCACCTTGCTGCCGAGTATTGGCCGCCTGGGGGATATGATCGGTAAAAAGGCCATTTATACCGCCGGTTTCGTCGTTTTTACGGTAGGCTCGGTGTTGTGCGGACTGTCCCCGGATGTTTACTGGCTGATTGGCTTTCGGGTGCTGCAAGCGGTGGGGGCGGCGATGGTGCTGGCCCTGGGCGCAGCCATCCTGACCGAAGCCTTTCCGCCCTCCGAGCGAGGCAAGGCTCTGGGGTTGTTTGGCACATTTGTATCGGTGGGGGTGGTGTTAGGGCCTACGCTGGGCGGCATTCTGATCGAAACCCTTTCCTGGCACTGGATATTCTTTGTCAACCTGCCGGTGGGGATCATCGGGGTCATCATGGCGCTGCGCTTTGTGCCCGAATTCAAACCTGTCGGGCGGCAGCAGTTTGACTACGCCGGAGCCGTAACCCTATTCGTCAGCCTGCTGGCGTTGCTGCTGGCCCTCACGCTCGGCCAGCATTTTGGTTTTGGCCAGCCGATGATTGTGCTGCTGTTTGCTGGCTCGTTGATATTTCTGGCCCTGTTTATTTACACCGAACTGCGGATCAGCCAGCCGATGATTGACCTGCGCTTATTTCAGAATATTCTATTCAGCATCAATTTGGTCACCGGCTTTATGACCTTTGTGGCGATTTCCGGCATTTTTATCCTGGTCCCGTTCTATCTGGAAATTGTGCTGGGGTATACCACCCAACAGGTAGGCTACATGCTGGCGGTGGTTCCGATTGCCCTGGGGATCACTGCCCCGATTTCCGGCTCCCTATCGGACCGTTGGGGCACCCGCCCGATGACTGTATTTGGGCTGCTCCTCCTGCTGATTGGTTATTTGGGCGCCAGCACGCTGACGGCTGAAACAGGCGTTGTCGGCTATATTTTACGTTTGCTGCCCATTGGGATTGGCATGGGCGTTTTTCAATCGCCCAACAACAGCGCCATCATGGGGACTGCTCCCCGTGAACGGCTGGGAGTCGTTTCCGGTCTACTTTCGACCACTCGCACCCTGGGCCAGACCACCGGGGTCGCGGTTTTGGGGGCGGTGTGGGCCAGCCGGGTGGCTGTTTACGCCGGGGGACTGGTCGAAGGCGGCGCGACGGCAGCGCCATTAATGGCTCAATTGGCCGGATTACAGGATACATTTATTGTTGTCACCGTTTTGATGGCCCTCAGCCTGGGCCTGAGCATTTGGGGCCTGCTCCAGGAACGGCGGAGCGGATTACGCCGGAAACCCGTCATCATCGAACCCGATATTAATCAGCTTGAAATCTGAAACGCCCAACTACTCATGTACAAATGAAGCCAGAGATTGGAGATTGGAGATTAAACCCAATCTCCAATCTCCAATCTCTATTTTTAAGGAGACCCTGTCTTGAATAACGTAAACTATATCCCACAAAGCGCCATGGTCATCATGGCCCATCCCGACGACATCGAGTTTTCCTGCGCCGGAACTATTGCCCGTTGGGTTAAGGAGGGCTGCAAGGTTGTTTACATCCTGGTGACCAGCGGCGATGTCGGCATTGCCGAGCCGGGGATGACCCGCGTCAGAGCGACGGAAATTCGGGAAGCGGAGCAACTGGCGGCGGCGGAAGTGGTCGGCGTGAGTGAGGTGATCTTTTTGCGCGAGCCGGATGGAATGGTCGAAAACACCCTGGCTTTGCGCAAGCGGCTGGTCCGCGAAATCCGCCGGTTTAAGCCGGAAGTGGTTATCTGCGGCGACCCGACGGTCATGTGGGTGGGCGAAAATTACATCAACCACCCCGACCACCGGGCGGTGGCCGGCGCGGCGGTAGACGCTATTTTTCCGACAGCCGGCCAGCCCAACCTCTTTGAAGAACTGGCCGAGGAAGGACTGACCGCCCACAAGGTCCGCAAGGTTTACGTTCAACCCTGGAACGAACAGGCCGATACGTTTGTCAACATCAGCGAGACGATTGATCTAAAAGTGGAGTCTCTTCGCAAACACGTCAGCCAGATGAAGGATTGGGACCCCGAACCGATGGTCAAAGAATGGGCCGGCGGAGCCGCCAAAGGCAAAGAAATGGCTTACGCCGAAGGCTACCGGGTGGTGACGCTGGTCAGCGATGAAGATTTCAAGAAAATGACCCCCGGCTTTGACGAAGCCGAGTCAATTGACGAGAGTGAAGGGATTAAGACGTTATAGAATAGTGCCCGGAGAATATTTATGCGATGATGCGTGATACGTGATGCGTGAGAAGATTCACGCATCACGTATCACGCATCACCTGGACGGGTTGACTTTTCGTCTTCAGGCTTAATTTCTGTGGCCGGGCAAACCATTGTCTCCAAAAGGTGGGCCAAGACCTGGTCAGGCTCGGTGCAGAGGCCGGTATGGACCGGCGAGGTTTGGATGATGCTGCTGCGCGGCGCGACCAGCCAGTGGAAGCGGTCGGCCAGGGGCAATATGCCAATCGGGCCGGCGTTTGGCCCGCCGGCGCAAATCAGGGGGATCAGCGCCAGGTGACGCTCAACTTCTTCCAGGTTCAAGCGGGGGTCGAGAATTGTCAGGCGCTGCCGGTCCAGAGCAATCCGCGCGCCCAAAAAACCCCGCGACCGGCAAAAGAGAATTACCCCGGCATTGATGAATTCCTCTCTTTCAACCCTGGGCACCACTCGAACAACTGCATAATCAAACGAGCTAGGCGCGGGCACGGATCGCCTCCTCGATAAATTCGCGCGGCGCGGCCACTCGCTCCCGGAGGTAAACGGCATAAGCGGCCCGGTGATCGGTCTGATCCGAGAAGTTGGCCTCATCTTCGAGCCAACTGGTCGGAATCAAGCCCACAATTTTTTCAATCAGGGCAGAGTTCAGCCGGCTGCTCAAGGCGGCGTCGGCGGCAGGCAGATCGCCGGCAAAGGGCAGCAATACATGCTCTTTGATCTGGGGAAAACGGCTGCGGCTGCGGGTCTGATAACCATTCCAGTTATGGTGAAAATAAAGGCTGGCCCCGTGGTCAATCAGCCAGGGCCGGCCCTGCCAGACCAGAATGTTGGTATTGCGCGGGGTGCGGTCTACATTGGTCACATAGCTGTCAAACCAGACAATCGCCGAGGCCAGCTCCGGGTCCAGCGGATACAGCAGCGGGTCGAAGGCAAACGCGCCGGGCAGATAGGCCAGGGCCAGGTTGAGGCCGGCGCTGGCCTTGATCAAATCCTGAATTTCGGGGTCAGGTTCGGAGCGGCCCAGGGCCGGGTCAAGGTGAGCGAAGACAATTTCCGGCACCGGCAGGTCCAACGCCCGCGCCAGTTCTCCCGCCACCAATTCGGCGATGAGGGCTTTGGGGCCTTGTCCCGCCCCGCAAAATTTGAGCACGTAAAGCTGCCCGTCGTCGGCCTCGACGATAGCCGGGAGCGATCCCCCCTCACGCAAGGGGGTGACATAACGGACAGCGGTGATGGTTCGGATGGCTGAATTTTTTTGCATACTGCAATTATGCCGAAGAAAACCCGTCAGCGCAAACCTATCAACTTTTAGCAAGCAAAGCGACAGACACCCAAATTTATGGTATAATTTAACCAAAAGCTTTGCTTACAAAATTCTCAGCCAAAATTAAGCTATGCCCCCTATCATATAAAATCAAAAAGTGTCCTTAAAAAGAGGACGGATAAAAATAAGGATTTAGTCAATGAGCAAACTTATCAAGGTCGTGTTGATTGCTTTCACTCTACTGATGCTCACGGTGACGTCGTTTGGGGCCGGGGTGATTTTTGCCAACTCCGACTTTCTGAAGCCAGGGGTGGTGCGGGCCGCCGACCAGCCGGCGGAGTTTGAGGTTTTCTGGCAGGTCTGGAACATTGTCCAGAACCACTTTGTTGACCGCGAAGCCCTTGACCCGACCAAACTCACCTACGGCGCAATCAACGGCCTGATCACCGCGCTGGGCGACGAAGGCCACACCCGCTTTTTAACCCCGGAAGAGGTAAGCGACCAGCAAACCAACATTTCGGGCAAGTTTTATGGCATTGGGGCGCATGTGGGCGTTGAGAATGGCCTGCCGGTCATTGTCGCCCCCTTCGATGGTTCGCCTGCGGCCAAAGCGGGCATCAGAGCCGGCGATATTATTCTGGAAGTCAACGGCGAAGATGTGACCACGCTGCCCCTGAATGAGGTAGTGGACCGGATTCGCGGCGAAGAGGGCACTGAAGTGACCATTGCCGTTTTCCGCGCCGATGCCAATGAGAGCCTGGAATTTGACCTGGTGCGAGCCGAAATCAACATTCCGGCGGCGTTGTGGGCAATGGCTCCCGGCACGGAAGTCGCGGTGGTCCGTATGACCCAATTCAGCGCCAACTTGAATGACGAGGTTATTAAAGCCATTCAGGAAGCCGAAGCGGCCGGGGCCAAACAGTTGATTATTGACGTGCGCAACAATCCGGGTGGACTGCTGGAGCAGGCGGTCAAAGTGACCAGCCAGTTTTTGAAGGATGGCAATGTTTTATTGCAAGAAGACGCCCAGGGTAAACGCGAACCGTTCCCGGTGAAGCCAAACGGGATTGCCACGGATATTCCCATCGTGGTGCTGATCAATCGCGGCTCGGCCAGCGCCGCCGAGATTTTTGCCGGGGCAATCCAGGATCAAAAGCGGGGCGCGGTTATGGGTGAAACCACCTTTGGCACCGGTACCGTTTTGCAGCCCTTTGAGCTTGACGACGGCTCCGGCCTGCTGTTGGGCACCAGCCAGTGGCTCACCCCCAATGGCCGGCTGATCCGCAAACAGGGCATCGAGCCGGATGAGGCCGTCGAACTGCCGGTCGGCGCCTTCCTGACCACCCCGCCCGAACTGGAAAATATGACCCAGGCAGAACTGCTCAAGAGCGAAGACACCCAACTGCTCAAGGCGCTGGAATATTTGAAAGCTATCCCCGCTGTCAGCGTCGAGCCGGAACCCAAGCCGGGGGCGGAAGATACCGAGTAACTGATCCTGTTAGTCAATTAGACCCTCAACATCAAGGAGTCCACAGGGCGCTGTGGACTCCTTTCTATTTAGCGAGGGAGTCCAAAGCAAGCTTTGGACTCCAAATGACTCGACTGGAGGCGGGTTCTTTTTGACTGTTCCACTTCCGTGTTATAATCGCGCTTATGGTAAGTAATCTTGCCTCAGAAAGGCAAACACCCCCGCAAATTCTGGATCGCCTTGTTGGGGCAGGAATAGCCCTGGCCGCATTCCTGCTCTACCTCTCAACGCTGGCCCCCACCGTTTTAGAAGCCGATGGCGGCGAGTTTCAATTTGTGCCCTGGCTGCCCGGCATCGCCCACCCGACGGGCTATCCGCTCTACGTGCTACTTGGCTGGTTGTGGACGCATCTGCTGCCGCTGGGCGAAGTCGCCTGGCGGATGAATCTGCTCTCGGCGGTGCTGGCGGCGATAGCTGTCGGGTTGACCTATGGGGTTGCCCGGCAACTGCTCGACCGGACTCTGCCGGACTCTCCCGTGCCAGCCCGTATTTTGGCGGCGGCTGTTTCGGCGGCCAGTTTTGCGGCCAGTCACACCTTCTGGAGCCAGGCCGTCATGGCCGAGGTCTATGCCCTGCACGCCCTGTTTGTGGCGGCTATTTTGTGGCTGGCGTTGAGGTATAGATTCACCGAGCGAAGCTCTGCTGCCTCCGACTCGAAGGATATTCCTCCCCGCTTTGCGGGTCGGAATGACATGGCCGGCAAATTGTTGGCTTTGACCATTGGTCTGAGCCTGACCCACCATCGGACGGTGGTGTTGTTGTTGCCGGCGCTGGCGCTGTTTTTAATGACCGCAGACCGCACCCCCTCCCCTGCCCTCCCCCTTTTAGGGGGAGGCAGGGAGGGGGGTCCCCCGATCCTCCATCCCCGATCGAGGCTGGCTCATTCGCGCCGTTCTGTTATTAGCCCCCCTGCTGCTTTACCTCTATCTGCCCCTTATCGCCCCATTTACGCCCTATGCGACCCTGCGCCTGAGTGACACCCAAACGCTGACCCTGTATGATAATTCAGTGCCCGGATTTTGGGATCATATCACCGGCAGCGTTTTCAGCAGCGAACTCCAACCGGCGGCGGCCGGGCTGGATCGGCTGGCGCTGGCCTGGCAATTGCTGCGCCAGCAGGTCGGCTGGGTGGGTGCGGTTTTGGCCCTGCTGGGCTTAATCACCTTGTGGCAGCGGGGACAAACCGGGTTGCTGCTTTTGACCGGCTTGAGTTTTATCATTTTTCTGGCCTTTAACCTGATTTATTTTATCGGCGATGTGTATGTCCTGTTCATCCCCAATTGGCTCTTGTTATGCCTGTGGCTGGGGCTGGGCTGGCTGGGGCTGGTGAACGGGATGAGCGAAGCTTTTGTGCGGGCCAAAACCGGTTCGGTCAATACCAGCCCCAACCTCGAAGCGCTGGAAAAGCGCCTGGGGCAACGGATTTATCATTTCATTGCCATTACCCTGACCGGGCTGGGGCTGCTGTTCCCGCTGGTGCTGGTTGTGACCCGCTATGATGAAATCAACCAGGCCAACAATATTGCTGCCCGTGAGCGCTGGCACACCATCCTGGCCGAACCTGTTCCCACCGAAGCAGTCCTGCTCAGCAATGACCGCAATGAAATTATGCCCATGTGGTATCACCAATATGCCGAAGGCGCCGGCCTGACCTGTTGGGCCTTTTTCCCCTGATTACCCCGGACCCGGATTACGCCAACATCGGCCGGGTGCTGGATCAGGCGCTGGCTTCCGGGCGACCCGTCTACCTGATCAAACCAATGGCCGGATTAGAAATCAAGGCAGACCTCGAACCTGCCGGTACGCTATGGCAGGCCAGGGCTTATGAAACTCCGCCAGATTATCCGCTCGATCTGGCGCTGCCCCAAATCAGCCTGCATGGGTATGATCTGTCTCCGGCCACAATAAATCCGGGCCATCCGTTTACTGTCACCCTCCACTGGCAGGCCACGCAGCCGCTTCCATACGATTACACCAGCTATGTTCACCTGATTGACGCTGCCGGTCAGGGCGTTACCCAAAGCGACCAGCGCCCCGGCGGCGATTTTTATCCCAGCCATTACTGGCAGCCCGGCGAAATCCTGCGTGACCGGCATACCCTTACCATCCCGCCCACTACTTCCCCCGGCCAGTATCGGCTGCGGGCAGGATTGTATCATCAGCCGGAGCCGGGGGTTATTGAAAACGTGGGCCAGGGTCTTGAGATTGGGACAATAACCATTAAACAGTAATCAGTGTAACGATTCACTGATTACCGTTCACTTTCTCTGCAAAAGGACTCATCACTATTTACGTTTTGTGCGGTTCAGACCGGGGTATGGTAAAATAACGCGCCTTGTTATGAGAAACAACATCGAACGCACCGCCTGGTTTATCTTACTCACCGCTTTTGGTATCTTCTGTCTGTTATCGTTGGTGATTCCGGCCAGTATTCGCTGGTATGTCATCAATGCGACCGACACCTTCTCGACTGAAGTGACCTCGGTCAGGGGTACGGTAATTATTGGCGACCCTGCTACCGGCGGATCATCTTCGCTCACCGATGGCAACACGGCCATGGCTGAGGAAAATTTTGCCGTTTCCACCGATACCACTTCACAGGCTATTTTGACCTTTTCCGACGACAGTAGTTTGACGATGTACAGTGACACGGTTATCGTTCTGCGGGAAACTCGCGCTCCCCGATTTGGGATCAGCCCCAACCCCACCAAAATTATCATTGAAGTCCAAAAAGGACGGGTTCGGGCAACTTCATCGCTCAGCCGGGCAGCTTTAATTTTTAACCTTAGCACCCCCCATGCCCAAATTGAACTGAGCGAGGGCAGCTTTTCAATTGAGACCAATGAAACAGAAACCCAGGTAACCACCCGGCTCGGACAAGCTAATGTGATCAGTGAGGGCGGGTTAGTTATGTTAAACCAGGGCGAGCGGGCCGTGGTAGGTAAAGATCAAGCGCCTTCGCCGCCCCTGCCGGCAGCCCAAAATTTGCTCAAAGATAGCGATTTCAGCCTGGCCTCGTTGAACAATGCGTGGGAAATATACGACAGAAATTTTAGTGAAGATAAAGTAACTACCACGGCTCACATTGTCACTTTTCAAGATCGCAGCGTGCTGGAACTTCGCAGCGAAGGTGAGGATAATATCCACACCGAGGTAGGGGTAACCCAGGAAGTCAACAAGGATGTGCGCGACTTTCAATCACTGCGGATTTTTGTCGAAGTCCGGCTGGTGCGGCAATCACTGCCCGGCGGAGGGTTTCAAGGCTCTGAATTTCCGATTATGCTGCGCCTCGATTACAAAGACGCCGACAACAACGACCGCCAGTGGTATCACGGCTTCTATTATGCCCCGGTACCCGATCCCGATCAATACATTCTGTACACTGAACCGGCCAACTCCAGCGAGCGTATTGCCCGTTTCATCTGGTACCCCTACGAGTCGGAAAATCTGCTCACCTCCCTGGGTCCCACCAAGCCGGTTTTATTAAATCCATACGCATCTACTCCTCTGGCTGGATTTACGAAGCCATGGTCGCCAATGTCTCGCTGTTAGCCCAAGAATGATGGAAGCAAAGAAGCGAGAAGGCGAGCGAGGCGATAAAGAGGCGAGGCGGCGAAGAGAAATAAATCTACCAGTGAACCCCTCTCACGCATCACGCCTCACGCATCACGCATCACGCTTCGCCTGGCTCTATTTTGGCGCGATCATTCTGCTTTACGCCAGCCTGAGTTTTTACCAGATTGATTTGCCCGGACTGCATTATGATGAGGCCTTTGAAGCAGTGCCGGCTTTGCAATTGTGGCAGGGGCAGGCAGTATCGTCCTTTCGCAGCAGCGGATTGATACTGGGAGGTCGCCTATTTCCGCTGATGACCCAGGATTATATCGGCGCGCTCAACACTTACGCGGCGATCCCCTTCATCGCTTTGCTGGGGGCAACACCGGCAGCATTGCGAGTTATGTCTATCCTCACTGGGGCAATCACCCTGGGCCTGACCTACCTGCTGGCACAACAGCTTTCCGGCGAGCGTTGGGCAGGGCTGATCGCTGCCCTGCTGCTGGCCGTAGACCCAACCTTTATTTTTTGGAATCGACAGGGCATCTTCGTTACTGCAATTACCGCCGCTATCGGTTTGGCTGCGACGCTGTGCTGGCTGCTCAGAATTCGTAAGGGAGGTTGGGGGTGGACTGCGGCCGGGGCATTTTTTTTGGGCTTGGGTCTATATGCGAAGTTGCTATTTTTATGGCTGATCGCTGCCCTGGCGGGAGCAGTTATTTTGCTCAATCTCTTTCAATGGCTCAAGCGACCCCCAACAGCGGCGCTCTCTTTCAAAACCGATGTAGCACTGGCGATTCCCGCTTTTCTGGCGGGCTGTTGGCCGCTGCTTGTTTACAATTTCCAGACCGGGGGCACATTTTTAAATGTATCCCAAAACGCCGCGACCTCTTATTATGGGGTCAATAATTTAGCGTTTGGCCCAAATCTGCTGGAGCGTTTGAGCCAATTTGGGGTCGTGCTCGACGGGAGTCACCTCTGGTATCTGGGTCAGGTTATCAGCAATCCGCTGCCGGCGCTGGTGTTTGGGCTGGTTTTGATCGGAGTGGTCATTACAGCCAGCCTTAAACGCCCGGCGGCCTCCCTTCGAACAGCCCTGTTTCCTTTCCTGGTCATCGGCCTGGTTATTGCCGCCAGCATTGGCACCGTCTCGGCCCTGTGGGTCACTCATTTTGCCCTTTTGATGCCCTGGCCGGCCCTTGCTATTGCCCTGGGAAGCTGGTTCTTAAGCCAGAAGTCGGGGGTTGGGGGTCAGGGGTCGGGTCACGGGGTAGCAGATAAAATGCCTTCATCACGCCTCACGCCTCACGCCTCACGCCTCACGTTTTTGGCAGGACTGGGTCTGCTTGTCATAACTAACTTTGTTAATGTCATCCGCTATCACGGCGCACTGGCCGAAAGCGGCGGCTTGAGCAGCCATTCCGATGCCATTTACGATTTGAGCAGTTGGCTGGACGAACATACCGGCAGCCCCGTAGTCGCTATGGATTGGGGACTGGCTGCGCCGGTGACGTATCTGACCGGCGGTCGGGTGACTCCCACCGAGGTGTTTGGCTATTGGTGGGAATCTGATACCGAATTGACCCCGCGCCTGCAAAAATTCATCGCCGAGCCGGCAACGTTGTACCTCTGGCGTGCGCCGGACGAAATCATTTTTGATCGCAGTCCTCAATTCAAAACGCTGTACCGCCCGCTGAGTCTGGAAGAAACCATCGAAGCGGCTTTTTATGAGCGTAGCGGGCGGCCTATTCTGGGCATCACCCGGCTGGTGACTCAGGGAACCGCAACCAACGCGCCGAAATGAAACCAAACAGAGTGATACGTGCTGCGTGAGAAGTCACCCATCACGCAGCACTTACCAAATTATAGGTAATAATGAAACTGACTGACCTTATCACTACCCTCCCCATCGAACCTGGTTTGCGTTGGGCTGTTTTGGGTTCCGAAGCGGAAGCCTTTGCTTCAAAATTGGCCTTTGAGCGAGAAGATATTCTGCCCGGTGTTGAGTTCATAAATCCGAAGTTACAGGGTTTGCTGCTGGCGGGGGCGCTCTCGGCTGAAGGGGAACCAGAGGGATGGCTCGGTCGGCTTCTCACAGCCCTGCCGGACCAAGCCAGGTTGATGGTCATCGAGTGGCAGGGCGACGGCCCACTCGACGTTGGTCCTGACCTGGAATGTCGCTTTAAGCGGGGCCGGTTGTGCCGCCAACTGCGCGAAACCGGTTTTAGCCAGATTGAACTGCTGGTCAACCACCCGCTGTATTACATTATCCAAGCCATTAATCAATTGCCCGCGCCATTGCCACACGCCGGAGAGTTTGTGCCGGTGGCCAGCGTGGCTGAACTCCCCAAAAACAGCATGAAGCAGGTCGAGGTATTTGGCCGGCCGATTATTGTGGCTAACACAGGCCGGGAATTTGTGGCCTTTGCCCAGACCTGTCCCCATGCTGGGGTATCACTGCTGCGGGGCAAGCTAAAAGGGCGGATGATTGTCTGTCCGCTGCATTATTACCTCTGGAATGTCAGCAATGGCGAACCGGTCGAACCGGCTGACGAAGATATTTTGCCGGTTTACCCAGTCAAGGTAGACCCAGTCAGCGGGGTGATTGCGGTGGCCTTAAGCTAGTCCACAAGTCCCTATTGTCAACTTTTTGGCAGATGTGTTACAATTAATCAGATTAAACTTGCGGATGGAACCTTTATGCCAATAGCTTCTGAAATTATCATAGTCGGTCTGGACCTATTGGTTTTTGGGCTGTTGTTGGCTGTTATCGTCCCGCGCTTGCGAACCAGAGAAGGGGTGGATATTCACCTGACCCTTTATGCGGGGTTGGGCATTTTTCTTAACCTGTCGCTGTTGGTCAGCCTGCTGCAAGTTACCACCCTCGCCCCTATCAGCCAATATTATACCAGCCAATCTACCTTGCTGGCGCTCATTTTGACCTTTGGCGCACTGACGCTTAGTTTTCTTAAAAGAGAACGTAAAACCCTGCTAACGTATTGGAGCAGTGCCGTAGTTGTGCTGCTGCTGTGGATCTTTTTGTCTTCGACCCGCAGGGATGGGCCAGTGCTGTGGGCAGATACTTGGCCGAAACCGGTCTGGGCATCAGCCAAACCGGCCCACTGGCGTTGATTGTAGCCGGGTTGGGCTGGATTATCGGCCTGGTAACCAGCGCGGCTGCCCTGGCTATAGATTTTAGAAAACGCCAGCCTACCCAATACTTAAACCGTCTGCGCTACTGGCTTATTGCCGCGGCCCTATTGAGCGTCAGCGGCTTAATCCTGTTTGTCAGCCCGGCTATTTTTAATTCGGCTGGCCTGATTTTGCTGACAGTTGGCAGCCTTTTGGCCGGTTACACGGCCCTCAGCTATCACGCCCCCGATTTGAAGCTGCTGGTGGGACGGGCCTTATCTTACCTGGGTGTCACCGCAATTATGGCGACGGTATTTGCCCTCGGTCTGGCTACCGCCATTATCATCAGCCGTAACAATCCCAGTTCCAATGATCTGTATGTTCTGTTCTGGACGATGATCCTGGCAGTGCTTTTAGCTGTTATTTTCCCACCGCTGTGGCGCTTTTCACACCGGTTGCTGAACATTATCATTTTTGGCAAAAATTATTACGATCAGAGCCAGGTGGTCAAACATTACAGCCAAAGCATCAGCAGCGCATTGGATTTGAACCGGCTGGGCGACATCGTCATCAATCTTATGATCGAAACGCTGGGCCTTGAACAGGGCATTGTTTTTGTTCGAGAGCGCTCCGACACGGTTGGCTATTCGATGCGGCCTTTGTCGTCAGTTGGCGCGACCGAGTTAACGACCGGCCATTTTACCCCCGATAGTGCCGTTATCGGTTACCTGCGCGAAGGCAAAAAAATCCTCAGTCAGTATGATATTGATGTACTGCCCAGATACAGGTCGCTGCCTGAGCAAGAGCGAGCCTGGCTGTCATCGTTGAATATGGAATTATATGTCGGGGTTCTGTTGCAGCACGAAATTATCGGTTTGTTGGCGTTTGGTCCACGCCCGCAGGGGATGGCCTATTATGAAGAAGATTTGGAGTTAATGATCGCCCTGGCCGACCGGGTAGCCCCGGCCATTGACAATGCCCGGCTGTTTGAACAGTTGGCCGTCATCAATCAGGAAGTGGGCCAATTGACCGACCAACTGGCCGGGCTGGACCAGGATAAAGCCGACTTTCTATCCATCGCCTCGCACGAACTACGCACCCCCCTCACCCACATTCACGGCTACTCGCGCATGCTGCTGGATTTAACCGAAGAAGAGTTAAAAGACCCTGCTTATGTCAAGACCATTATCCAGGGCGTGGCCAAGGGCAGCGAGCGCATGAAGGATGTGGTGGACATGATGTTCGATGTGACCGAAGCCAACATCGGCGAAATGAACCTGTTCCTGGGACCGGTAGCCCTGGCCGAAGTGATCGAGCAGGCCAGCCGTCCCTATTTTCAAACCCTCGATCAGCGCCGGATTGCCTTTAGCAAAAGCGGCATTGACGAGCTGCCGGCCATCGAGGCCGACGGCACCCGGCTGGTCCAGGCGTTTGAAAACCTGATTGGCAACGCTGTAAAATACACCCCCGACGGCGGCATGGTCAAAGTGGAAGGCCGGGTTCTGGAGCGGGATGAGTTGGGGCAGGCGGTTGAGGTGGTAGTATCCGATACCGGCATCGGCATTGACCCGGAACACCACGAGCGCATTTTTGAAAATTCTTCCGGGTAGACGATACTCTGCACCACAGTACCGGCAAAACCAAATTTAAGGGCGCGGGTCCCGGCCTGGGCCTGACCCTGGTCAGAGGCATTGCCGAGGCGCATAGCGGTCAGGTTTGGGTAGAGAGCCTGGGCCACGACGAAATCAACTATCCCGGCAGCAAATTTTTCTTTGTTGTCCCGGTCCAGCGGGTAGAACCCCAGGAAGTACCCAAACAATCAGCCATTGAAACGCGCCACTGGCGACGCAAAGACACTCAACCGATGGGCGAATAACAGCCGGTGTCTACCGCCATTTAGCCATGTACCCACCGCCGCCGCGCACCTCTCACCCCGATACGCCCACCATCGTTCGACAACCTATTCCACCCCCACCCCCGCCGCGCCCACGCCGCCGGGTTAACTGGTGGCTGGCAGGCTGTTTTCTTTTTCTTTGCCCGCTCGTGATTATCGGTGGGCTGGTGGGCGGAGTCTTTCTGGCCGCCTGGCAAAGCGGGCAGCTTAACGTGCTGATCCTCGGCCAGGATCGCCGCCCCGGCGAAACCGGTCCGGTTCGCACTGATACGCTAATCCTGGGAGCGTTTGACCCGCAGCAGCCCCAGGTGGCCCTCCTTTCGATTCCCCGTGATTTATGGGTGGATATTCCCGGCCAGGAAGCTAACCGCATCAACACCGCTCATTACTTTGGCGAGCTGACCCAGCCCGGTTATGGTCCGGAACTGGCCAGACAAACTGTCCAAAACAATTTTGGCTCAACCTTGCATGGCTACGTGCTGGTGGATTTTGCCGGCTTTGTGGCCCTGGTAGATGCCCTGGGCGGCATCGAGGTGGACGTGCCCGAAACCATTGTGGACGAAAATTATCCCACCTATGATTACGGTTATACAACCATTATGATCCCAGCCGGGCCGCAGCACATGGACGGCGAAACAGCCCTGATCTATGCCCGCACCCGTCACAGCGACAGCGATTTTGGCCGCAGCGAGCGGCAGCAGCAAGTGCTGCGGGCGCTGGCATCCAGGGTGGCTCAGCCCAGCGCCTGGCCGCGTTTACCTGCCGCCTGGGCCGCCGCACGGGCGTATCTAACCACCGACTTGAATGAAGTGGACTTGGCGACCATTTTACTGGCCGTGCTACTGGTGGGGCCGGAGGGGTTGCAGAGCTACAGCATCAATCAGGAGATGACCATCCCCTTCACCACCGATTTTGGAGCGCAAGTGTTATTGCCGCGATGGGAAGCGATTTTGCCGCTGATGGCCCAACTTTTTTAAGCAATCCGTTTTATCACGCATTTCGTAACGATTTCGTCCCGTTTAGCCGGTATGATGAAACCAATTCTAATCATTAAAACCTCTGCCGCAGCCCGGCAGGGCTAACGGGAGCTAAACGATGGACGAGAAAACCTTAATCAAATTACTGAAACTTCATTTTGAGCACGCCCGCAAGCTACGCGAGTTTGCCGGCAAAATCAATCTGAATTATTTTGAACTTGATTTATTGGCTGTGGTTTTGGATGCGGTCGGCATTCCCGCCGATAACACGCTGGAGCAGATTGGCAAATATGGCTACGGCGGCTGGCTGGATCAGCCGGATACTGTCTCGCGGGCCTGGTACTACGATGAATTTCAAGCCCAGGTTAAACAGGGGAGGGACGAAGAACTTGAGGCATACCTGGAGGGCGTTATCCTGACCAGTACCTTTCAACACTTGTTGAACGGCAAAAGAATCGAAGCGGCCTTGATTAATGCGTAATTGGTACCTGCAATTTTGAGACAGGGGTGGACAGATGTATGTCCACCCCTGCTATTTTTGCCGGACTGGTTGACTAAAGCACTCCGGCCACCATATCTACCTGAGGAAGCGCTGGCCTGGCTCACCAACTCATAGCCTAGCCAGGCTAGGCTTATTTGGTCTTGTCCAATGGTTGGCTGTAGCGGCATTGATAACACATGGTTGCTGCGGTACTTTTGGGCTGACCGCAAAGCGGACAAATCATATCGGTATTATCTTGCCCCCGGTTGAGGAAACACTCGCGGCACATTCTCGAAGTTTTATTTTTGGGCTTGCCACATTTGCAGATGGACTCGCCCCGCACGCTGGGCGGTTTATGTTCACCATATACGTCCAGGCGCGCCCACACCTTTAAATCGTCACTGACTGTCGCAGCAGATATGTTCAAAAGTTGGGCGATTTCGCGACGGTTCATCCCAATTCGATATAAACCTGCCACCTTTTGAATACGCTGGAAGCGGTTTGGGTTCATCCTGGCCTGCAAGAATAAATTCTAAACCTATTTCCATCGTACCATAGATACAAATGGCTGTAAAGTTAAAACCCCACTTTGCCCAATTGAATCTTGACAGATAGACTAACCTATGCTAATATGGCCGCTATAAATTTGATTACTGAAATCAAAGGTTATTCAAGCAGATGTTAAATCGTGCGGTGGTAGTAGTAGTACTTGGCGTCCTCCTTATTGGTCATAAGGGGGCGTTTGTCGTTGCAAGTGCTACGTAAGCTACAGCCGCACTTAAATTGTTCACAAACGCCTCCCACACCGGGAGGCGTTTTTGTTCAAGTAACAGGTGCAACGAATCTGAAACTTGTAACTTATCACCATCTAAACCTAATTTTCTATTGAAAGGAAGAACAAAATGGGAAAATTATTAACCGGCGCTGAAATTGTGTGGGAGTGTTTACTGTTGGAAGGCGTCGAGGTCGTATTTGGCTATCCCGGCGGCGCGATCCTGCCCATCTATGATGCGCTGCACAAGTACCAGGACCGGATTCATCACGTTCTGACCCGCCACGAGCAAGGCGCTACCCACATGGCCGATGGCTACGCTCGGGCCGGCGGCAGGGTGGGGGTGGCGATGGCTACCTCTGGCCCCGGCGCGACCAATATGGTCACGGGCATTGCCACGGCATGATGGACTCTTCGCCCATTGTCTGCATCACCGGCCAGGTGGCTACCACTGCCATTGGCGGCGATGCGTTCCAGGAAACGGATATCACCGGCATTACCCAGCCCATCACCAAGCACAACTATCTGGTGACAGACATCGAGGATTTGGTTGAAACCATCCGCGAAGCCTTTTATATCGCCCGTACCGGCCGGCCCGGCCCGGTGCTGGTGGATATTGCCAAAGATGTTCAAAATGCCAAGATCGAATTCGAGGGCTATCCTGATGAACCAGTGGAACTGCCCGGCTACCATCCCCCGGCCCAAGCTCCCGATGAACAGGTGAGCGCCGCGTTAGAACTTATTAACAGCGCCAGACAGCCCATCATTCTGGCCGGACATGGGGTGCTACAGTCTGACGCCATGAAAGAGCTGCGTGAGCTGGCCGAAAAGGGCAATATCCCGGTCACTACCACTCTGCTCGGCACCGGCGCTTTCCCGGCCAGTCATCCCCTGAGCTTGGGCATGATGGGCATGCACGGCGGGGCCTGGTGCAATTATGCAGTGCAAGAAGCCGACCTGCTCATTGCCTGCGGTATGCGCTTCGACGACCGGGTGACTGGCAACCTCAAAACCTACTCGCCCAATTCCAAAAAAATCCATATCGAAATAGATGCTTCCGAAATCAATAAAAACGTCAAAGTTGACGTGGGCATCCACGCCGATTTAGGCACGGTGCTACGGCAGATCAATCCCGGTGTGGAACGGGGTCCAGACCGGACGGAATGGTGGGCCAGAATCCGTGACTGGCAGGAAGATGCCAACGAGCGCGATGTGCTCCAATTTGAGTCGCCCACCCTGCTGGCCGCGCAGGCCATCCGCAAACTCTGGGAAGGCACCGAAGGCCGGGCTTTTGTGGTGACTGACGTGGGCCAGCACCAGATGCTGGAATGTCAATACTACGCCCATGAGGATCCCTTTACCCTCAGCACCTCTGGCGGCCTGGGAACGATGGGCTTTAGCCTGCCGGCAGCCATCGGGGCCAGTTTCCACGTTAAAAATCGGGAAGTCTGGACCATCGTCGGTGACGGCAGCATCCAGATGACCATTATGGAACTGGCAACGGCAGTGCAGGAAAATTGCAATATCAACATCTGCATCATTAACAACGGCTACCTGGGCATGGTTCGCCAGTGGCAGCAAATGTTCTACGAGAGCCGCTACGTCGAGACGCCCATCTACAGCCCCAACTATATCAAACTCGCCGAAGCTTATGGTATGCCCGGCTACCGGGTTGAGAAGCAGGAAGACATCATCCCAACCATGCGCAAAGCCCAAGCTCACAACGGGCCGGTGCTAATCGAGTTTGTGGTGGAACGCTTTGATAATGTCTATCCTATGGTTCCCGCCGGGGCTGACTTGCACAACATGATCCGGCGGCCCCATCCACGTTTTGAGAAAATGGAAATGTAGAAGAGGGAGTAGGGAGTAGGGAGTAAGGGGTAGGGGGAAAGAATTATCTACTCCCTACTGCCTACTTCTTACTCCTCCCTTACAAGCAACTACACAGGAAAAGGAAAAACCTCATGAAACAAACTCTTGTTGCCCTTGTGGAAGATAAACCCGGCGTGTTGAATCGGGTGGCCAGCCTGTTCCGCCGCCGTAATTTTAATATCGAAAGCCTGACCGTCGGCCACAGCGAAAAGCCGGGCGTGAGCCGCATGACCATTGTAACCGATGAGTATGAAAATATCCGGCGCAATGTCATCCGGGCTAACCTGCTCAAGCTCATCAACGTCATCGAAGTGCAGGATGTCACCGACCAACCTTGCGTTATCCGCGAAACGGCGCTGATCAAAGTACAGGCCGACGCTACCGTTCGCGGTCAGGTTATGGATGTGTCCGAGATGTACCGGGCGCGGATTGTGGATGTGGCCACCGAAACGCTGGTGGTCGAAGTGACCGGCGAACCAGGCAAAGTGGAAGCGCTCATCGAAATTTTAGAACCCTTTGGGGTGCTCGAAATTATGCGCACCGGCAAAATTGCCATGACCCGCGGCGTGGTCAAACCCCGCCCCGATTTGGCCCCGGCAGCGAAAACCAACGGCAAGCATTAAACAGAGTAACCGGGTAGCAAGGTAGCAGGGTGGCAGGTAGCAAAAAACCTGCGACCTTGCGACTCTGCTGCCCTGCAAAAACATAACCAATGAAGGGAATTTTACAACGCATGACTTTAGATTTTCAAACCAAAGTATTTGAGAAAGAGAAAATCGTTCTGGGCGATACCGAAGAGTATATCGTCCGGGGTGGGCGGCATCTCTTTCCTTTATTACCCAAAGCCTTTGAAGGTATCAAACAAATTGGGGTCATCGGCTGGTCGTCGCAGGGACCGGCGCAGGCCCAAAATTTGCGCGACTCGCTCGAAGGCAGCGGGATCAAGGTAAAAGTGGGGCTGCGGGCCGGCTCATCCTCGATGAAGAAGGCCGAGGAAGTCGGTTTTACCGAGGCCAACGGTACCCTGGGCGAAATGTACGACGTTATCCGCGAATCAGACATGACCCTGCTGCTCATCTCCGACGCGGCCCAGGCCGAGAATTACAAAGAGATTTTACAAGCCATCCGCCCCGGCGCGACGCTGGGCCTGTCTCACGGCTTTTTGCTGGGCTATCTGACCAGCATCGGCGAGAAATTTCCGGATAACATTAACATCGTCGGCGTTTGCCCCAAAGGGATGGGGCCATCGGTGCGACGCTTATACGAACAGGGCCGGACAGTCAACGGGGCGGGCATCAACGCCAGTTTTGCCGTGCAGCAGGATATTGACGGCAAAGCGACCGATTACGCCCTGGCCTGGTCCATCGGTTTGGGGTCGCCCTTTACTTTTATGAGCACCCTGGAATTGGAGTACAAATCCGACATCTCCGGCGAGCGGGGCATTCTGCTGGGGGCGGTTCACGGCATTGTCGAGAGCCTTTACCTCTGGTTCAAACAACACGGTTACAGCCAGGAAGAAGCGTTCACCAACTCGGTCGAATCTATTACCGGGCCGATCAGCAAATTGATCTCCAAAAAGGGATTGCTGGCCGTTTACGAATCGTTGAGCGAGGCCGACAAAGATTTGTTCCGGCGGGCTTACTCGGCGGCATATCACCCGGCCCATGAAATCCTCATGGAGATTTACCACGAAGTTTCCTCCGGCAAAGAGCTGGCCAGCGTCATCGCCGCCAACGAGCGCTTTAATACCTATCCGATGGGCAAAATTGATGGGACCGAGATGTGGCAGGTGGGCGAGAAAGTCCGGGCCAAGCGCGATCCGAACAAAATCCCGATCAATCCCGTTACCGCCGGGGTATACATTGCCACAATGCTCGCCCAGGTGAATGTATTTAAGGCAAACGGGCACCCCTTCTCTGAGATTGCCAATGAGACCATCATCGAGGCAGTAGACTCGCTCAACCCCTATATGGATTTCAAAGGCGTGTCCTACATGGTGGACAACTGCTCCACCACCGCCCGACTCGGCTCGCGCAAATGGGCACCCCGCTTTGATTACATTCTGCGTCAGCAAGCCTTCACCGCCCTCGACCAGGGCAACCAGGTGGATGAGGAACTCTTTGACGCATTTATCCACAGCGACATCCATCAGGTCCTTTCGGTCTGCGCCGGATTGCGACCATCGGTGGATATTTCGGTAGTAAGTTAAGAGGCGGAGAGGCGAGGAAAGGTGAGGTGAGGTGAAGAGGGTGAATGATAAATATTTCTTCGCCTCATCGCCTCCCTCACCCTCGCCCCTCGATTCCCAAAATTCCCAATTTTTCGGGTAAGCGGGACTGCTGTAACGATCCACCGGCTAAAAACGACCGGCAATTGGCAAAATTTAAGGTTTTTGTAAGCAAATCAGGTATAATATATAGCTTAAGAGGGAGACTTATCGAACTGTAGGATTAGTTCAGCCTGTTTTGACCGGCTGAAGCTTAACCTACCTGAAAAAACTAAGGACGATTAGATGGCAGATCAAAAAAAAGCGCATCAAATTGAGGAAAAAATCCGGCAGAAACTGGCCAAGCTGGGTCAAGCCCTGGACGAGTGGTTAAACAAGCAACGCTTGCGGCCGCAACCCCTGCCCGTTCCCATTGACCGACCCTACCGCAAAAGAATTAACAATTCACAATTAGAAAGGTGGTGATGCCCATGACAGGCGATGCCCTCCCTGACCTTAGCAATCTCTATCCCAAAATTTTGTCTTTAAGCCAATCAAATCTATTATACAGTTCATGAGGGGTTGGTGGTTGACCATTGCCCATTAGCTCTTGATGGTTAATGGTCAGCCACCAACCTCCGCCAACCTCAGGAGGAAAAAATGGCTGAAAACAGTGATGTTCCCGTACAAAAAGATAAACTGATTATCTTCGATACCACCCTGCGTGATGGTGAGCAGTCGCCCGGTGCAACCCTGAACATTGAAGAAAAACTGGAAATTGCCCGGCAGCTCTCCCGGCTGGGGGTTGATATTTGTGAGGCCGGCTTCCCTATCGCCTCCCCCGGCGACTTTGAAGCCGTCCGCCGCATCGCTGAGGAAGTTGGCCCACTGACCGAAGGTCGCAAGGACGGCCAGCCGATGGTCATCGCCGGGTTAGCGCGGGCCAACC
>JAAUSP010000691.1 GCA_012032575.1 Anaerolineales bacterium | reverse complement strand
ATACCAGTAACCCTTCATTGCTCCTCGTCTTTACCTACCTCACCTTCAACCAGTCCATTGATCATCGCCAGGATCTCGTTAATGAAGGCTTTCTGATGAGCCTGGGGCATATACACAGCAATCATGTTCTGGTTTCCAGTGGCGTACTTTTTCCAGATAGTCTCGAGTTGTTTGCGGATTTCTCTTTCATCCATTGTTTTGATTGTTTTTGTTCTGACCAATACGAATTACCTCTACCCCTTCGATATCCGGGATATACCTCCAGGGTCAATCACAATGCTTCCTGGAGCCACATTGCTTACAATTAGCGGCCACTCCTTGTGCTTGGTGCCAATCAAGTAAACAGCGGGAATCGTCCAGTTAGGCTCGTCCTGGCTGTCTCGATCTACATGTGGATCCCAGATAGAGATCTTACGGTGGCTGCCTGTAATTGGCAGCATCTCTTTAATAAAATAGTGTACCAAAAACGAGGGGGAGCCTCCGGTAATATCTGTTTCTGGTTTAAAGGATTTCCCCAAAACAACGATATCTAAATGTGTTCTGAGTGCATTGGTCACACAAAGCTCTGCGATCCATCTGGCCTGCTTGTCCCGGGCTTTCATCAGATTATCCCACCAGTTATAACTCATCACATATTTCTGAGCGATATAACTCAAGGCGATGTTGTCCCTTGGATGGCAAAGTCCACCGTCACCCATGCCTCCACGCATGTACATCGGGGAGATGATTCTCTTGGTACCCAGAGAGAGGCAATCGATCAGATCATCCACATCGGCCCCGGTCTTATGACAGAGCTCCATAGCGGCATTGGCAAAGACGATCTTCTGTGTGATATAGGTATTGTATAGCACTTTGATGGCCTCAGCTGTACGAATGGAACACGTAAACAAACCTGGTTGTATAAGTCCGTCTATTAGCATCCAGGGTTCTTGAGGTGGAGCTAATTTGGGAAGGATTGAGCGATAGAAATCAGCAACGATCATTGTCGCTTTAATATTATCTACTCCCAACAGCACAAATTCCGGAAAGAGGAAATCCTCAATCACTGTTCCCATTGCTATAAAAAATGGATTGTAGACGATCTTCAGCCAGTTATCCTCATTCTGTATGATAGGACGAATCTTTCCATCATAGGTTCCTGGAAGCACCGTGGAGATAATGGCTGTTACCTGTTCCTTTTGTTTGGCCCGGGCAACATAGGCCAGCTTACGCATAGCCTCTTGAAGATAGGAATAATCAAAATCAGCCTTGTCCCCGGGGATAGGGATGGACCCTTCAAAGCGGGGATCATGGGGTGTTTGAACGGCAACAAATATAATATCACACTCGCCCACCATCTGTTCGGGTGTCTGCAGTTGGATATTGGAAACCTTTAATAGCACCTCCATCCCCTGTTCTTTATAAGGTACATGGCGAAGCTTCAGGTAGTTTTCAATTTGGGGGTTGGTGTCGTAACCGACAACCTCATGGCCCCGACTCTCGATGGCCAGTGCGCAGGGCAGACCCAGCTTACCCAGGCCGATAAATCCGATTTTCATGTTATAGAGATTTTAGTTTAAAAAAGGCGTGTGCATTGGGGATATTATTGTAATCCTGTTTGATGTAATCCATCTGACTGCGATAAGCGAGAATGTCCCATTTATTTTTGTGGAAGAAATGTCCCCACCAGTCCAGGTTCTGACAGATACGGTGACTTTTATCCAGGTTGTTTTCCGATGCATTGAACACTTTCCCGTTTCCAAGGGGGACAATGACAAACATTCGCCTGCCAGGGCTGTTCAGGGATTGAAGAACATCGCTGAGCTTTTCTGGTTCGATGTGCTCAAAAACATCCTTGGCGATGACCCAGGACGGGTCTATGCGATCAATAAACCTCAATAAGTTAGCGATATCTCCATTGTACCAGGCAAGGTAAGGCCTGATGTTCTCCGGGGCACTGTTCAGTGCATACTCGCTGATATCAATCCCATAAGCATTGTAATGCATCATGCGAAATGCCATGACAACAAATCCTTTGGCACATCCAAAGTCCAAAATGGTGTCATTACGATTGATTGAGAGCGAGAGTACCAGTTCGTGTACCATGGGGAAGGTTTGCTCGGGGAGCCACCGATAGTCAGTATAATTACTCTTCCCGGTAGATGGGCCGTTCTCGAAGTATTCTTTATCGAATTCATGCATCTTTAGTAAAAATAAAAAACTCGTTAATACCATAATCGATTCTCTCAAGCAGAGTAAATCCCTCTTTTACAAAGGCCCGCATAACCTCGTGTTTTTTATATATAGAGGTTTTGATCCCATCGTTATTGTAAAGCGTTTGCTTGTTACATTTAAGTGGAGAATTAAAAATCACCAATCCTTTATTACTCAAATGTCGTGAGATAAAGCCAATAAACGATTCTAACTCTTCAGGAAGAACATGATGGATCACAAACCAAAAAGTAACAATATCATACTTATTATTGGTGTAGTCGGAATAGTTATTGATCCAATACTTTTCCGCTCCATCATAAATATTCTTGTTCAGTATATTGGTGGAGATGTCTGCAATATCATATTCCCGTGCCAGTGGAGAAAGTACACAGAACTGTCTACCCGCCCCCGGGCTATCTCCAGAACTCTTTTGTCCTTGAATATATCAAAGCTCTCCATTGCATACAAAATCTCCTCGTTATACCAATCCGTTGGATCGTAATTGAAAGTTCTAGTTGCCCAAAAAGATTCCCGTTGTTCTTGTGATTTGATCATATGAAATTTTCGTGTTTGATGAGATCCTGATGTTTATGAAACTCATGCACTCCGTGGGTGAAACGATAGAGCATCATGTTGTTGTTGTAAAACACACATCCCTGACAATCATTAAAGGGAGCAAACTTTGGAAGGATGCGCCCATCCAGGTAATCCCCCACTTTGTGTGCCGGGCAAATGGAATACTTCTTGTCAAAGCGGGAGAGGTGGTTGTTGAGTACAACCGAGTCACACGGGAAGACTGTCCCTCCTTCGTACTCACTCAGATAGGGCCTGAAATAAGACTGCAGGCAACTGGCCAGGGGTGGTGTGCGGTGCTGCTTGTGTTGATGAATAACCCGCTCTGCAAAGCCTTTGTAGGTTGTCCCGTCCTGGATCCACCGGTCGATCTGTTCATGGGCCTCATCGAGCTCCTGGGGGAGACAGTTGGGAAGTACTCTGAGATACTCAGCTCCCAGCTTGTCCATCAGTTCATTTAACCGGATGTAGGAGATCTGCTTGTTCTTACCAGAGTAAACCATGCTTAGGCCAATGGTCGTGCCAAGGTCAAAGACATACGTTGATTTTAACAGGGTGTTTATCGTATCGTAGTTAACACTGATGCGCACCCAATCCATGTTGCTGAAGTTCTTCCCAGCAGTGCCGTTGGTGATAAGTCCCAGGCCAAGGCCCTGTTCTCGTATATAATCAACGATCTCCGCAAACTGGTTATATAGAGTCGGCTCTCCCCCTCCAGTAAGAATAACAGCCTTCAGGCCACGTGTAAGCAGCTCACTGATGTAGGTTTTAATTACTCCGAGGGAAATCTCTTCAACAGGACCACGCTTGGATACACTGCAGTATTCGCAATTCAGGTTACATCGTCCCGTGGGAGAGATGTGTGTGGAGATAACTGTTTTTCCTTTCTTATTCAAAAACGAATGCATCTGCTCGGGATGCCGCCAGAACTTTACTCCAGTGCTTGTATAAAGATCGATGGGTTCCATTGGTGGTTTTTTAATTGGTCGGGCATCTCCCAGGTGGCCTCATGTATAAATGGGATGTTGCCCCTATGGTTAATACTTATTTCGAGATCCTTGTTATTTTTCTCCGGGTGCCACGACAGCCATTTCTTTTCGTACCATTCGGGATCGGGAGTCGAATCATTAATCAATGCGCTGTATTTGATTCCCAATAGGTGCTTACAAGCATGTTCCTTGGTTTAAGACAAAACCGAAGTTGTAAACAGATTGCGGT
>JAAUSP010000690.1 GCA_012032575.1 Anaerolineales bacterium | reverse complement strand
CCTCAAGATTTAAATTAACCAAAACGTGTTGCGTCTTGCGTGTTCCGTCTGTTTGATCTTACGCAAGACGCAACACGCAACACGAATATTTGAGTAATTATTTTCTTGGAGCTGCCTTAACCCGGATAAATAATCACGTGGATTTCTTTCGGTCCGTGGACGCCCATGCTCAAGGTTAATTCAATATCGGCGGTGCGGCTGGGGCCGGTGATCAACACCAGGTTGCTGCCGGCCGTGGCGGCAGTGGGGTTGGCGGCCAGAAAGGCCGGCAGAGAAGGATAGAGTTTCTGCCTTGGCAGCAGGGCAATATGGACCGGTGGCAGCAGCGAGGCCAGCCGCCCCCGCCCCGGCCCGCTGACCAGCGCCAGCGTTCCGGTATCGGCCAGACCGCCCTGTGCCCCGGTTAGCCCCACCCGAACCCCATCCAGCGCGGCCAGATCAGCTATGCGCTCCTCACCTTCGACTCCCAGATGGTGCCGGGTCAGCGTTATTCCCGCCGAGTTCAGCGCCTCTCCGAGCCACGGCAAGCCCAGGCCGGCCTCGTCCCAGGCCAGAATTTGGCTGGCCTGGTGTTTCTGCAAAATCTCCAGGATCACCGCCGCCACAGAATCAGCCTCTTCCAGCAGATGGACGTAGCCCGACAACGCGCCCAATTCGCGGGCAAAACTCTCGGCCATCTGAGCCACCGGCGCGTCGGCTTGAAATTGATAGCCCTGAAACGAGCCGGGATGGTCGGGACTGGCCGCCGGAAGATGGGCCTGACGCAAACTTTGGCTGATGCGGGCGAGAAATTGTTCTTTCATAAAAGACTCGGCTGCGTGACCTCAGGTAGTTCCAAGAAAATAGTTACTCAATAGTCGTGTTGCGTGTTGCGTGTTGCGTGAGGTAAAGCAGACGGAACACGTAACACGCAACACGTTTGGTTAATTTAAATCTTGGAACTGCCTTAAAATTCCATAACGCTATCCAGCCCACGGTGGAGGCCCACTAAAGTGCCAACTTTTCGGATGGCCAGGAGTGCGCCATTGACGTAAGGTTCGGCGCTGGAGCCGGCCTCGTGCCGCAAAATCAACTTCTGGTCGGGCATGCCAAAAATGGCATCCACTGAAATGATATACCCCGGCAGCCGCACCGAGTGAACCTGCGAACCATTCAGTCGCACGCCTCGGCTCTCTTTTGGGCCGACTACGGCCTCCAGCGGGACATCAAGCTGTGACTCTTGCGCCTGGGCCAGCCGGTTGGCTAATTCGCGCGCGGTTCCGCTGGGCGCATCTTTCTTGCCGGCATGAGCATAATCAATGATCTCCCAGTGAGGAATATACCTGGCCGCGATTTCGGCAAACTTTTGCAGCAGAACGGCGGTGAGGGCAAAGTTGCCCGCGGCCAGAACGCCTCGCTGGACTTCCTGGGCAACCTCGCCAATTTCCTGGTAGTCATCACCACTCAGCCCCGATGTCCCTACGACCACGTGAACGCCGCTCCTGAGCGCCGCCAAAATATGAGATTTGGCCACATCAGGTTTGGTATATTCAACAAAAACATCGGGCCGGGTTTGGATCGCCTCCTCCGCCGTAGCGAAAATAGGTGCAGCGAGTCCCTTAATACCAATGGCATCTTCAAGAAGCTGCCCGGCATGGCTGCGGGAAATGCCGGCGACAAGTTCCAGGTCGGGGGCAGCAACTATCCCCCGGGCCAGGGCAGAGCCGGCCCAGCCTGTGGCCCCGGCCAAACAGATGCGAATGTTTGTCACGTTATTTATCTCCTACCTCTTGCAATTTCAAAATTGAACTGCTCAGGCCTGTCATTTCGACCAAAGGGAGAAATCTCTGATGCCTATGTAGTGTATAGAGATTTCTCGGCCTATGGCCTCGAAACCTGTCCTGAGCCTGTCGAAGGATGACATGAGGGCTGAGCAGTTGCATCTTAAAAATGACTACGGCTATTCTCTTTCCTCCCGCCAGCGCTGGCTGAAAGTTTGGGGGGCAAAGGCCGGGAAGTCGCGATAGTCTGTCCAGGCGGCTACAGGGCCGGGCAGATTGTTGATCCAACCGTTTTTAGCTATCAGCCGGGTGGCCCCTTGCGCCAGCGCTCCACCCAGACGATACAAACCAGGCCGAACCACGGCGAAACGATACAAGCCAATCCCCAGTTTGAGCCACGCCGGAGCCTGGCCCGCCCGCGTACTTTCGTCGCGCAGTTTGAGCAGCATGCGCGGAATGTCAATCCGCATGGGGCAAACTTCGCGGCAAGCGCCGCATAAACTGCTGGCATGCGGCAGTTCGCTCCATGGTCCCAGGCCCTGTAAGCCGGGCGTCAGCACCGCACCCACCGGACCGGGATAGACGCTGCCATAAGCATGCCCACCGATTTGCTGATACACCGGGCAAATATTCAAACACGCGCCGCAGCGAATACAGTACAAAATCTCGGCCACCTCGCTGGCCAAAACTTTACTGCGGCCATTATCCAGAATGACAATGTGCAGCTCGTCGGGGCCATCCGGCTCCACCGATTTACGATTTGCGGAGACAGTATCTTCCTCGCGTCCCCCCGTCCTCGCCTCTTCGCCTCTTCTTGGACCGGTAATAATATTGCTGTAAACACTCAATTTCTGGCCGGTAGCGCTGCGGGCCAGAAGTTGCAGCATCACTCCCAAATCTTCAAGGGTCGGCACCAGGCGTTCCATGCCCATCATGGCGACGTGAATGCGGGGAGTGGTCGTCGTCAAGCGACCGTTACCTTCGTTTGTCACCAGACAGATGCTGCCAGTCTCGGCCACGCCGAAGTTGACCCCGCTAATGCCCATATCGGCCTGTAAAAAGTCGGCCCGAAGCAGCCGCCGGGCCAGCGCGGTCATGCTCGGCACATCGGCCAGATCAGACTCAGTGGCATCGAGCTTCTCCCGAAACAGTTCGGCGATTTGCTGCCGGCTCTTATGAATAACCGGGGCGATAATATGCGAAGGTTTTTCGTGGGCCAGTTGGATGATATACTCGCCCAAATCGGTCTCAACGACCCGCACCCCGGCGGCTTCCAACTCGTGGTTGATTTCCAACTCCTCGCTGATCATGGATTTGGATTTGACCACCGTTTTAACGCCGCGGGCCTGGGCCAGTTCGACCACGTAGCGATTGGCCTCTTCCGGCGTTTCGGCCCAGCAAATGTGGCCGCCCAATTGCTCAACCGCCTCGGCGAATTGGGCCAGGTATCGGTCGAGATGGGCCAGGGTATGGGCGCGAATGTGCCGGCCATGATCGCGCAGGGCGTCGGCTTCCGGCAGCGACTCAAACCCCTTGGCCCGCAGGGTCACAAAACGGGTCGTCGCCAGGTTCAGCGCCGCATGCAGCTTTTTGTCCTGCAGCGCATCCTCCACCCGCTCGTAAAAGGTTACATTTGCAGTCGTCATTCTCCCCTACTCCCCCGCTCCAGTGCCTTCGGCCAGCACTTCCGCCAAATGTTTCACCCTTACCCGGCTGCCTCGCCGCCGCAGCCCCCCGGCAATGTGCATCAGGCAGCTTACATCCCCGCCAACCACCGTATCTGCCCCGCTGGCTTCAATATTGTCCAGCTTGCGCTGCAAGATTGCCCCGGAAATATTGCCCATTTTGACAGCAAACAGCCCGCCAAAACCGCAGCAAGCCTCGGCCTCCGGCAGTTCTTTGAACTCCACCCCCTCCACCTGCTCAAGCAGTTGGCGCGGCTGCTCTTTGATCCCCAAACCGCGCAGCCCGTGACACGAGGCGTGATAAGTCAGGCAACCAAGATTCTTGGCCTCCCCGCCTCCCCACCTCCCCGCCGCTTTAACTCCGAGCACATCCACCAAAAACTGGCTGAATTCATAAGTCCGCCCGGCGACATCTTTAGCTCTGGCTTCGTAAGCCGCATCGCCGGCCAAAAATTTCGGGGTAATGATGGATAATCATATCGGCGCATGAGCCGGAGGGCACAACAATCGGCGCATCGCTCTGGGATAAAACATTGATCGTGTGCCGCGCCATCGCCCG
>JAAUSP010000044.1 GCA_012032575.1 Anaerolineales bacterium | reverse complement strand
AGGATAATTGTCGGGATAAGATAGCGGTCAAAAAAGCAGCACCGGCAAAAAGCACTGCCAGGGAGTCCGCTCCAGGCGCTGGCGGGCGCGGGCTACGTGGTTGGGCAGGAGTAATCGCCAGGCCAACAACAAACCCGGTAAGGCAATACCCAGTGACAGCAGCGTTCCAAAAACAGCAAAAACATCAGCCATAATCATTGTCGCATCCTTTCTGGTGGGGAGATTGGAGATTATCAGCTTGAATCTCCAATCTCCAATCTCTGATTACATGACTTTTTGGCTGCGCCAGCCGAGGACGGCTGCGCCGAAGGACAGCATCAACAGGATTGGGGTGAGCACAAACCAGCCCAGGAAGGGCAAGAGGGCGGCCAATTCCACTGTAATCGTGCCCCACAGCAGCGCCTGCCAGGGCGAAGCGGCGGTATTTCTCAGGCCGGCCAGGCGCTCGCCGGTGAGCCGGGCTAGTCCGGCCAGGCCGAAGCCGGTCACAACCGTCAAAAACGTCGCCAGGAGCAGCCCGGCGAGAACCAGGATTTGGATTTCGGTGCTGAGCAGGGCCAGGCTAATGCCGCCCAAAAAGAGATAATTCACCAGGCCCAGCCAGAAGGCCCGCCAGGGAGAGTGGAGCAGTACCGTTTGGCTGCGCGTGACCGGGCCGGGCAGAAGCGCCGCCAGCAGGGTAATAAAGGCGGCCAGCGTTACCCCGGAGATCACCAGTACGACGAGCAGGGTCAGCCCATTGACCAGCCGCTCCGACGGCGGCTCGACCTGGGCTAAGGCCGTGGCCAGGAATAAAGTGGGTTGAGTCATGAGGTTCCTCCATTTCGAAATGAGGGTGGGTTGGTCCGCAGCAATACGGTGTTGCCGGCCAGCCAGGCCAGGGCACAGCCGGCAATCAAGGCCAGCATCAGACCTGAAGAGAGATCGAAACGAAGCCAACTTAGGGCTTGTGTTCGTTGGCTCTCCAGCCAGAGGCCAAACCCCTGACCTGTTTGGGCCAGCCCTTGCGTCAGCGAGGCGGTCAGATTGAACAGATTCGGCCAGGCCAGGGTAAGGTTATAACTGCCAAATAAAGCCGTAATGAGCGGCCAGACCATGACCAGCAGCGCCAGACCAATCACAAATTGTCCCGCCAGCACAAGCTGACTCAGCAGGCCTGGGATGCGCCGGCCGGTTGGGGCAGTCTGACCATCACTTGATCGGCCAGATCAACCGGCTCGACCGCCGCTTTCAGGGTATCCAGTTCGGCGAAGAGCGTTTGCCACTGCTGGAGCCGCTGCTGGCAGTTAAAGCAGCTTTCCAGATGAGCCAAAAAGTTTTCTCTTTCCGGTTGAGTCAACTCCCTATCCAGAAAGAGCTGGATCGTTTCCTCACGGCCTGGGCAGGGGGCCGGATTTAGGGGGGGCATAGGTTAAATCTCCTTTTCCAACAGGTGGCGCAAATTCTGGCGGGCGCGAAAGAGCCGGCTTTTAACATTCGCCAGCGACAGATTCAGGCTGACGGCAATTTCCTCGTAGGATTGCTCTTGAAAGTGGCGCAGTTCGATCACCTCGCGCTGCTCCGGCGGCAGGGCCAGGATGGCCCGGCGCAGGGCTTGCTGCCGTTCCGTTTGCAGCACCTGCGCCTGCGGTTCAGCCGAGAGATCGGGCAGATCCAGGCCGCTTTCCCCGTCATCGCCGTCCAGCGATATGACAGGTCGCTGCTGTTTGAGCCGGTTCAAGGCCAGGTTGATGGCCATCCGGCACAGCCAGGGCGCGAGGGGTTTGTCCAGTTGAAACGAGGCCAACGCCTGATATGCCTTCAGAAAGACCTCCTGCGCCACGTCGGCGGCCGCTTCACGCTGGGCCATCAGCCGGTAGGCTGCGTTAAAAACAGCCTGCTGGTGGCGCTCAACGAGCAGACGAAAGGGGCGCTGGTCGCCGGACAGGATTTGGGTTACAAGCTGCGCGTCGGTGAGTTGGTCGGCTGACGCCACGGTGATGCTCCTACTTTATATACAGCGGAAGCGGGGAAAAGTTGCAACATGGCCTATCGCGAGGAGTCATGATAGGTCAAAAAGTGCCAGTGTCCAATCTTGCCGATTTTACCCGGATGGTTTTTAATATCGGGGAGTTAGAAAAAAGTTACGGGAGCAGTCATGGCACTTCGATGGGGCGCAGGCATGTGGCAACTGCCGCCGCGCCAGTTGCTTGAAATTGTTCAATTGTGCGAGCAGTTAGGATACCAGGAGTTCTGGCATGCCAACCACAAGCTCGACCGGGATATGACGGTGGGTTTGACAGTGGCAGCGCTGAACTCGCAGCGCCTCCGGCTTGGCCCGTTTGTGGCCGATCCTTACGTCATCCACCCGGCGATGACGGCGGCGATGGTGGCTACCCTTGATGAATTTTCCGGCGGGCGGGCGGTACTGGTGTTGGGTGCAGGCATGATGGGCTTTCGGGCGATGGGTTTTGAGCGCCGCAAACCTCTGGCGGCCATCGAAGAAGCGATTGATGTGATTCGCCGGCTCTGGGCGGGTGAAACGGTCACACTGGCCGGAGAAGTGGTGCAGGTGAAAGAAGCCCGGCTGGGTTTTCCGGCCCGGCCTGATATTCCGATCATCGTCGCGGCGCGGGGGGATCGCATGTTCCGGTTAGCCGGGCGGCTGGCCGACGGAGCAATGATCTCAACCTATGCCACGCCCGCCGGGGTTCAACACGCCCTGAGCCAGATCAGACAGGGGGCAGAGGAGGCGGGCCGTCCGCCGGAGAGCGTGACCGCTATCTTGCGGGTGGATTGTTGTATCAACGAGGATGAACGGGCAGCACGGGCGGCGGTCAAGCCGATTATTGCCGGGTCGCTGGGCAGCAGTTATCCGGATCGGGCGTTCGTGGAGGCGGTCGGGCTGACCGTGCCGGCTGAACTGGAAGCCATCATCCGCGAGGGCGATGAGGAGCGTATCTGGGCGGCGGCCTCGCTGGTGCCGGATGAATTTGTGGAGCAGTTTGCCTGGGCCGGCAGCGCTGCGGGGGTGGCGGCACAGGTAAGGCGAGTGGTTGACCTGGGTTTGACTCACATCACTATTCTGCCCAATCCGCCCGAAGCCGTCAGACCCACGCTCACCGCTTTTGCCAGAGAAGTCATGCCGCAATTCGGTTCAACGACGTAATGACTTCCTGCTGACGCAGCATCGTGAGTAGGTGAGCGCAGCGAACCGTATCGAAGGGTGCTGCTTAATTAACCTGATGCTACAACAAAAAAGCCAGGGTTAGCCCTGGCTTTTGCTATTTTTTTACCTTTACTCAGCAGTGGCGAGAGGAATGATCTTGCCATTCTCATCGGCGTGGAAGGGAGTCCACTTGCTCTCATCCTGGTTGAGCCGGTGCTGGATGGCGTTGCGTTTATGGACTTCATCAAAATCTGCGGGCTTGATGGCTAACTGTTCGCCTTCCAGCAGGCCCAGCACGCCTTCCTGACCCGGCTCTGGTCGCTTTTCGATCTTGGCTTCCCAGGCTTTGATGGCGTCGGGGTCGTAGTCGCCGGCTTCGGTGTAGCTGGTGATGAAGCCCTCGTAGTTGCGCAGCACCACTTTGCCGGGCGCTTGCGAGATGAGATACTGTGGCGACACCGGAATTTTGCCGCCGCCGCCGGGCGCGTCAATAATGTACTGGGGTACGGCGTAACCGGAAGTGTGGCCGCGCAGCCCTTCGATGATCTCAATGCCTTTGGCCACGGAGGTGCGGAAATGGCCCGCCCCTTCAACCAGATCACACTGGTACAGATAGTAGGGGCGGACGCGCATCTGGACCAGTTGGTGAACCAGTTCGCGCTGGATGTGGACCGAGTCATTGATCCCGGCCATAAGGACGCTCTGGTTGCCCAGCGGCACCCCGGCCCGGCTCAATTTGTCGCAAGCCTGGTACAATTCGGGGGTGATTTCTTTGGGATGGTTAACGTGAATATTGAGCCACAGCGGGTGGTATTTAGCCAGGGTGTCGCACAATTCATCGGTGACACGCTGGGGCAGAAAAACCGGCACCCGGCTGCCAATGCGAATAATCTCGATGTGTTCGATTTTACGCAGTTCGCCCAGCAGATAATCCAGGATGCGCGGTGAAACGGTCAGCGGATCGCCGCCGGAGAGAAGCACGTCGCGGACCTGGGGGGTGCGGCGCAGGTAGTCGAGCTGCAATTCAAACTCCGCTTTGCTGAAAGTAGCCGCCGCGTCGCCGACAATGCGGCTGCGGGTGCAGTAGCGGCAATAACTGGCGCACTGAGTAGTGACCAGCATCAACACCCGGTCGGGGTAGCGATGGACCAGGCCGGGCACCGGGCTGTGGCGGTCTTCGGCCAGGCTGTCTTCCATCATGCTGTCAAAGGCTTTGAGTTCGCGTCCTTTGGGGATAACTTGCTGCCGCACCGGGCACATCGGGTCATCCGGGTCAATCAGGCTGGCAAAGTAGGGGGTAATATCCAGCCGGAACTTGTTGGGCGCAGAAATGCCCTCGATTTCCTCATCGGTTAAGTTGATAAAGGTTTCCAATATTTCCAATTCGCTGACGCGATGGCTTAACTGCCAGCGCCAGTCGGTCCATTTTTCAGCGGGTACATCGGCCCAGATCGCGGGGCGGGGCGTAACTTGCTGGGTCCATGCTTTGCTTAATTTTGACATCGGCGGCCTCCGGTTGGCTAAATAAATGCTACGGGAGATTATAGCAGATATTGGTCAAATGTCAACGAAATAATTTAGTTAATAGTGCGAAATTGCATTAAAATTTGTTGACAATACGCTAAAGTTACGTTAATATTGAATAAAAATGATAAAAAATTACAAAAAATGAAAGGGTATTTTGCGGGGCCATCAATGGACAAGCTGGACACTTTGGATAGACAAATTCTGAGTATTCTGCAAGAGGATGGGCGGGCGTCGCACGTTAATATTGCCCGGCAGTTGGGGGTGAGCCACACCCGCGTGCGTGACCGGGTGCTGCGGATGGAGGAGGCCGGGGTGATCGAAGGCTACCAGGTGGTGATCAACCCGGCGGCGCTGGGGCAGGGGGTGCTGTGCATTGTGCAGTTGGAAGTGGATCAACGGCTGGACTTTGAGGAAATGGTCAAGGATATTCTGAAATTTGATGAGGTGGTAGAGGTAACAAATCTCACCGGCGATGTGGATGCCCACATCCGGGTGTGGGCCAGAGATATTCCGCACCTGCGCGATATTCTGTACAATAAGTTGAGCACCCTGCCGGCCCACAAAAGCACCAGTTCGACGATTGTGTTGAAGCAGTGGCAAAAGCCGTTGGGGTTGGGGAATTAAGAGGAAGGCTGGAAGGTTGGAAGATTGGATAGTTGCCAGCTTTCCAACCTTCCAATTCGTAACTGCTCAGCCCTCATGTCATTTCGAGGCCGTAGGCCGAGAAATCTCCATTGTGCTGCATGGGCCTCGGAGATTTCTCCCTTCGGTCGAAGACATGGCTGAGTAGTTACGCCTTGGAGCGAGTGGGGGGAACCGGGGCTATTTTCTCGGCGTCAGGGAAGGCCTGGGCCAGCTCTTCGTCACTGGGCAACTCGACGGGGGGAGAGGTGGCATAGGTGACATCTTCGGGCCAGGGGTCCAGATTTAAGAGGCGGCAGCGGATATAATGAGCAATCGAGCCGGCGGTAGCCAGCAGCGGCACAATCAGCAGCGCCCCCAGAATACCCCACAGCACCACCGCGCCAATAATGGCCACAAAAATCAGACCCTCATTCATATTGAGGAAATAGCCCATAATGCGAGGCCGCAGCCAGATAGCTTTGATCTGGATGAGGACAAAGTAAACGGCAAAAATAAGCACCGCGAACCAGAAATTGGACACCGGCAGGAAATCGGAGCCTTGAAAGAGGGCAACCAGCACGGCCAGGATGGCGGCAAAGGTCGGCCCTACTTCGGGGATAACGGTCAAAACGCCGGCCAACAGGCCCAGAATCAACGCACCCGGCAGGCCCATTGCGCTCCAAACGACCATAAAGGTAACAGCGACAATTAACATGAGCACCAGAGTGCCGCGCAGGTAGGCCCACCAGATTACATCTATCTCTTTGAGCAGCCGGACCACATCCGGCTGTGTGCGTTCGGGGACTAAGCGGACAATCCAGGCTGCCAGCCGCTCGCCATCGAGGAGCAGGTAATAGGTGCTGACCAGAATAACCAGCAGCCAGGCGAAGCTGGTGGAGGTCCGTTCGACGATAACCAGGGCACCTTCGGCCCCCGGCGTAATAGATTCGGTGGTCAATTCCAAAAAGTTAGACAGGATCTGCCCCAGGTAGATTTCCTGATCAAGAAAGACAACCGGATTGGCCAATAACCTTTCCAATTCGCTTTCAATCTGGAACAGGTAGGTAGATAAACCGGTCGCCTGTCTGATGGCGACGGGGGCTAAAATACTGGGGATAACAATGAGTAAGGCCAAGCAGGAAAAGTAAACCAGGGCGACGGCCCACGTATGCGGCAGCCGAGTCCCCCTGAGCACTAATTTGACTACCGGATTGAGGATGTAAGCCAGGAGTAAGGCAATAATGATCGGCTCGATCATGGGATGGATAACCCAGATAAACAAGCCGAGCAAAATCAGGCTAACGGCAGCAACAACGGCCCTGGTGAAGGTGCCCCATTCGTAAGACATTTTTTCAGCTAAATCCGAACGAATTTCGCGTTTTTATGACTCCGCCGCATCGGTGCGGATGGGTTTGGCCCGTTTGGCCTGGAAATATTCGATAACCGGGGGTAAAAGCGAAATCAGGATGATGACAATAATGACCAGTTCAAAGTTCTTTTTTACAAAGGGCAGGTTGCCAAAGAAGTAGCCCAAAAAGATAAATATAGCGCACCACAGCACTCCGCCGAAGATGTTGTAAAAAATAAAGCGGCTGTAGTTCATGCTGCCAATCCCGGCCACAAACGGGGCGAAGGTCCGCACAATCGGCACAAAGCGGGCCAGCACAATGGCTTTGCCGCCATATTTTTCATAAAACTGATGGGTCCGTTCCAGGTACTCTTTTTTGAGAAAGGGAATAGTCCCCGAAAAGGCACGCGGGCCGATGGTGTGGCCAATCCAATAGTTGGCCGTATCGCCCAAAATGGCGGCAATAGTCAGCAAAACAAACAGAAAAACCACGTTCAAACCGGAGTTGTCAAGCGCGGCCACGGCACCGGCGGCAAAAAGCAGCGAGTCACCCGGCAGGAAAGGCGTCACCACTACCCCGGTTTCCAGAAAAATGATCAGGAACAGGATGGCGTAGGTCCAGGTGCCGTAGTTGCTGGTTATTTGGGGTAGAATTTCATCCAGATGGAGGAAATAGTCGAGCAGTTCAAACATGAGTTGTGCAATCTCCTTTTGTTGCTTGGACCAAATGCTGTGATTGAATTACTGTATAAGAGTACCATAACCAACTATAAAATAGCAAAAGAGGGAAGTCAATAGGACTTCCCTCTTTGTTTTAAGTTGAGCTAAAGGTTACTGGCCGAGGAGCATGCCTAATAAGCCACCCGCCCCCAATTGAGCGGTCAACCCGGCGAAAACGATGGCCACCATGGACATCAATTTGATGAGAATGTTGAGCGATGGGCCGGTGGTGTCTTTGAACGGATCACCGACGGTATCACCGACTACGGTAGCTTTGTGAGCCTCAGACCGCTTGCCGCCATAAGCGCCTTTTTCGATGTGCTTTTTTGGCATTGTCCCAGGCCCCGCCAGCGTTGGCCATCATCACGGCGACCACAAAACCGGTGGTCAAGCCGCCGGCCAGCAGACCCATTACCCCGGCTACGCCCAAAACAACACCCGTGACCACCGGAATGATAATCGCCAGTGAAGCCGGCAGAATCATTTCGCGCTGCGCGCCGGCCGTGCTAATCTCCACGCAGCGGCGTAATCGGGCTTGTCTGTGCCTGTCAGAATGCCGTTTTCTTGAATTGACGGCGGACTTCCTGGACCATTGCTCCAGCAGCCCGTCCGACGGCCTGCATAGTCAAAGCGGAGAAGTAGAACACCGCCATGGCTCCCAGAAAGAAGCCAATCAGCACCACGGGGTTGAACAGGCTGAGATCGTAATAAGCCGAAAAGTCTTGCAGGGTCATTTTAGCAACCTGCACCGTTTCGCCGCGAATGGTGACTGAGGTCACTTCGTCGCCCAGGTGAATCAAGGCAAAACGGATTTCTTCGATGTAGGCGGCCAGTAGCGCCAGCGCCGTTAAAGCTGCGGAACCAATAGCGAAGCCTTTGCCGGTAGCGGCGGTGGTGTTGCCAACGGCATCGAGCTGATCGGTGCGGCGGCGAACTTCTTCGGGGAGGTGGGCCATTTCGGCGTTGCCGCCGGCGTTGTCGGCAATGGGGCCGTAGGCATCGGTGGCCAGGGTCAAGCCGAGCGTGGACAACATCGCCACGGCGGCCATACCCACCCCGTACAGTCCGAGCAGGGCATTATCCGCACCGCCGGGGGCAAAGTAGCTTACGGCAATCCCAATCGCCACGGCGAGAACCGGAATGCCGGTAGACTGCATCCCTACGGCCATGCCACTGATAATCACTGTCGCCGGGCCGGTTAAAGATTGCTCAACGATATTTTTGGTGGGTTGATATTCATCAGAAGTATAGTATTCGGTGGCCCGGCCAATCACTACCCCTACTACCAGACCGGACACAATCGCTAACCAAAGCATGAGCGGATTGTTCAATTGCAGCAGATAAACCAGCCCCAGGGCAAATACAGCGATCCCGATAGAACTATAGGTAATACTATTGTTGATGGCCCCCATCAGGTCGCCCATGGTGGCGTCCTCTTTGGCCCGCACCAGGTAGATACCGACAATGGAGAGCACCACGCCAATGGCCGCCAGAACCAGAGGAGCCGCCAGATAACGCAACCCTACCACAAGTTCACTTGAACCTTGCAGAAAATCGGGATCACTGGCCGCGACGCTGATAACCGCAGACACGCCCAGAGCAGCGGTGGCCAGGATCGAGCCGGCGTAGGATTCGTACAGATCAGCGCCCATACCGGCCACGTCACCCACGTTGTCTCCGACGTTGTCGGCAATGGTGGCCGGGTTGCGGGGGTCATCTTCGGGGATACCGGCTTCAACTTTACCCACCAGGTCAGCCCCAACATCTGCCGCCTTGGTGTAGATACCACCGCCCACACGGGCAAAGAGCGCCTGGGTTGAAGCGCCCATGCCGAAGCTGAGCATAATTACGGTGATTTGCGGCAGTGGATTGTTTGCATCGCCAAAAAATTCTACCGGGAAGAGATAGTACAAAATAAGAAACCAGGCGCTGATGTCGAGCAGGGCAAAACCGACGACGACCAGCCCCATCACCGCGCCCGCCCGGAAGGCCACCTGTAAGCCGTCGTTCAAACTCTGGCGGGCGGCGTTGGCTGTACGGGCCGAAGCGTTGGTGGCCGTTTTCATGCCAAAGAAACCGCACAACCCGGAAAAGAAACCGCCGGTGATAAAGGCAAAAGGCACAATCTGGTTTTGGATGCCAAAACCATAAGCCAGAACGGCAAAGATGAGGAAGAGAATGACAAAAATGATGGTGACGACTTTATACTGGCGGCGCAGGTAGGCCATCGCTCCCTCGCGCACGGCCTGGGCAATCTCGATCATTTCAGGTGTACCCTCGCTCAGTTTCATTAACGATTGGTAAAAAATCCAGGCAAAAACCAAAGCGATGATAGAACCGATGGGGGCAAACCACCACAACCAGGGCAGCGGTTCGCGCCCGCCATCCTGGGCCAGCGCCGGCGGAACGGCAACAAGCATAAGCAACAAAGCAAACAAAAAGGACTTCAAACGTGGCATTATTTTCTCCTTAAAATATGAAAAATGATGGTTTTCAGGCACTTGCTGAGCCTGGAGATAGACTCACTTAAAAATGGAATAGGAGGGATTTTAAAAAGCTCCGCCCAGGAGCGAAGCCGAAATTGTGGCATCATTTTTGGTATTATTTGGCTTCGCTGCCAGACGCGGATTGTAAACGAGTTGGTTTTTATTGTCAAACGTTTTGTGCAAAAGTGAACGAAAGGGTTTTTCCGGCCTATCGGTTGGCAGGATGCAAATGAATAGGATGGTTTTTCTTTTAAAGTAAAAGGAGTATAATGCCACCGTTTTCAAAAGTTCAAGGAACAAAGGTTGGAAGCTTATGGCGTTTATTGACCAAGAACATGGAACCACCGTCATGCACCGGCCAGGGGAAGAACATCCCCCACATACCTGGCGAAGCTGGCTGATTGGCCGGCCCTTAGCCACAGCGGACGCGCCGCATCAAACTATTGGTAAAGCTATTGGTCTGGCCGTCTTTGCTTCCGATGCGCTGTCTTCGACGGCTTACGCCACCCAGGAAATCCTGTTCATTCTGGCGGTAGCCGGTACGGTTGCCTTCGGTTACGCCTTCCCCATCTCTATCGCTATCGTCGTGCTGCTGGCAATTGTTGTGGTATCTTATGAACAGACAATCCATGCCTATCCCAACAGCGCCAGTGCTTACATCGTCACCCGCGACAACCTGGGCATACTGCCTTCCCAAACCACCGGTGCAGCGCTGCTAACCGATTATATCCTCACCGTCGCCGTTTCGATTTCATCGGGGGTGGCCCAGATTACCTCGGCCTATCCTGATTTGTACGAATATCGGGTCGAAATAGCCATTGTCATGGTCGGATTGATCATGCTCATCAACCTGCGCGGGGTCAAGGAGTCGGGCGCAGCCTTTGCCATCCCGACCTATTTCTTTTTGGTGATGATTTTTATGACGGTTATCGTGGGCCTGGTGCGATATTTAAGCGGCTCATTAACCGGAGTTGTTGACCCGCCCCACCTGGAACTAACCGAAACAGTTCAGCCGTTGACTCTGTTTTTGCTTCTGCACGCCTTTGCCAGCGGGACCACGGCCCTGACCGGGGTGGAGGCTATTTCTGATGGTGTACCGGCCTTCAAAGAGCCGCGTACCCACAATGCCGGGGTGACGTTGATCTGGATGGCGGGTATTTTAGGGGCGCTTTTCCTGGGGATTACTTTCCTGGCTACCAGAATCGGGGCGATCCCTTCCGAATCGGAAACGGTCATCTCGCAATTGGTGCGGACTGCTTATGATGGGCGGGGCATTCTCTACCTGGTCACGATGGCTTCGACCACCGTTATCCTGATTATGGCGGCTAATACGGCTTATGCCGACTTCCCCCGGCTGAGCGCATTGATGGCCGCGGATGGCTTTTTGCCCCGCCAATTCACCTATCGCGGCAGCCGCCTGGTCTTCTCGCGCGGGATTGTTACTTTGGGCTTGCTGGCCTCACTGTTGATTATCATCTTTCAGGCCAGTGTAACCGCCCTGATCCCACTTTATGCTATTGGCGTTTTTCTCTCATTTACTTTTTCGCAGGCCGGCATGGCTCATCGCTGGTGGAAAATTGGACACCTCGCGCCAGGGCAGGAGATCCAGGAGCGCGGCTCGGTTTTGCGGTATGATACCGGCTGGCGGCCCAAAATGGCCATCAATGGGTTTGGAGCCTTCTGCACGTTTGTGGTGATGCTGATTTTTGCCTTTACCAAATTTATGGATGGGGCCTGGATTGTTTTACTGTTGATCCCGCTGCTGGTGACGGTTTTATCCGGCATCCATCACCATTATCAGGGCCTGGCCAAACGTCTCTCCCTGCGGAACTACCGGGGCGATCTGCGCCTGACCCGCCACCGGGTAATTTTGCTGGTGGGGGGAGTTCACCAGGGCACCCTGGCCGCCCTCCGCTATGCCCGTTTCCTGTCTGATGATATTACCGCCGTTCACGTTTCAATCAATCCCGACGAGTCGCACCGTATTCGCAACGAGTGGGAGAAATGGGGCAACGGGGTCCGCATCGTTATCCTGGAGTCGCCCTACCGGCTGCTTTTGGAGCCGTTGCTGGATTATATCAATGATCTCGATACCCGGCGGCAGCCCGGTGAGATTATCACCGTGGTGGTGCCCCAGTTTGTGCCACGCCACTGGTGGCATAATTTGCTGCACACCCAAACAGCATTTATGCTCCGCATCACCCTGCTTTTCAGGCCGGGGATTGTGATTACCGACGTGCCTTATCAGGTAGAATAAGGTACAAGAGTTAAGCCAAGAGGAGTAGCGTTTACCATGAATTTTATTGTAGTGGGCTGCGGCCGCATGGGGGCTGAGTTAGCTTATCAACTTTACCGGCAGGGAAATCAGGTGGTGGTGGTTGATCAGTCCACCAACTCTTTTGATAACCTCGACCCTGATTTTCGGGGGCGGACGATTGAAGGCGATGGTCTGGCCCAGGATGTGCTCAACCGGGCCGGCATGCAGGAAGCGGACGGTGTGGCCGTGGTGACAAATTCTGATGTGGTCAATGCCGTGATTGGTCATTTGGCCCGATCGGTTTATCACATACCCAAAGTGATTGTGCGCAACTACGATGCCCGCTGGCAGTCGCTGCACGATGTGTTTGGCTCGTCGGTGGTTAGTTCAACCGTGTGGGGCGCTAAACGGATCGAGGAACTGCTCCATTTTGAGGACATGCGTATGGTCTTTTCAATGGGCAACGGCGAGGTGGGCCTGTATGAGTTTATCGCCCCGGAGTCATGCCAGGGGTGTGGTTTGTATGACCTGTTTCCGCCTGAGATGTGCCGGGTTGTTTCTGTTTCCCGCGCCGGTCATGCCATATTGCCTGACGACGAATTTCAGCTTCACGCCGGCGACGTGATTCATCTGAGCGCCACGCCAACCAATATGGCCAAGCTGCGTGACACGTTAATTTCGGTTGAGGAGGGTTGACATGTTTGTTATCATCGCCGGAGGAGGACGCACCGGTACCCAATTTAGCCACACTTCTGGTAGCGCAAGGGCACGAAGTCCATTTGATTGAGCACCGTAAAACCATTTTGGCCCGGCTCCACCGTGAATTGCCCACCGAAGTTATTTTTGAAGGCCATCCCACCGACCCGCTCATGCTGGAGCAGGCTGGAATTGATCGGGCCGACATGCTGGCGGCCTGCGCCGACGAAGACGCCCAGAATCTGGCCATGTGCTATGTGGCCCGCACCCGCTACGCGATTCCCCGCACCATTGCCCGGATCAATAACCCGCGCAATGCCTGGTTGTTTGACCAGAAATTTCATGTGGACGCCGCTGTCAACCAGGCCGAAATTATGGCCGGCCTGATTGAAGAGGAAATGGCACCTGGCACGATGATGACCCTGCTAAAGTTGCAGCGGGGCAACTATGCCCTGGTCGAAGAAAAGATTGCCCCGGGCGCTAAAGCCATTGGCATGGCCCTTAAAGACCTGCCGCTGCCGTCCGATTGCGTGATTGCCGCCATTATTCGTAGAGGTGAAATTGTGATGCCGCGCGGGGTTACTACCTTTGAGGTCGGCGATGAAGTCTTGGCTGTGACCGACCGGGAAGGCGCCGCCGGTTTGGCTAAACTTCTCACCCCGCCCGATGGTAATGGAACCTCGCTGAAGTAAGCGATTTTTGGAGGGTTGGAAGATGGGAAGGCCGGGTTTGTTTTTCTAATCTTCCAGCCCTTTACCCTCCCTTGTTTTATGCCCCCGAAACTCCTCATTGTTGAGTCCAGCAAAAAAGCCCGCACCATCAAGGGCATGCTCGGCCCCGATTTTACCGTAACGGCAACCAGCGGCCATATTCTGGAAATGCCGGTTGATGGCCTGCACGTTGATTTGCAGGATTTCACCCCCACCCTTTACCTGATGCGTGGCAAGGGCCAAAAAGTTGACAGCCTGCGCCAGGCCGCCGCCTCGGCTGAGATGATTTATCTGGCCACCGATTTGGACCGCGAAGGCGAGGCCATTGCCCAGCACGTGGCCGAACGATTGGGCCGGGGCGCAGCGGGCAAGGTCCGCCGGATCACCTTTACCGCCATCACCGAGGCCGACTTGCGGGCCGCCCTGGCTTCACCCCGGACCATTGATCGGCGGCTGGTTGAAGCGCAGATGGCCCGCCGGGTCACAGATCGGCTGGTGGGATACATGGTCAGCCCGATTTTGTGGCAGGGTTTGTCGGGCATGAAGCGGCTTTCGGCGGGGCGGGTTCAATCGCCGGCATTGTGGCTGGTGGTCGAGCGAGAGCGGGCCATCCGGGCTTTTGTGGCCGAGGAGTGGTGGAGCATCGAGGCGGAGTTGTCGAAGCAAGGGGGTGAGGCGAGGAGGCGAGGAGGCGAAGAGGCGAGGGGTGGTGAGGTAGAACAAGTCATAAAATTTTGGGCTTCGCTGTTTTAAGATTAAGGGCCAGAAGCCGGAACTGAAAACGCGGGCGGATGCGGAAAAGGTGCTGGCTGATTTAGAGGGAGCGGCCTGGCGGGTTCAGCGGGTGGAAAAAGGGACGCGGCTGCGCTATCCCTACCCGCCCTTCACCACCGATTCCATGCAGCAGGCCGCTTCGAGCCAGCTTGGGTTTAATCCCCGGCTGACGATGAAGCTGGCTCAGGAGCTTTACGAGGGCATTAAACTGGGCGAAGGCAAAGCGGTCGGCCTGATTACCTATATCCGTACCGATAGCGTCGCCGTAGCCCCGGAGGCGCAGCAGACCGCCCGCGCTGTGGTGACAAAATTCTTTGGCGAGAGCTACCTGCCGCCCAAACCGCCCATCTACCAGACTCGTGATAAAACAGCTCAGGAGGCTCACGAAGCAATTCGCCCGGTTGACCCCTGGAAGACGCCCAAAGCCATCGAGCCGTATTTGACCCCGCAGCAGTACCAGTTGTATCGCCTGATCTGGCGGCGTTTCATTGCCAGCCAGATGAAGCCGGCGGTTTACGATACGGTGACGGTGGATATCGAAACCCTGATCGAGACCAGTCCGACGGTGTATCTATTCCGCGCCACCGGCAGCACGCTGCGTTTCGCCGGATTTTTGAAGGTTTACGGGGTGGATGCCGATGCGGAGGAGGCGACGCGAAGCGGGCGAGGAGGCGAGGACGCGAAGCGGGGGAACGGAGGAACAGGGGAGCAGGGGAGAGAGAATGGGGTTGAAAATGAGGTGATGCCGGATTTGGTTGCTGGAGATTTGCTGGACTTGCACCAGTTGATCCCCAAGCAGCACTTCACCCAGCCGCCGCAGCGTTATACGGAAGCGCAGTTGATCGGCACGTTGAAAAAGCTGGGGTTGGGCCGGCCCAGTACTTACGCCACCATTGTCGAAACGCTGAAAGAACGCAACTATGCCGCCATCGAGCAGAAGCGGCTGGTCCCCACCCCGCTGGGGTTTCAGGTGTGCGAACTGCTGGAAAAGCATATTCAGATGGTGGTAGATGTCGGTTTTACCGCCCAAATGGAAGAGGATTTGGACCGGATTGCGCGGGGCGAAGCTGACCGGCTGACGGTGATGCGCGAGTTTTATGGGCCATTCAAAGCCAGGGTGGACCAGGCTATGGCTGGAGCCGCTGCCGAGCGCAAGCCGGCGGCACGGGCGGCGAAGAGCGGTGACGCGACACGAAGTGGGCGAGGAGGGGGAAAGGCAAAGACGCTGCCCAAGTCGGAGAAGGAAGGTCTAGCCTGCCCGCAGTGCCGGGAAGGGAAGCTGGTGGTCAAAAGCGGCAAATTTGGCGCGTTCCTGGGCTGTTCGCGCTATACCCTGGGCTGCCAGTACACGGAGAATATTCCCGGCGCGGGTGGCCGCAAAAAACGTGGGCCGCGTAAGAAAAGGAAAAACTAATCAGCAATACTGCGCACGGTCACAAATTTAACTTTTTTCTCGTCTGGAAAAGTAAAATTTATGCCCTTGTTGAGTATAGGTCATTTCGACCGAAGGGAGAAATCTTCGAGGCCGATGGGGTGCGGTAGAGACGCTTCGCGTCGGCTTACGGCCTCGAAATGACCTGAGGGCTGAGCAGATACAATTTTTCTGTTCCCATTTTCTGGTATAATATTAGCAGGAATTAAGAGGCATCTCGCAGAGGTAAGGCATGACGCAATCAAACTATCAGCAGGCGCTTTTTACCGGTTTAGTCTACAACGAAGAAGGCCAGCCGGTCGAAACAACCATGATCGGAACCGAACCGAATTACATCATTCTTGACGGCGACTTCAAACGCCACGTCGCCGCCGAGGAGGTGGACCGCCAGGTGATTGGTTGGCTACAGGAGCAGGCCGAAGCCAATAAAGATATGGTTTCAGCCGGGATGATGGCCATGTTGGGCAAAGATGATTTGTTTACCAAAGCTATGGTTGACTCTTCGCTGACCCACATGGAGCGGGTGATGGAGCAGGGACTACCTGACGACGCGCGTACCATGCTGGGTATGATGGGTTTCAAAATTATTGTGGATACTCACGGCGAAGTGGTCAATCTGGAAGTGCCCGGCCAGGAATTAGGGGACGAATAGATCGAGAGACCGTATGGAGAGCGCCAAAACACTCTATCAAAAACTAAATCAGTTAACCCCGGAGACGCCGGTGGCTGTGGCCACTATCATTCGGGTGCGCGGGTCGGTGCCGCGTGAGCTGGGTACAAAAATGATTATTCACCCATTAGGGCAGCATTTCGGGACGATTGGCGGTGGCTGCGGCGAAGCCGATGTCATTCGGGCCGGTCTGGATGTCATCGAAGCGGGCCAGCCCCGGCTGGTTGAGGTAGATTTAACCGAAGACATTAGCATGCAAAGCCTGGGCGTGTGCGGCGGCATCATGGATGTTTATGTGGAAAGGTGGCCGTGAAAAAGACGAGTGTCAGGTGTCGTGTGTCAAGTATCAAGTGTCAGACGTTAATTTTCTACCTTGACCCGTGATACCTGAACATCTGACAGTTAACCACGTGACACTCAAACACCTGGCACATTCATTATGTCCGACCAACTTTTAGCTGAACTCCTGGCCTCCATCGAAACGGGCCAGCCGGTCGCTCTGGTAACGGTGGTGGTCGCAACCGGCCGGTTTGCCGACAGCCTGGGACAGCGGGCGTTGGTCTGGCTGGATAAAACCACCTGGAGCGGCACGGATAGTCTGGCAGAACTGAAGGATCAGCTTTTGCAGGATGCCCGCCGCTGTCTTGCCAACCGCCGGCCGCAACTGCTGACTTACCAAACTGACGACAGCCGTCTGGAAGTTTTTGTCGAAGTCCAGCGCCGGCCACCAACTTTAATCATTGTCGGAGCCGGGCACGTAGCCCTGCCTCTGGCCCAGTTGGGCAAAATGATTGATTTTGAGGTGGTGGTGCTGGATGACCGTCCCCAGTTTGCCAACAGACAACGTTTTCCTATGGCCGACCAGGTGCTGGCCCAGCCTTTTGCCGAAACGCTGCGGCAGTGGCCGATTGATAGCGATACGTTTCTGGTGCTGGTCACGCGCGGCCACAGCCACGATGTCGAGTCGCTGCTGACGGTGATTGACTCGCCTGCCCGTTACATTGGGATGATCGGCAGCAAACGCCGGATTAAAGCCGTGTTCGATCTGCTGGTCACAGAACAGGGGCTGGACCCGGCCAAATTTGATCGGGTTTATGCGCCGATTGGCCTGGATATTGGCGCGGAAAGCCCCGCCGAAATTGCCGTCGGCATCATCGCCGAAATTATTAATGTTTATCGCGGGGGACGGGCTGTTTCGCTGTCGGATGCGCTGCGGGCGGATCGCCGTTTACCGCTGCACCCGGCCCGGCAAGCCTAAAAATAAACATAACTACGCAGCCATGTCATTTCGACCCGGAGAAATCTCCGAGACCGATGCGGCCCGGTATAGACAGTTATCCTGAACGCAACTTTTTTATTTTTAGATGACTGGGTTATAATCGTAGCCTACTCTGTTCGCTATTCAATTTTACGAGGTATATAACGATGTCGAACTTTTTCAAAGGTATGCTGACCAACACCGGGGTTGTCGGCGAAATTTTACAATTTTTGTGGGCGCGGAAAATGTGGTGGCTTATTCCGATGGTGACGGTCTTGCTGCTCTTTGGGCTGCTGTTGGTTTTTGCCTCCTCCTCCGGGGTAGCCCCGTTTATTTACACGTTGTTCTAAACGACGATGAAGATTATTACAATTGGTTTTGGGATTTTGCTGCTGCTGCTGGGTATCGGCAGCTATGTTGGCACAGGCACATCCAGCCTGACGGCGCTGATTCCGGCCTTTTTTGGGTTGGCAATTTTAATCCTGGGGGTGATTTCCCGCCCGGAAAAAGGCTCGAAGAATACGGCTTTGTTTGGGGCAGTTTTTCTGTCAATTCTGGCCCTGTTTGGCTCGATTAGAGGTGTAATTGATCTCTTTCGGTTGTTAACCGGCGGCGAGGTAGCCCGGCCCACTGCCACCATCGTGCAGTCGGTTATGGTCGCCTTATGCCTCGTTTTCATCGTGCTGGCGGTCAGCCTGACCCCGAAATTCTGGCAGGGCTGGAAAACCTTTGGGCATTTTCTGGGTAATCTTCTGGCCCGCGTCGTCTTGACCATTTTTTACTTCACCGTTTTTGTGCCATTTGGCCTGGGAGTCAGATTGTTCAGCGATCCGCTAAACCTCAAAGGCGGGTCGGCCAAATTGTGGCAGCCGCGCTCGACCGGCGATCAAACTATGGAAGAGGTACTGAAGCAGTATTAGGCTTATGAATATTTTAGGCATTTCCTGTTACTATCACGATGCAGCCGCAGCGCTCCTGGTTGACGGCGAATTGGTGGCCGCTGCCGAAGAAGAGCGCTTTACCCGCAAAAAGCACGATAGCAGTTTTCCACAGCATGCCATCAACTTTTGCTTGAAACACGCCAATCTCAGCGCCGGTGATCTGGATTATGTGGTTTTTTACGAAAAGCCGTTGGTCAAATTTGAGCGGATTCTCAAGACAACCCTCAGCACCTTTCCCAAATCCTGGGGAGTGTTCCGGGAGTCAATGGTCACCTGGTTTGACGAAAAATTGTGGATTAAAAGCCAGTTGCAAACCGGCATCGGCGTGCCGACCAACAAAATTCTGTTTGTCGAGCATCACCTGACCCACGCGGCCAGTGCCATGTTCTGTTCACCCTTTGCCGATGCCGCCGTGCTGACCCTGGATGGCGTGGGCGAGTGGACCACTGCCGCTATCGGTCAAGCTACCGCTCAATGGAATGGTCATGGAACCAGCCGGATTGACTTGACCCGCGAACTGCGCTTTCCCCATTCGCTGGGGCTGCTCTATTCCGCGTTTACCGCTTACCTGGGTTTTCGGGTGAATAACGGCGAGTATAAAGTGATGGGCATGGCTCCCTACGGGGAAGCCAAATATATGGATGACGTTTATAAACTGGTCAAGGTGGACGACGAGGGCGGCTTGACCCTGAACATGGATTACTTCAGCTTCCATCATTCCACCCACTCCACCTTCAACCAGAAATTTGTAGACCTGTTCGGTCCGGTGCGGGGGGCCGAGTCTGAGTTTTTTACCACCAGAACCCACCCGGCCAAAGATCATCCCCAGTGGGATGACAAAACAGCCGCCCAAAATCAAAAGTACGCCGATATTGCGGCCAGTATTCAACGAGTCACCGAAGAGATCATTCTAAAAATGGCCCAGGCCGCTTACCGGCAGACCGGCTCCAAAAACCTGGTCCTGGCCGGCGGGGTGGCGCTCAACAGTGCCGCCAATGGCCGGCTGATGCGCGAAGGCCCTTTTGAAAGTGTTTTTATCCAACCGGCTGCCGGCGACGCCGGGGGGGCGATTGGCGCGGCTTTGTATGTTTATCACGTGGTGCTGGGGCGTCCCCGCAAATTTACGATGGAGCACGCTTATTGGGGTGCAGCTTACCCGGAAAGCCAGATGGTCGAGGCCATCAAAAAATCCGGCTTTAAGTACGAAGCGTTTGACGACGACGATAAGCTGCTGGATCAGGCCGTGGATACTTTGCTGCAAAGTAAGGTGATCGGCTGGTACCGGGGCCGTTTTGAATGGGGGCCGCGCGCGCTGGGCCATCGCTCGATCATTGCCGACCCGCGCCGCGATGAGATGAAGGAGATCGTCAATACCAAGATCAAGTTCCGCGAGCCGTTCCGGCCTTTTGCCCCGGTGGTGATTGAGGAGCGTGCCCACGAATATTTCACCACGCCCAATCTGGACAAGCAGTATCCGCCCCGTTATATGTTGATGGTGTCTGATATTCCTGAGGATAAGTGGGATAAAATTCAGGCTGTGTGTCACAACGGTACAGGCCGGTTGCAGAGTGTCCGCGAGGAGTGGAACAGCGGCTATTACAACCTGATTAAAAAGTTTGACCAGGCGACCGGAGTGCCGGTACTGCTCAATACTTCCTATAACCTGCGCGGCGAGCCAATCGTCACCACCCCCCAGGAAGCCATTAACACCTTTGCCGCTTCTGATATTGATGTGCTGGTGATGGGGCCGTTTTTAGTGAAAAAGCCGGAAGGCTATCTGGCCACCGGCTCGCATCTTGCCCCGGATCAAGTAGACTGAGAATAGAGGATAGAAGATAGAAGATAGAGGATAGAAGATAGCTACTATTGTTATCTATCTGCTATCTACCATCTTCTATCTTCTGTTATCTCACGGTTTTCTGATCACCAAATCATCAAACTCCACCGTAGCCGATTTATCCCCTTCAGCCATATCTACAACCAGGGCAATCTGGCCGGTGGAAATGGTATCGTCTTCCAGCGTGGTCAACTGCACCTCATTCACATAGAAAGTCATGCTGTCGCCTTCGGCGCTGATGATCAGCCGGTTGGTTTCGCCGGGTTTGATGGCCGTGGTGCTGGACCATTCTTTGAGTTTTTTCCACTCGTCATCATACAACAAAACAGCATACAACCCATCATTGCCGATTTCAAACACGTAGACATTGCCATCTTCATCCAGCCGGAACGCCACGCCAAAACTGTAATGGGCTTCCGCATCGCGGGGGGTGGCATCTACGGTCAGGATAAAATCCGAAAAATCGCGGTTGGGCAGCACTTTTTCCACATAGGGCAGCTTGTCGGGTTTGGAGGTGACGCTCAGGATGTAGCGGCCATTTTCAATCGTCACTTCATTCTGGCTGTATTCGTCTTCAAATTCGCCGGTCGCCCAACCCTTGGCATCTGAGTCGAAGCTGTCTTCAAAAAGGACCGAGCCATTGTTATTGTCCACCAGAGCCAGTTCGTCGGGGCTGACAGCCCGGATGACCAGATTATCGAAATCAACTGTGGCTCTGTCACCCTCATCGTACAGGTCCAGGGCTACGCCAATTGCGCCCGTCTCCAGCGAATCATCCTCAACCGCGGCCACTTCAATCCCATTGATGTAAAACGTCAGCGCCGGGCCAACTGCTTTAACCGTGAGTTGGTTGGTACTCTCCCGGTTAATCGCCGGGGATTCGGTCCACTCAACCAGGGTATTCCATTCCTCGTTGACACGGGCATTGACCGTAAAGAAACCATCGGTATCTATTTCAAAGGCGTAGTATTCGCCCTCGTCCACGTTCTCGCGGAAGGTGATGCCGTAGGCAAAGGTATCGGCTACCTGCTGCTCCACCGGCGTAGCCTCGACGGAAAAGACAAAATTGTCGTAATCAACTTGAGTCAGGTTATTCCAGACAAAGACGCCCTGTTCGGCCTCCTGGGTTACCCGGTAAGCCCCATCTGCAAATTCGGTGTTGGTAACGCCGTATTCGTCCTTTTGCTCGCCGGTTGGCCAATCGTTGAGGTTGGAACTGAAATCATCTTCAAACAGGATTTCCTCATTCAGCCCCGGCACGTCGGCCAGATTGATTGGCTCCAGCGTTGGTACATTGTTCTGGCTGGGGGTAGATTCAGGCTCACTTTCTTCCGGCGGTGGGGTCGAGGTTGGACCAGGGGGTTGGGGAGTGGTGGTAGGGGTAGCCGTTTTGTCAATACCAATGGCAACTGTCGTGGGACTGGCAGCGGGCGTGCCTTTTCTATCGCCGCCGGACGAGGCCATCAGGCCATACACTAACAGCCCACCGCCCAATACACACAGCAAAGCAATTGCTATGCCGCCACCAATGAGCCAGGGGCCAATTTTACTGCCCGATTTTGGCGCAGCAGGAACCTGGCCGGTAACGGGTTTGGTCTGGGTAGTGGTCGAAATGGGAATATTGGCCGTTTTAACGCCGCTTTCTATCTCTCGCAGGGCCTGTTGCAGCGCCCGTTGAAACTCGCCGGCGGTCTGATAGCGCTGGTCGGGGTCTTTGGCCATAGCTTTAACCACGACCCGTTCCAGCGGATCGGGCACGTCGGGTTTGATGATCCGCGGCGAGGTGAGCGGCTCGGTTAAATGTTTGAGAACCAGGGCCACGGGTGTTTCGGCCTGATACGGCTGCTGGCCGGTCAACAATTCGTACAACACCACGCCCAGGGAGTAGATGTCGGTGCGGCCATCAATGGATTCCCCTTTGGCCTGTTCGGGCGACATATAAGCAGGTGTGCCCAGCACGCTGCCGGCTCCGGTCAATTGGGTGGCGCTGGAGCCGGCCATCATTTTGGCAATGCCAAAATCGGTCAGCAGGGCTTCGCCGTTGTTATCAATTAAAACATTGCTTGGCTTAATATCGCGGTGGACCACACCTTGCTTATGGGCATAATCCAAAGCATTGGCTACATCACCGATTAGGGTCACAATCCGCTCCGACGCAAGCGACTGGCCCATATACTTTGAAAGGGTGCCCCATTTTATGTAGCGCATCACCATGTAAGTTAAGCCATCCTGCGTGCCGAAATCATAAACCGGCAGGATATGGGGATGCTCCAGGGCGGCAATGGCTTTGGCTTCCTGCTCAAACCGTTTGACAAAGTTGGGGTCCTGGGCGTACTGGCTGGGCAGAATTTTTACCGCCACATGGCGATTGATGGATGGTTGATAAGCCTTGTAGACCGTCGCCATCCCGCCTTGTCCAATCTGCTCTTCTATTTGATATTGGCCGATTTGCTTGCCGATTATAGAATCAGACATACCTTTCTCCGTAAAGCGTGAACGTTCTTCGTATATGCATTTGGTTATTCGCCGTTTAGAATTTGCAGCACTTCCGGCAGAAGGGTTTGAGTTGTCGCCAGTCCCTCACCCGCGAAAACAGTGGTGCAGCCGTGCCAATCGCCAAAATAGCCGCCGGCCTCGGCCAAAATGGGCGGGAAGGGGCCGCCATCCCAGGGGTGCATCACCGGGTCGAGCATCACCTCGACCCGGCCGGTAGCAACCAGAGCATAACCGTAGGCATCGGCCCAGCCGGCCCGATACCCGGCCGTTTTTTTGAGCCGTTCCCAGGCCGCGGCTTTGTTGTATTTGTCGAACGAGGCGGCGTCATAATGGGTCACCACCGCCTGGCTGAGTTGCTCCACCTGTGACACTCTGGCCCGGCGGCCATTCCACCAGCAGCCTTCGCCGGTAGCAGCCGCTATCATCTCGCCCAGAGCCGGAAAGTGGGCCACACCGACCTGGCTTTGCCCCTCAATTTCCAGGCCAATCAGGATGCCGTAGAGCGGCACACCCCGCACAAAAGAGCGAGTGCCGTCAATCGGGTCAATCAGCCAGCGGTGGCTGGAACCGGCTGTATTTTCCTGGCTGCCAAACTCCTCGCCCATAATGGCGTGGCCGGGGTATTGTTTTTCAATCCGGCTGCGAATCAGTTTTTCGGCTTCGCGGTCGGCTATCGTTACCGGGGACTCATCAGCTTTAAAGTCGGGGCGCAGGCCGGTTTGAAAGTAGCCCAGGGTCAGTTGGCCGGCCTGCCAGGCAGTTTCGATGGCAAAATCAAGATAAGTGCGCAAAGTTTCGGTCAAGGGTAAACTCCTTATTTGAAAATACCCCTCACCCCACAGCCCCTCTCCCGAAGGGTGAGGGGAGCCAGTCAAGAATCCCCTCTCCCCCTGGGAGAGGG
>JAAUSP010000689.1 GCA_012032575.1 Anaerolineales bacterium | reverse complement strand
CTACGAGGGCATACGTCAAGGGCGAGACTCAAGGGCAAACCTCGAAGGGGCATACCTCAAAGGGGCAGACCTCAAAGGGGCAGACTTACAACCAATTCGTGATGATTTTTGGGCTGTTTTGTCTTCTTCTCCGTCGGAAGTTTTTGGATTAAGGAAGGCAATTGTGGAAGGAAGAATCAATGGGTCTTCATATTCAGGGGAGTGCGCTTGCCTCGTCGGAACAATTGCAAATGTCAGGAAAACAGAATATACAAATTTAGGTTGTTTAAAACCAAATTCGTCAAGACCAGCAGAAAGATTTTTCTTAGGCATACAAATAGGCGATAAACCGGAAAACAATCAATTTTCAAATATTGTTTTAAAATGGCTAGATGAGTGGGTTGAAAATGTTAAGAAGGTTAAATTTGAACTGAGTGAAAAGGATGAAACATGAAAGAAATCGGAACACTAACTATAAGAGGGCGTATTCCAAGTAAGAAGAACCAGCAGCAGATTTTTCGTAAAGGAAAGTCAGGCGTTCGTTTTATAACATCGAGTGAAAGTTATAAAGAATGGGAAAAAAGTCAGATAAGAAATTTACCGGTTAACCTGGTTTATTCAAATATTTGTAAGATAACAATGTATTTTTGGTTTCCGGACAATTTAAGGTCAGACTTAACTAATAAATCCGAATCAATCATGGATATGCTTGTTAAGGCAAAAGTAATTAGTGACGATAACTGGAAAACAATACCTTCAATCTGTCTTAAAGCAGAGGGCGTAGACAAAGAGAATCCTAGAGTTGAGGTTAAATTCTACAATGTTGAGAGGATAAACCAATGAAATATCAACTATGCCCAAAATGTCAAGGTCAAGGGAAGGTGTCAAAACCGCCGTATGTACCCGGTGATTCTTATGCGTGGTCGTCATCAGCTACGGTGTTTGTATGCAATATGTGTAACGGTAGTGGAAAAATTCTGGAGTTTTATGTTGAATCAGAGGAGTTAATACCATGAACGAACTAGTCAAAAAAAATGTGGGTGGAAGCGTTGAGGAGTGGGGAGTTTAAGCAGGGGTACGAAAGATTGAAAGATGGTAATCGTTATTGTTGTTTAGGTGTTGTTTGTAAAATTGCTCCTGAGAGTGTTATTAAAGAATGCAAAGACGTTGGTGGTTTCGTAGATAATCATAGAGTGTATCATAACAGTGAATTACCATTAGCGTTATGAAATGGGCTGGGTTAGACTCCAGTAATCCAATAATACCATCAAAAAGAAAAAACTTTATCAGAGTTGAACGACAAATACAAACTAACCTTCCCCAAAATCGCCGACTTGATTGAGAGGGAGTTGTAGGTGAAACTTGGAAGTTTATTCAGTGGCGGGGGGGGGGATGGATTTAGGTCTGGAACAGGCCGGAATGGAGTGTGTATGGCAAGTCGAAAACAACCAGTTTGCTTTAAGCATTTTGACGAGGCATTGGCCGAACGTCCCGAAACATACGGACGTATCGACGTTCTGTGCGGGGGATGGCCCTGTCAAGACAACAGTATTGCAGGAACGAGAAAAGGCCATGCAGGAGAAAAAAGCGGGTTATTCTCGGAGTTTTGCCGAGTGTTGCGAATATTTAGTCCGCGCTGGTTTATTGGAGAGAATGTTCCAGGGTTATTATCCGTCAATGGTGGAAAAGACTTTTGCGAAACTATCGCCGTCCTGCAAGAAATCGGGTATGGCCTATCGTGGCGAATACTTGATAGTCAATACTTCGGAGTGCCCCAACAACGCCGTAGACTCTTCATTGTCGGATATTTTGGAAACCCATGTCCGCCCGAAATATTATTTGAGCAAGAAAGCGGTCCAGGGGATCATCCGCAGAAGCAAGAAGTGGGGAAGGTCGGGTTATGTGTTTCTGCAAGAGACGGGGAACGGCAAGACCCGTGTACAGAAAACATTATCGCTTTCTGTCTTGGAACTGATCTTCGGGGAACCCCAGAAAAATGCACACCGAAACCCTTGTCGCAGGAACTGTCACGGGGAAAGAAACGCAAATGCTCTCTGGAACAGCTAGCGGAAAACGTAACATTGTCGGAACAACAGTCAGAACTCAAGAAGCTGGCAAAAGAATACAAGGCAATATCGCTACGCAGATTAACCCCGACGGAGAAGGAGAGACTCCAGGGATTTCCAGCGGGATGGACTCTCCCAGAGGGGTTGTCATTGGCAATGCAGTCACGGTAAATGTCGCACGATGGATTGGGGAAAGAATAATGGATTTTGAGAGGTCAAATGCCAAAACAAATCAAAGTGATAGTTAACAGTTGTAAAGATTGCAAACACATCAGTTTTAAGAACAACTGGTATTGTAAATTGACTAGGAAACGTATCTTAAATATATTTAAAATCCCCAAAGAATGTCCATTGCCGGACGTGGAGGAGTAAATTCATGAAAGAAAATAAATACAAATGTCCTTTAACTGGAAAAGCACTGCTTGCAATAGAACAAGGCGCCCTCAGATCAGTCGGGTATTCGTTGAGCGACCTCATATCAGCCGGGTATTCGGCCAGCGACCTCGAAGAGGTAGAGGATATTATAAAAAACCTCCCCAAATTAGTTAACCCGTATAGCCAGCTGTGGAAAGAAATACAAGAAAAAAAGCGTTGTCACCAGCAAAGTACTTGGGGCCCGGAAGAAGAACCAAAAAATAATATTTGCGGAAAGCCTATGTGTACAGCTGGTCATCTGGTTAATATGTCCGGGAAAGCTGGGTATGAGTTAAAAAATAAAACATCGTGGAGAGTGGCCGCTGAGTTAATTCACAGAAAGGCGCACCCAGACATTCCTTCACAAAATTTCGGTTCAATTCAGCAGGAACTGGCGTTGGAATATATTAAGCAAATGGCGGAGTATGAAGAAAGTCAAAAGGAGCAATAAAATGGAACCAGAAAAGTATCCGAGGGAGAATGGTATAGAAACCTCAGGGTTAAAAATAAATAGTGGATGGATTGTTTGGATATATGATCGGTCAGAATCAATATCAACCTACTTCATCCCCGACCCCGACCACAAGTGGGTTTTGGAGGGGAAATGATGGAATCTAAAAAAATTAAGTGGCCGAAGGAATTAGATTACAGCGGTAGAGTTTTATCAAACAGCGCATATTATAAGAACGGATATAATACTGCTATAGACGTCTGCTGGAAAGCCCACCTTAACTCTTTCCCGACGACCATTGAACTAAGGGGCATACTATCTAGGGTGTATTGTGCGGATAATCATAGTTCTAAAGAAATAGATTGCGAATTGCTCATAGATATGGCTGACGCAATCTTCAAGAGATTGGAGGAGGGGAAATGAAGGTTTATATAGCCAGTGATAGCCATTTTAATCATGCTGATATTATCTCTTATTGCGGCCGTCCTAAAAACCATGAAGAATTGATTTTTAAAGGATTTTTGAAGATCAAACCAGAAGATTGTTTAGTGCATTTGGGTGATGTTTGTTTAGGCAAAGAAGCGGAAGTCCACCTGAAATATATTCAATCTTTACCATGCCGAAAAATTTTAGTTACGGGAAACCATGATTCAAAAACATGGTCATGGTATATGGAACATGGCTGGCAATTTGTTTGTGATTCATTTCGGTTAAAGTATTGCGGAAAAATAATAATGTTCAGCCACACTCCGCAACCTTGGGATGGAATTTGGGAAATAAATGTTCATGGTCATCTGCATAATTTAGGGCATAGAGACAAGGAATTTAAAGAATTAAAGCGGTGGCATAGACTGTACTCACCTGAATTAATGGCGTACCGACCAATAGAATTATCAAAGTTTATTCAGAGGAGGCAGACACCGAACCCAACGCCCGAGCCAAAATGTGGCTTTACCTCAAGAAAAACGGATTGTTAAAGGAGCAATAACCATGTCAACTGAAGAATGGGCTTTACTCTGGGAAACAGCCGCTTTTGTTAGTAGTATTATGGGGCTTATAAGCGGCGGGTTGCTCTTGTTGATGATCATTAAGAACAAAGGTAAGG
>JAAUSP010000043.1 GCA_012032575.1 Anaerolineales bacterium | reverse complement strand
AAATTCTACGGCGATGTGCTGGCTTATCCGGCTATTTTTGATGCCACCAACGCTGCCGCCGCTGCTGACAGCAGCTATGCCACCATTGCCAACGCCGACATTATCGAACCCGGCTGGAAACTGTGCATCCCCAGCGCCGAAGACGCCCAGGCGATGATGGGCGGCGCGGCCGCTCCGGCCGCTGAAGCCGCTCCGGCTGAAGCTCCGGCGGGCGGGGCCAACTATGTGCTGGTTCCCAAAAACCTGGGCAACCCCTACTTTGACGGCGCTAACGTGGGCGCTCAAGCCGCCGCTGCCGAACTGGGCGTGACCGTGACCTATCAAGGTTCAGCCACCGCCGACGCCACCGAGCAAATCCAACTGCTCAACTCCCTGATTGCTCAGAAGGTGAACGGTCTGGCCGTTTCGGCCAACGACTCTGACGCCCTGGTTCCCACCGGGAAAGCAGCCCTTGATGCCGGTATTCCGGTTGTCACCTGGGACGCGGCTATCGCTCCCGGCGGCCGCACCGTCCACATCAATCAAGCTACCGGCGAAGGCATTGGCCGCAGCCAGATTGCTCTGGTTTCCGAACTCATCGGTGGCGAGGGCGAAATCGCCATTCTGAGCGCCACTTCCACCGCCCCCAACCAGAACGAGTGGATCAAGTGGATGAATGACGAGCTGACCAAGCCCGAATATGCCAACATCAAGCTGGTCGCCACCGTCTACGGCGACGACGACGACGAGAAGAGCTACAACGAAGCTCTGGGTTTGATGAAAACCTATCCTGACCTGAAGGCCATCATCGCCCCGACCACCGTCGGTATCGCTGCCTCCGCCCGCGCGGTGCAGGATCAGGATATGATTGGTAAAGTGGCCGTCACCGGCCTGGGCCTGCCCAGCCAGATGCGCGACTATGTCAAGAGCGGCGCTTCGCCGGCCTTTGCCCTGTGGAACCCCGAAGACTTTGGCTACCTGGCTATCTACACCCTGCATGCCATCGCCAGTGGCCAGATCGAAGGCAAGCCCGGTGACACCTTCACCGCCGGCAAGCTGGGCGAGTACACCATTGACGAAAATGGCGAGCTGGTGCTTGGCCTGCCCTTCACCTTCGACGCCAGCAACGTTGACAACTTCAAATTCTAAAACTTTGACCTGAAAACGGGTGGGGCGGCACGGTTCAACGGTGTGCCCCACCCATACTAACTCGTGTTGCGTGTTGCGTCTTGCGTAAGATCAAACAGACGGAACACGCAACACGCAACACGTTTTGCTTAATTTGTAATTCATCACTAACGCTAAAAAAATGACAACAGAACTCCTCACCCAACTTATTACCCTATCTAATAATCTTGGCAATCCTCAGAATGATTATGTGATTTTAGGCGAGGGCAATACCTCGGTTAAAGTTGATGATAACACCTTTTGGGTCAAAGCCAGCGGGACCGAACTGCGTACCGTTGGCCCCGAAGGGTTTGTACAGGTTTATTTTGAACCTATTTTGGCTCTGCTCGAAGGCGCGGAGTTGAGCGATGAGGCGGTCAGGCAGACGCTGACGGCGGCTAAAGTAGACCCGCAGGCCAAAGGCCATCCCTCGGTTGAAACGGCGCTCCACGCTATGTGTCTCAAATTGGCCGGGGTCAATTTTGTCGGCCACACCCACCCGAGCGCGATCAATATGATTACCTGCTCCGCTGCTTACGAAACCGCCCTGAGCGGCCGCCTCTTCCCCGATGAAGTTGTTCTGTGCGGCCCGGCCCCGGTGTTGATCCCCTATGTGGACCCCGGCCTGCCCCTGGCCCGCGAAGTTTATCGCCGGATCAATGCCTATATTGATACCTATGGCGAGCGGCCCAAGACCATTTACATGCAAAACCACGGCTTTATTGCCCTGGCTCCGACCGCCCAACAGGTCGAAAATATCACTGCGATGGCGGTCAAAACGGCCCGGATTTTGGTGGGAGCGTATGCTGTCGGTGGGCCACGTTTTATGACGCCCCAGGCCATTGACCGCATTCATACCCGCCCCGACGAACACTACCGCCAGCGCGTCATCGGCAAAGGATGAGGCAATGAGGCGAGGACGCGAGGAGGCGGTGAGTCGAACAGATGGTTTTTTCGCCTCATCGCCTCACTTCTCCTCGCCTCATGACGAGGAATTATGGCTACAGATCAAAAAATTACCACCTTCGAAACAAACCTGAACCATTTCGACCCCGCTGCCCGCGCTGAAGCGTTGCAGGAATTATTAGCCCTGGCCGAACAGGGCGAGATCGAACTGCCGCCGTTGGCCGAAGTGGCCAATATGCACTGCCACACCTTTTTTTCGTTCAATGGCTACGGCCATTCGCCTACGTCGCTGGCCTGGCTGGCCCGGCGGCGAGGGATCAAGCTGTTGGGCAGCGTGGATTTTGATGTACTGGACGCGGTGGAGGAATTTCTGACTGCCTGTGATGCTGTGGGTGTACGCGCCAGCGCCGGCATCGAAACCCGCGTTTTTATCCCCGAATTTGCCACCCGCGAAATCAACTCGCCCGGCGAGCCGGGGGTGTATTATCATATGGGCATCGGCTTTACCTCCGGTCAGGTCCCGGCATCAGTAATCCCTATTTTGAGTGATATGCGCCGCCGGGCGGAAACTCGGAATAAGGATATGGTCGCCCGGATTAATGCCTACCTGTCGCCGGTGAGTGTTGATTATGAGCAGGATGTCCTGCCGCTTACCCCGCGTGACAATGCCACCGAACGGCACATGCTGCAAGCCTACTCCCAGGCTGCCGAACGGGGCGCATCCGACCCGGCAGCTTTTTGGGCCAGCAAGCTCAATCTGCCGCTTGACCAGGTAACCGCCCAGATAGGAGATGCGCCCAAATTTCAAAATACCATCCGGGCCAAATTGATGAAAAAAGGTGGGGTGGGCTATGTTCAGCCGGGTCCCCAGACCTTTCCCAGCGTCGAGGAGTTTCACCAGCTTATTATCGCCTGCGGGGCGCTGCCCTGCGCGGCCTGGCTGGATGGCATGTCGGTGGGGGAGGAGGCCATCGAGGAATTATTAGCCCTGTTGATTGATAAAGGTGCGGTCGCGTTGAATATCATCCCCGACCGCAACTGGAACATCGCCGACCCCGACCAGAAACGGGTGAAAGTACAAAAACTGTACGAGGTGGTCGAACTGGCCCAAAAACTGGATTTGCCTTTGAACATCGGCACCGAGATGAATGCCTACGGCCAAAAATGGCTGGACGATTTCGACGCGCCGGAACTGGCCCCGGTGCGGGCGGCGTTTATCAGCGGCGCTTATTTCATTTACGGTCATACCGTCGCTCAGCGGGCATTGGGGCTGGGCTATCAAAGTGACTGGGCCAGAACCCATCTGCCCAGCCGCCGCGAGCGTAACGACTTTTACACCCAATTGGGCCGCCAGGTCGAACCGGGCGCAGCGGGTCTGGCTAAATTATCACAAGTAAAGATGGCTGCAACCCCGGCGGATATTTTGGCGCTGTAGCAGGGTCGCAAGGTAGCAGGGTCGCATGATTGTTCCCTGTTTACCGTCTACTGTCTACCGTCTACTATTCAAGCCGATGTTGTCAGGTGAGGAGTCCAAACCTTGGTTTGGAAAAGCCAAAGCAAGCTTTGGACTCCGTTTCTAATCAGGGGGACTTTTCAAGAATGGATTTTTTATCTAATCGTATCAAAAGGAACTAATTATGTCTGACAAATTAAGCCGCTACATCGCGGCGCAAGAAACTCCTCAAGAAAACCGCTTCTGGCCGCTGTACGGGGCCGGCTTTGAAAATCTGGGCCGGGAGGAGCAACCTATTAAGGTCAATCTTCCACCGTATGGGCCGGACCAATTATTAGTCCGCCACGACGCCTGTGGCATCTGCTTTTCCGACATCAAGGTGATCAATGCCGGTGAACAGCACCCGCGTATCTTCCGGGACATGAAAAAAGAGCCGGTGGTTTTGGGCCACGAGGTGGCGATGACCGTCGTTGGTGTAGGCGAAAAACTGCGCGATCAATACAAGGTGGGCGACCGCTTCATCATCCAGGCCGATATCTGGTCGGGCGGGGTCAATTATGCCTATGGCTATATGATTGATGGCGGGATGTCCTGGTATGGCCTCATTGACCAGCGCGTGCTCAACGGCGATGACGGCAACTACCTTATCCCGGTTCAGCCGCAAACGGGCTATGCCGAAAGCGCCCTGGCCGAGCCGTGGGCCTGTGTGATTGCCGCCTATCACTTGCGCTACCGGACCGGCCTCAAACCCGGCGGGGCCACCTGGATTATCGGGACTCCCGCTGCCCAAACTGACTATTTCTTCAGCGCCGGTTTTGATGAAAAATCCCATCCCCAACGTATCGTTTTAACCAACCCACCGGCCATCCTGGCCAACCGGGTGAAGGAACAGGCCGCCTCGCTGGGAGTTGAAGTACAGGAACTTTCACTGGACGCCATCCGGGCTGAAGCGCCCGGCGGCCCGGTGGCCTTCGACGATATTATCATCCTTGGCCCCGACCCCGACCTGATCGAAACTGCCAGTCCCTATCTGGCCGATTTTGGGATTGTCGCCCTCATGGCCGATACGCCGCTGCCGCGACCGGTAGACGTGGATATGGGCCGGGTGCATTACAACCGCTGGACCTATGTCGGCGGGCCGGGGCCGGACATTGCGCGGGCCTACAGCGACCATGAAGTCCGCGCGGAATTAAGGCCCGGCGGCAAAAGCTGGTTTGTGGGCGCAGGCGGGCCGATGGGTCAGATGCATGTGCAGCGGGCTGTCCAACTGGCTAATCCGCCGGCGCTGCTTCTCTGCACCGACCTGGTTCAGGAACGTCTGGACGCCCTGGAGGATATGTTGGGGGCGGAAGCCCGCGCCAAGGGTATCAATTTTGTTTGCCTGTGCGTGCAGGACTCCGCTTATCAGCAGAAATTGGCTGAGTTGGCCGGTGAGGGTTTTGACGATATTATCGGCCTGGTGCCGGTTCCGCCGGTCATCAGCGATTCGGCGCTGCATCTGGCCCCCAGGGGGGTGATGAATGTGTTTGCCGGGGTCAAGCGCGGCACGATGGTCACGCTCGATTTGAGCGGCGTCTATCTTGAAAACAAGCGTTTCATCGGCCATACCGCTTCGACCATTGATGATTTGCGGCTGATGCTGCGCGAAACCGAAGCGGGCCACCTTTCGCCCAACCGTTCGGTGGCGGCGATTGGTTCGCTTGAGGCGGCTAAAGACGGCTACCTGGCCGTGCGCGACGCCAAATTTCCGGGCAAGGTGGTTATCTTTCCCCAAATCAAAGAATTTCCGCTGACCGCTTTATCGGAACTGAAAGAGAAACTGCCCACCGTCTACGCCAGGCTCAAAGACGGCCACGAATGGACGGTCGAGGCGGAAGAAGAATTTTTGAAACTGATGCTGCCTTAAATTGAGCAGAGAGGCAGGGGAGCAGAGGGGCAGAGGAGAAATGATCTCCCCTGCGCCCCTGCCCCTCTGCTCCCCTGCGTGGAGAAAGGGAAAATGACTAAAATATTACAAGATCGAATCGCTCTCGTCACCGGCGGGGCGCAGGGATTGGGCCAGGCGATTTGTCAGCGCTTGGCGGCTGAAGGGTGTCACGTGGTGGTGGCCGATTTGAACGAGGAAGCCGCCGCCGCCACCGCTGCCGAGATCGCAGCCACCACGGATCGCCAAACTTTGGCGGTCAAGGTGGATGTGACCGATGAGAGCCAGGTGGAAGCGCTGGTAGCCAAAACCCTGGAAAAATTTGGCCGGCTGGACATCACCGTATCTAACGCCGGGGTGCTCATTGCCGAGGAGATCACCGAATTTCCGGCGGAAAAATGGCGTGTGGTCATGAATGTCAACCTGTTTGGCTATTTTCTCACTGCCAAACACGCCGCCCGACCGATGAAGGCTCAAGGCAAAGGCGCGATTATTCAGATCAATTCCAAATCGGGCAAAAAGGGCAGCTTTAAGAATTCGGCTTATGCGGCCAGTAAATTTGGCGGTATTGGCCTGACCCAGAGCATCGCCCTCGACCTGGCCGAATTTGGGGTGCGGGTCAATGCCATTTGCCCCGGCAATTTGCTTGACTCACCGCTGTGGGTCAATTCGCTCTACAGCCAGTATGCCAAAAAATGGGGCATCACCGAAGCCGAGGTCCGCCAGAAATACGTGGACCAGGTGCCGATGAAACGCGGCTGCACCTACGAGGATGTCTGCAACGTGGTCGTCTTTCTGGCCTCCGATCAATCCGGCTACATGACCGGCCAGGCCATCAATGTGACCGGCGGGCAGGAGATGCGCTAGAGCGACCGCCGGCCGCTGACGGCTGATTGCCGTTAGTATGCCTGATTTATAAAATTTTTGTAACTACTCAGCCATGTCATTTCGACCGAAGGGAGAAATCTCCGAGGCCGATACAGCGCAGGGATTTCTCGGCCTACGGCCTCGAAACCTGTCCTGAGCCTGTCGAAGGATGACATGAGGGTTGAGCAGTTACATCCCGGCCCATACTTTTCCAGGGGGAACAATTCATAATGGGGGACAAATTAAATACATACCGCCAAGCCGCCGTATTGGGCCGGGAAAATCGTCTGTGGCCGTTGTACGGCGCAGGCTTTGAAAATCTGGGGCGTGAGGGCCAGCCGATTACGGTCGAGGTCCCAAGCTATGGCCCGGATGAACTCTTAGTACGGCACGATGCCTGCGGTATTTGTTTTTCTGACATCAAGGTTATCAACGCCGGCGAGGAGCATCCCCGCATTTTCCGCGACATGAAAAAAGAGCCGGTGGTGCTGGGCCACGAAGTCACTTTGACCGTGGTCGGGGTCGGCGAGAACTTGCGCGACCGCTACATAGTGGGGCAACGATTCATCGTTCAGCCGAAATTTACGTCAAGGGGGTGAACCTGGCTTACGGTTACATGCTTCAGGGCGGCATGTCGCAGTACAGCGTGATTGATGACCGGGTGCTTAAGGGCGACGACGGCAACTATCTGCTGCCGGTCCAGCCGGAAACCGGCTACGCCGAAAGCGCCCTGGTTGAGCCGTGGGCCTGTGTGATTGCCACCTATAACCAAACCTACCGCACCGCATTGAAACCGGACGGTTTCACCTGGCTGATCGGCACCTCTGAAAGCAGAGACGATTATTTTTTAGCGCCGGGATGGACGAACAAAGCCATCCGGCCCGGCTGGGCCTGACCGATGTGCCGGAAGCTTTCGCCACCCGGCTGAAAGAGCAGGCGGCCCGCTGGCAAATTGAAGTGGTCGAGATTCCGTTGGACCGGTTGAGACTGGAAGACGACCGGCTGCGGCACGAACCGGGCGGTTTATTCCTTGACCCGCTGCCGCCTGCATTTGATGATATTATTATTCTTGGCTCCGACTCGAATTTAATCGAAGCCGTCGCCCCTCACCTGGCCCATTTTGGCATTATCGCTATCGTTACCGATACCCCTTTGCCCCGACCCGTACAGGTAGATATTGGTCAGGTTCATTATCATCGCTCCCTTTACCTCGGCGGGGCCGGCCCTGATATTGCCGGGGTCTACAGCCGCCAGCCGGTGCGCTCCGAATTGAAGGCGGGCGGCAAAACCTGGCTGGTCGGCGCGGGCGGGCCGATGGGCCACATGCACGTCCAGCGGACGCTGCAAATGGAAAATCCTCCGGCGGCGCTGCTTTGCACCGCCCTCACCTGGCACCGGCTGGAAACGATTGAGCGCGAGTTCGGGGCCAGGGCTGTGGCCAAAAATATTGATTTCATCTGTCTCAGCGCCGATGCCGAGGATTACCGGGAGGAACTGGCCGAAGTGGCCGGCGAGGGGTTTGACGACATTATCGTGCTGGCCCCTTCGGCGGAGGCTGTAGCCGATGCGTCCAATTATCTGGCTCAGGGCGGGATGATGAACGTTTTGCCGGGCTGAAACGGGGCACGATGGTCACATTGGATTTGAACCTGGTTTGTCAGCGTGGGATACGGATTATCGGCCATTCCGGCTCCACCATTGCCGATTTGCAGATGATGCTCGATCAGGTGGAAAGCGGGCGGCTGTCGCCCAACCATACCGTGGCGGCGGTGGGTTCGCTGGAAGCGGCCGCAGTGGTTATTACGCCGTGCGCGATGCGACTTTCCCCGGCAAAATTGTCATCTTTCCAAACATCAAAGAGTTACCTCTGACACCGCTGGCTGAGTTGAAAGACAGGCTGCCCACCGTTTACGCCAAATTAAAAGATGGCCGGGAATGGACTGTTGAGGCTGAGCAGGAGCTTTTGGAGGTAATGCTGCCCTGATAGTTCATGATTGGATAGTGTTGGTAGCAAATGGTTAATAATTTTAAGGTTTTTTCGCTTAAAAGACGCTTTGTTTTTCTTGACAAGCAAAACGTTTTGTGTTAATCTTGGGGCAAGTAACCGCTTACGTAAGCGGTTACGTAAAGTGTTAATTACTACTACGAGGATGTAGTTTCTAAATGGCTAGAGTAAACATTAGAGACGTTGCTGACCGGGCCGGAGTTTCCACCGCCACTGTCTCGCATGTTATTAACCAAACCCGCTTTGTGAGCGACGAGACTCGCCGGAGAGTCCTGGAAGCTGTTGATGCCCTCAATTATCACCCCAGTACGATTGCTCGTGGCCTGGCCACCAAAACTACCCAAAGTATCGGCTTAATCATTTCTGATATCACCAATCCCTTTTTTACCGCCGTAGCGCGAGGGGTTGAGGATGAATTTAATCAGCACGGCTACCACACCATTTTCTGCAACACCGATGAAGACCCGGCCCGTGAAGACGAATATCTGCGCCTGCTGTTTGCCCATCAAATTGATGGTTTAATTATTGCCCCAACCGGCACTCATTCCGAGCGCCTCATCCGTATGGCCGAAGCCGAAGTGCCGATTGTCTTGCTGGACCGTAGCGCCCCTGGCATTACCGCCCCGCTGATTGAAGTTGATAACGAAAATGGCGCTTACCAGGCCACCCGCTACTTAATTGAACTGGGGCATCGCCGTATTGGGATTTTGACCGGCCTGGCGACGATCTCTACCCTGGCGATGCGGGTGAAGGGTTATAAGCAGGCTTTGCAGGAAGCCGGCCTGCCCATTGACGAAAGCCTGATTGTTCGAGCCGATCCCCGGTTTCACAAGAATCAGCTTTATTTAACCGAATTGTCCTTGCTGAACTCCATTACCAATCTCCAAATGACGCCCAGCGCTTTTCTGGCGCTACAGAATTTGCTCGATTTGCCCGATCGGCCCACCGCCCTTTTTGTAACCAATAACCAAATGACCCTGGGTACGCTGCATGCGCTGCGCCAAAGAAAGCTGCGTTGCCCGGAGGATATTTCTCTGGTCAGTTTTGACGATCACGATTGGGCCTCGCTTTTTTCACCGCCATTAACGGTAGTGCGCCAACCTACTTACGAACTGGGCCAATGCGCCGCCAAACTGCTGATAAAGCTGATTAACCATCAGCCCTTTGAAACGTCTGCGCCATTGCCGGTTCAACTTGTAGTTAGAGAGTCGTGTGGGAAAGTGCTGCATTTAGAACAAAACGCCTTAAATTTGGCGGTTGAAACATAAATATTGTTGTAAGTATAGGCTGCTTTAACTGTGGCGAGGATATGTTATGGGTGAAGTTTTGGTTTCGATGGAAGGAATTAATAAATCTTTTCCGGGCGTCAATGCGCTTAACCAGTGTCAGTTTGAACTGCACTCCGGCGAAGTCCACGCCCTGGTTGGAGAAAACGGGGCCGGTAAATCTACCATGATGAAAATACTTTCCGGTATTTATCGAAAAGATGCCGGGCGTATTCTCTACAAAGGCCGCGAAGTCGAGATTGCTAATCCCAGGGCGGCCCAACTTTTGGGTATCAGTATGATCCATCAGGAACTCAACCTGATGAATCATCTCACTGTTGCTCAGAATATCTTTATTGGCCGCGAGCCGCGCAAAATGAGTATTTTCCTGGAAGAAAAAGATATTAACGAAAAAACGCAGGAATTGCTGGCTATGATGCACCTTAAACTGGACCCGCGCACCAAAGTAGCCGATTTGACCGTGGCCAAGCAGCAGATGGTGGAAATTGCCAAAGCTCTTTCCTATAACTCCGATGTGTTGATTATGGATGAACCAACCGCCGCCCTGACCGAGGCGGAAATAGCCGAACTCTTCCGCATTATTCGCCAGCTTCGAGATAAAGGCGTTGGTATTATCCATATCTCCCATCGTCTGGAAGAGCTAAAACAAATCTCCGACCGGATTACGGTAATGCGGGATGGGCGCTACATTAATACCGTTCCCACTCAAGAAACGACCATTGACAATATCATCAGCATGATGGTTGGCCGTACCATTTTGAATCTTCACCCGAGGTGCCGGAGAACCCCAATCAGGATGTGGTACTGGAAGTAAAAGACCTGAACCGGGGTGATGTAATCAAAAATGTCAGTTTCAAACTCAGAAAAGGTGAAATCCTGGGGTTCGCCGGACTGATGGGGGCCGGGCGCACCGAGGTGGCCCGCGCTATTTTTGGAGCAGATGCGATGGACTCGGGTGAAATTTATATCCGGGGCAAAAAGACCCCCATCAAAAGCCCGGGCGATGCGGTGCGGTATGGAATTGGCTATCTCTCCGAAGACCGCAAGCGATATGGCTTGACCCTGAGCATGGATGTAGAAACCAACATTGTTTTGGCTGCCTTTAAGGATTTTATGGGTCTCTTCGGCTGGATGTCTCAGGCTAAAATCCAAACCACGGCCGAACGTTTTGTCAAGGCCCTGGCGATTAAGACTCCCAGCATCAAGCAGAAGGTTAAAAATCTATCGGGTGGGAATCAACAAAAAGTGATTATCGGCAAATGGCTCACCGCCGATACCGAAATCCTCATCTTTGATGAACCGACCCGCGGCATTGATGTCGGGGCCAAGAGTGAGATTTACCACCTGCTCAACGATTTGGCCCGCCAGGGAAAATCTATTATCATGATTTCGTCGGAACTGCCGGAAATTCTGCGGATGAGCCATCGTATTGTGGTGATGTGTGAAGGCCGGATTACCGGTGAACTGGATATTGCCGAGGCTACCCAGGAGAAAATTATGACCTATGCCACCCAGCGCGGGGGGATAGTCAGCGTTAATGAAACCGCACCAGCTTTTAATTAATTTGGAGAGCCGATAGCTTATGGAAATTCAGATTGCCCAAAAAAGTTCCCTGTTTCGCTCGGATGCCATGCAAAAACTGCTGGCTTTCGGGGCTTTGATTCTTTTGTTTGTCGTATTTTCGGTGGCCTCGCCAAACTTTTTCCAGTTTAGCAATATCGTCGGTATTCTGCTGGCCACTGCGGTAAACGGGGTGCTGGCCTTAGGCGTCACCTTTGTCATTGTGACTGGCGGTATTGACTTATCCGTCGGAACGGTGATGACCCTGTCGGCGGTGATGGCCGGGGTATTTATTACCTACTGGGGCATGCCGGTCCCCATCGGCGTTCTGGCTGGACTAGCTACAGGTGGTATCGTTGGCCTGACCAATGGCTTACTTATCTCCAAGTTCAAAATTCCTCCCTTTATTGCTACCCTGGGCACAATGATGATTGCCCGTGGACTGGCCCTGGTTATTTCGGGCTTGACCCCCATCTATTTTAATGATGCGCCTGCCTTCGCCATGATTGCTATGGGTTCTGTTTTGGGAGCGATCATTCCCGGCTTCGACATCCCCAACGCGGTGCTGATCCTGTTTATTGCCGCGCTGATTGGTGGAATTATTTTGTCAAAAACTATTCTGGGCCGCTACACTTTTGCCCTGGGCAGCAACGAAGAAGCAACCCGTCTCTCCGGGGTTAACGTGGCTGTCTGGAAAACCAGCGTTTATGCCCTTTGTGGGGTGTTCAGCGGACTGGCAGGGGTGCTGATTGCCGCCCGGCTTAATTCTGCCCAGCCCGCGTTAGGAGTGGGCTATGAATTGGATGCCATCGCCGCCGCTGTAATTGGTGGTACCTCCCTGAGCGGAGGCGAGGGCACGATCCTGGGAACCATTATCGGCGCATTTATTATCAGTGTGCTCACCAACGGGTTGCGTATTTTATCGGTTCCTCAGGAATGGCAAATTGTAGTGACCGGTATCATTGTCATAACGGCGGTCTACCTGGATATTATTCGCCGCCACCAGAAGTAATGTTTCTCATTTGGTTAACTGCTCCGTCAGGAGCTTAACAATAAATAAATTTAATTTAGGAGTTCGTAAAGAGGAGAATTGCAATGAAAATTAAACAACTTTTCTTTCTGTTAGGCCTGCTGTTGGCAGCGGTTATGATCGCTGCCTGCGGCGCTCAACCGGCTGCTCCGGCTGCTCCCGCTGAGGAAAAACCAGCCGAGGCTTCGGGCGAAGAAGCCGCCCCTGCGGGCAAGCCCTACATCGCCATTGTGTCCAAAGGCTTCCAGCATCAGTTCTGGCAAGCCGTAAAGGCCGGCTCTGAAAAGGCCGCGGCTGATTTCAATGTTGATGTTACTTTTGAAGGCCCCGAAACCGAGGCCCAGGTTGACAAGCAGGTCGAAATGGTTCAGGCTGCGCTCGACAAGAAGCCTGCCGCGCTGTGTTTAGCCGCGTTGGATACCAAAGCCCTGCTGCCGTTGCTGGAGCGCGCCAAATCCGAGAATATTCCGGTGGTTGGTTTTGACTCCGGCGTAGACAGCGACATTCCGGTGGCCACGGCTGCTACCGATAACCTCGCCGCTGCCGGCGCGCCGCCGACAAAATGGCCGAATTGATTGGCAACGAAGGCGAAGTGGCGGTGATTGTGCACGATCAGACCAGCCGCACCGGGATTGACCGCCGCGATGGCTTTGTTAACCAGATGAAGGAAAAATATCCCAATATCAACATTGTGGACATTCAATATGGCGGTGGCGACCACCTGAAATCCACCGACCTGGCCAAAGCTATCATCCAGGCCCACCCGAACCTGAAAGGCTTCTTTGGCGCGAACGAAGGCTCCATCATCGGCGTGCTGAATGCCGTTAAAGAACTGGGCAAAGAAGGCCAAATGGTCGTGATCGGCTACGACTCCGGCAAGCAGCAGATGGATGCCATCAAGAGTGGTGCTCAGGCCGGCGCGATCACCCAGGACCCCATCGGCATTGGTTACAAATGTGTTGAAGCCGCCGTCAAGGCCCTCAAAGGCGAAAAAGTAGAGAAGAATATTGACACCGGTTTCCACTGGTATGACAAAACCAATATCGACTCTGGCGATATTAAACCTCTGCTGTACGAATAAAATAATTCCAACTTAACATAGAAAAGGGGCTGTCCTGTGACAGTGGACAGCCTCTTTTCTGGCTAAACCTCATCCATCCCCTTCTGCGATGTAGAGCTAATTTGCGGTTTTGGGCTGAGTCAGGCTCAAAATTGTGAATGGAGACTCACCTGTGACCCAAAAGCGCTTCATTTTGGCCCATGATCTGGGCACCACCGGTAACAAGGCCACCCTCTATGATGGTGCCGGTCATCTGGTCGGTAGCGCCTTTGCTGGCTACTCCGTCGAGTACGCCCAAACCGGCTGGGCCGAGCAAAACCCGGAAGATTGGTGGCAGGCCATCTGCACCTCGACCCATAAATTATTAAGCCAGGCTCACGTTGCGCCCACCGAAATTGCCTGTATTGTTTTCAGCGGCCAGATGATGGGCTGCGTGCCGCTGAATAAATCGGCCCGACCCCTGCGCAACGCCATTATTTGGGCCGACCAGCGGGCCGTAGCCCAGGAAAAGTGGCTGAGCGAGCGCATCGCCCCCGACGAACTTTACCGGATTACCGGCCATCGCCTCAGCGCCTCCTATACCATCTGCAAAATTTTGTGGCTGCGCGACCATCAGCCGGATATTTTTAAGGCCACCCACAAATTCGTCCAGGCCAAAGATGCGATGGTCGCCCGGCTGACCGGCGAATTTGTGACCGACCACTCCGATGCCTCCAGCACCAACCTGTATCATCTGGAACAGGGCGATTGGTCGGGGCGGCTGCTGGATGCAGCCCGGCTTGACCCGGCCCAACTACCGGCTCTGCGCCGCTCGATTGACGTGGTGGGTGAAGTGCGGGCCGACATTGCCGCCGAAGTCGGCGTGGCTGCCGGGACGCCGGTGGTGATTGGGGCCGGCGATGGCCTGTGCGCCGCTGCCGGGGCTGGGGTGGTGGCCGAAGGCGACGCCTTTAATTATGTCGGCAGTTCCTCCTGGATTGCCCTGGCGACCCAAAAGCCTATCTACGACCCGGAGCAAAAAACCTTCTGTTTTGCCCATTTGGTGCCCGGTATGTTCAGTCCATGCGGCACTATGCAGGCGGCCGGTACTTCGTATCAATGGGCGCGTGACCAATTGGGCGGACTTGAAACGCAGGCGGCCGCGGCTTTGGGTATTAACCCTTACGAACTGCTCAATCTCAACGCCGAAAAATCGCCGCCGGGAGCCAATGGACTGCTGTTCCTGCCTTATTTGTTGGGCGAGCGCAGCCCGCGTTGGAATCCGCGGGCGCGGGGCGGTTTCATCGGCCTGACCATCCGCCACAGTCGGGCCGATATGGTCCGCGCGGTTTTGGAGGGAATCACTATGAACCTGCGGGTTATCCTCGACGCTTTTACCGGGCAAGGCGCGGCTATCCAGGCCATGCGGATTATTGGCGGTGGGGCGCGTGGACGTTTTTGGAACAAAATTATGGCCGACATTTACGGCCTGCCGGTGCAGCGCCTGGCTATTTTGGAAGAAGCCACTTCGATGGGCGCGGCCCTGGCCGGCGGGGTCGGGGTGGGCTTGTACCCCGATTTTTCGCTGGCCAAATCAATGAACCAGGTGGTTGAGGTGGTCGAGCCGGACCCGGCAGCCCAGGCCGCTTACGCCAAACTCTACCCCATTTTTGAGGCTGCCTATCATGCCTTGACCCCTATTTACGACATGTTGGCCGAGGCTCAAGTTTGAGAGAAAAAGGGAATTGAATAAGTTCCCTCAGTTCCTTGTATGTATTATGCAAATACAAACCGTCACCGGATTAGTTTCGATTGAAAACATCAAAGTGGCCGATGGACATGGCCATGTCTGGGTCAGCCCGCCAAAGGGGGTGAAGCCCGAATTCCATCTGGCTCTTGACAACCCCCATCTCATCGAGGCCGAACTGAAGGATTTTCGCTCGGCGGGTGGCGATACCATTATTGATTGCCAGCCGGGCGGCTGCGGGCGCGATGCGCGGATGCTGGTCAAGCTGGCCGAAACCAGCCAGCTTTATATTACGGCTGTCACCGGCTACCATCTCCAGCGTTATTACCCTGCGGGTTATTGGCTCTGGTCCGCTGCCGAGGAAGAGGCCGCAGCTTATTTTATCGAAGAAATCAACGGCGGCATGCGTGAAACGGATGGGGCGGTTCCGGCTACGGCGATCAAAATTGGCTACGACGGCACGTTCAAAGAGCAGAACCGGGTGCTGCTGGAAGCCGCCGCCGAGGCAGCCCGTCAAACCGGCGCACCGCTGCTGTTCCACACCGAGGAAGGCCAGAATGTCGAAGCGCTGCCCGTCTTTTTGAGGACCGGGGTGTGTTGAGCCGGCAGCTCTATTTTTGCCACATGGACAAGCGCCCCGATTTCGGGCTGCACCGGGAACTGGCCCAGGCCGGGGTGCTGTTGGGCTACGATACTTTTATTCGCCCCAGTTATAAACCGGAGAAGGGCGTCTGGCCGCTGCTGAAAGAAATGGTCCGACAGGGCTGGGGGCGAAGTATTGCTATCTGTCTGGACATGGCTTCCAGTTCGCGCTGGCGGCACTTTGGCGGACAGCCTGGGTTGGTGGCCCTGCTCGATCAAATTATTCCCCGCTTGCGGGCTGAGAATATTGACGACGCCATGATTGACCGGCTGATTGGTCCCAATGTGGCGGAACGCCTGGCTAAAGTAGACAAGCCGGCTAAAAAACAAGAGGATAAATCTGAGGAATTATGACCTGGGAAACTACCATCAATCTACAACCTTATTTCTTCCGCGAAACCGAAAAAAAACTGGCCGAGTTTGCCGGTTTGACGGCTTCCACTTTTCTTTATGACAGCGGGGTTTGCGGGCTGCGGCTCGTCAATCAAGTCGGCCAGATTACGCTGCTGCCGTTTCAGGGCCAGCAAATCTGGCACGCTGGCTTTTATGGCCGGACGCTGACCATGAAATCCATGTTTGACCAACCCTGCCCCACCAGCGTTTATCTGAATACCTATGGCGGCTTCCTGATCCACTGTGGAGCTACCGCGATGGGCGTCCCCACCGTCGCCGATACTCATCCCCTGCACGGCGAACTGCCCAACGCCGCTTATCAGACCGCTCAGTTGCTCATTGGTGAGGATGAGCGCGGTTCCTATGTGGGGTTGACCGGAACCTATCAGCATACGGTCGCCTTCAATCATAATTATATCGCCAGCCCGGTGGTCAAACTTTATGCCAATTCCAGCAAAATCGCCATCTCGCTGACGGTCAAAAACCTGAAACGCTCGCCGATGGAATTGATGTACCTGGCCCACGTCAACTTCCGCCCGGTGGATCATGGCCGACTGGTTTACAGCGCCCCCTGCGACCCGGCTCACGTGCGCGTTCGCAGCAGCATTCCGGGCCATATTCATCCCCCGGCAGGCTACCGCGAATTTTTGCAGGAGTTGGAAGCTCAACCGGAAATACACAATGTGCTCAGCCCCGGCCTGGGTTACGACCCGGAAGTGGTCTTTTTGTGGATTATCTGGCCGACGAGGCTGGCTGGGCCTACAGCATGCAGCTTCACCCCGACGGGGCGGCCGATTTTATCAGCCATCGCCCGGCTGAACTGGGCCACGGCGTCCGCTGGATCAGCCGCACCGCCGACCAGGATTGCCTGGGCATCATCCTGCCCGCTACCGCCGAGCCGGAAGGCTACAGCGCCGAGAAAGCCAAGGGCAATGTCCAGATATTGCCGCCGGGCGGCGAATTCCATTTCGATTTGGAAGTGGGTGCTTTGACGCCGGATGAAACAACAGCACTGGCAGAAAAAATCGGTCAGATGGTCGCCTCCGCAGAAGGATAATGAATATGTCAGAGATGATCTATCGTCCCCTCGGTAAAACGGGTCTGCAGGTCTCCATTCTGGGCTTTGGCGCTTCGCCGCTGGGCCAGGAATTTGGCGTAATTGACCCGGCCGAGGGCATTCAAGCGGTACACTACGCCATTGAGCAAGGCATCAACTATTTTGATGTGGCTCCTTATTATGGACGCACCCTGGCCGAAACCCGGCTGGGCGAAGCGCTGCTTGGCTACCGCGATAAAGTGATTCTGGCCACCAAGGCTGGCCGCTATGATAAAGACCTGGCGACGGGCTTCGATTTTTCCGCCGGCCGGATTGTGCGTTCGGTGGAAGAAAGCCTGACCCGTCTGAAAACAGATTATCTGGATATTCTCCAGGTCCACGATATCGAGTTTGCCCGCCGCGAACAGATCATTGACGAAACCCTGCCGGCCATGGAGCAACTGAAGCAGGCGGGGAAGGTCCGTTTTGTCGGCATCACTGGCTATCCCGTTTATCCGCTCAAAGAAGTGGCTGAGGCGGTCCCGATTGATACTATTCTTTCGTACTGCCGTTATAACCTGATGGATACCTCGATGGATGAGGTACTGACTCCGGTGGCCCACGCCAAAGGCATCGGCCTGATTAATGGTTCGCCGCTGCACATGCGGGTGCTCAGCGAAAAGGGCGCACCGGAATGGCATCCGCCCCCCCGCCGGGTGCTCGAAGTAGGGCAGCATGTCGCCGCCCTTTGCCGCAGCCGAGGTGTAGATATTGCCGACCTGGCCATGCAGTTTGTTTTGCAGCATGCGGTGGTAGCCACCACGCTGGTCGGAATGAGCAAAGTGAAGCACGTTGACCAGAATCTCAAGTCGGTGGGCGTTTCGCCGGACCCTCACCTGCTGGCCGAGGTGCTGGCCCTGATTAAACCGGTGGCCAATACGGTCTGGCAGGAAGGCCGCCCCGAAAATTATGACCCCGGCGCGGTGGAGAAACAATCATAACTATGGAAGCTGTCTCTTTTTTCACGCCCAGAAAAGTAGAAGTGGTCGATATCCCCCCACCTCAGATGGGGACTGAAGATGTCCTGGTCGAAATCCATTACATCGGCCTGTGTGGCAGCGATCTCAACACCTATCGCGGCTTGATGCCGCTGGTCAAATATCCGCGTATTCCCGGCCATGAGATTGGCGGGGTGATCGTGGCGAAAGGGGCGCACGTGCCTGCGTCGCTGCAAGAAGGCGACCGGGTGATGCTCTCACCCTACACCCACTGCGGGGTCTGTCCGGCCTGCCGGATAGGCCGGTACAACTGCTGCCAGTTCAACCAGACGTTAGGAGTCCAGCGGGATGGCGCATTGACCCGGCAGGTGGCTATCCATTACAGCAAAGTTTTTGCTCATGCTACCCTCTCGCTCCAGGAGTTGGCCCTGGTGGAACCCTTGAGCGTTGGCTACCACGCTGCCAATCGTGGCCGGATCAGCGAGGTGGATACGGTGCTGGTGTTTGGCTGCGGCGCGGTCGGCATCGGTGTGATTGCAGCGGCGGCGCGAAAAGGCGCCACCGTCATCGCCGTAGATGTTGACGATACCAAACTGGCGATGGTGCGGAAATTTGGGGCGCAATACACCATCAATTCAGCCCAGCAGGATGTGCTGACCGCTGTTCAGGAGTTGACTAACAGTGACGGGGTCAACGTGGCGGTCGAGGCAGTCGGTCTGCCGGAAACTTTCCGCCAGGCGGTGGAGGCCGTGGCCTTTGCCGGGCGAGTGGTTTACATCGGCTATGCCAAAAAAGAGGTCGGCTATGATACCAGCCACTTTGTGCGCAAAGAGTTGGACATTATGGGGGCGCGAAATGCCCTGCACGTTTTTCCGGCGGTCATCAAAATGGTGGAAAAACGGGAATTTCCGTTTATGGAATTGGTCTCAAAAATTTATCCCTTCGCCGAAACCGCCAACGCTTTCCACGATTGGGATACCGCTCCCGGTAAATTTACTAAAGTGATGATTGAGGTAGGCGCTTGAAGTGATACTGTTTGCAACCACCTAACTGTACTAGCAGCCTGTCGGAGAGAAAATTTGTTGCCTTGTTTATGAGGATTTTGGAGATCAAAATAGGGCAATTTACCCGAAAAATGGCCTTATGACAAGGGTAAGTAAACTGTTTTTATAGGCAAAATCGTTCTCTCCGACAGGCTGCTAGGTGGCCGAGGCTGAAGCCGTCGGCCTAAAAGGGCGAAGCTCTGACGAGCTGAAATTTAGCTTGGAGAGCTTTGTTCTCTCACAGTGGCGGCTTTAACCTCATGTTCCTTTGGCCCAAATTTGAGCCTGTTAATAAAATTCTGTGGGTTTTGCTCCTTGAGGGTGAAGCCCCACGAGCTTTATTAAGAAGTAACTTATGCCCTACTTTCGTCTTTTTTATCATATGGTTTGGGGAACTAAAAATCGAGAACCTCTTATTGAAAATAATTTTGAGTTATCTCTGCATAATGTTATTGTCGCCAAAGGGAAAGAGTTAGGCGCATTTGTTTATGCCGTTGGTGGGATTGAAGATCATCTTCATCTGGTTGCTTCTGTACCACCACGAATTGCTTTGGCTGATTATATTGGGCAGGTAAAAGGTAAAAGTTCGCATTGGATAAACCATCAATTATCTTTACCTTACCATTTCAGTTGGCAAGCAGAATATGGGGTTGTGTCATTTGGTGGCAAACAACTTAACATGGTCGTGAAATACGTAAAGAACCAACGACAACATCATCTAACAGGAACAATTATTCCGTTTTTGGAGAGGGTTGAGTCAGAGGAATCGCGAGGCTAAAGCCATCGCGCTGAAAGGGCGAAGCTCTTCGAGCTAGATTTAGCTTAAAGGTTTTGTTCTCTGAACGCAGCAGTTCAACCCGGCACTTGTTTCGACTTAAGCTCTGCATCGGCTAAAGGAGAAATTGATAATGTTAGAAGTCGAATTTGTAAGTCAAAGAGATGATGACCTACCTCTAGAAGTACAAAAGATTGGCTGTGGTGTAGCCAGTACAATGATGCTTCTGAAATATCACTGTCACCCTGATAGTATCCCCCAATTTTTAGATTTGTGTAATGAGTTACGAGTTAATGATCCGCCGAGCCAGAAAGGGTATGATGGTGATGATTTTGTGGCAGGAGCATATGCTGAAGATGAGCAAGCATATTTTGCCAGAGCGGGTTTGCGTTTTCGAGCCTGGTTCGATTATCCGAGCCTGCAAGAAAGGATAAAACATGGTCCTATCATGGTTGAGTTTGGAATGAATTCTGAGCTTGGCGGTAAAGAAGGGCACTGGGTAGTTTTAATAGAAGTAACAGGTAGAAAAGTGATTTTTTTGGATCCCTCATACAAAACGAGAGCTGGCCGAAGCCGCTATCAACGAGAGGTTTCACGAGGAGAGTTTATGAGGGATTGGAGTGGAAATGCAATTCAAATAATAGGATAAAACAGCCCTTTAGGGCTTCGCTCTTTCAGTCCGACGGCTTCAGCCTCGGACATTTTACCCTACAAGGAGAAAATTCATGGCAAATTTAGCAAGCCTCAAAACCAATCCTCCCACCAACCGGCTCGTCGGCGATATGCCCAAAGTCGGCATCCGCCCGACCATTGATGGCCGGCTGGGCGGCGTCCGCGAATCGTTAGAAGAACAAACTATGGCCATGGCCCGAGGCGTCGCCCGGCTTATCAGCGAGAACCTGCGCCACGCCAACGGCCTGCCGGTCGAGTGTGTGATCGCCGACAGCACCATTGGCCGGGTGGCCGAAGCGGCTCGCTGCGCCGAAAAGTTCAAAAAAGAGGGCGTCGGCCTTTCGATTACCGTCACCCCTTGCTGGTGCTACGGCGCAGAAACCATGGACACCGACCCGCTCATTCCCAAAGCCGTGTGGGGCTTCAATGGGACCGAGCGGCCCGGCGCGGTCTACCTGGCCGCCGTGCTGGCCGGCCACAGCCAGAAGGGTCTGCCGGCCTTCAGTATCTACGGGCGCGAAGTGCAGGACGGCGGTGATACTTCTATCCCGGCCGATGTGGCCGAAAAGCTGCTCCAATTCACCCGGGCCGGATTGGCCGTCGCTACCATGCGCGGCAAGTCGTACCTGGGCATGGGCGGTACTTCGATGGGCATTGCCGGCTCGATTGTGGACCCGGCTTTCCTGGAATCGTACCTGGGCATGCGCTCCGAGAGCGTGGACATGAGCGAGTTCAGCCGCCGCATCGAAGAAGGTATTTACGACCCGGAGGAGTATCAGCGGGCGCTGGCCTGGGTCAAAGAGAACTGCCCCGAAGGCAAAGATTACAACCCGCCCGACAAGCAGCACAGCCGCCAGCAAAAGGATGCGACCTGGGCGACCTCGGTCAAAATGGCCCTGATTGCCCGCGATTTGATGATCGGCAATCCGCGCCTGGCCGAACTGGGCTTTGGCGAGGAAGCGTTGGGCCACAATGCCATCGCCAGCGGTTTCCAGGGCCAGCGCCAGTGGACCGACCACTTCCCCAACGGCGATTTTATGGAAGCGATCCTGTGCTCCTCGTTCGACTGGAATGGTATCCGCCAGCCCTTTATGGTTGCCACCGAGAACGACCATCTCAACGGCCTCTCCATGCTTCTGGGCCACCTGTTGACCGGCACGGCCCAAATTTTTGCCGACGTGCGGACCTATTGGAGCGCCGAAGCCGTCAAGCGGGTCACCGGCTACAGCTTGAGTGGACGCGCCGCAGGCGGCATTTTGCACCTGATCAACTCCGGGCCGGCCGCATTGGATGGAACCGGCCAGCAAACTAAAGACGGCCAGCCGGTCATGAAGCCTTTCTGGGAAATTACCCCCGAAGAAGCGGCGGCCTGCCTCGAAGCCACCACCTGGCACACCTCGATGGTGGAATATTTTCGGGGCGGCGGCTGGTCCACCCGCTTCCTGACTCGGGGCGATATGCCGGTGACGATGTGCCGCATCAACCTGATCAAGGGCCTCGGCCCGGCGCTGCAAATTGCCGAAGGCTACACGGTTGACCTGCCCGGCGAAGTCCACGAGGTGCTGGACGAGCGCACCAATCCCACCTGGCCGACCACCTGGTTTGCGCCCACTGTGACCGGCAGCGGTCCCTTCCGCGATGTTTACACGGTCATGGCCAATTGGGGCGCGAATCACGGCGCGATCGGTTATGGTCACATCGGCTCGGATTTGATGACTCTGGCCTCGATGCTGCGCATCCCGGTTTATATGCATAACGTGCCGGAAGAGCGCATTTTCAGACCAAGCACCTGGGCCGCTTTCGGCACGCGCGATTTGGAAGGGGCCGATTTTCGGGCCTGCGCTAATTTTGGGCCATTGTATGGTAAGTAGACAGTAGACGGTAGACGGTAGACGGGGGAAGATTCTCCATCTACCGTCTACCTGAAAGGATATTATTATGACCACAACTAATTTTATTGCCTTTGACCTGGGAGCGGAGAGCGGCCGGGCGGTACTGGCCCGCTTTGATGGAGCTAAATTGTCGCTGGAGGAAGCCCATCGCTTTCCCAATGGGCCGGTCCGTTTGCCAACCGGCATGTATTGGAATGTGTTGAGCCTGTACACCGAAATAAAGCACGGGTTAGCCAAAGCCTGCGCCGGCAGTGACGGCGGGGTGACTTCCCTGGGTCTGGATACCTGGGGAGTTGACTTTGCCCTGCTCGACCGGGCCGGGCATCTCATCGGCAACCCACACCACTACCGTGACAGCCGCAACGATGGGATGGTGGAAAAAGCGTTTGAAAGGGTCCCACGCGAGGAGATTTTTGAGCAGACCGGCATCCAGTTTTTGCAGCTTAATTCGTTGTACCAACTGCTGTCCATGTCGCTGCACAAATCACCCAAGCTCGAAGTGGCCTCAAGCCTGCTGATGATGCCCGACCTGTTCAATTACTGGCTGACCGGCCGGCGGGCCTGCGAATACACCGACGCCACCACCAGCCAATGTTTCGACCCCCGCCGGGGCGTCTGGGCTTACCCGCTGATAGAAAAGCTGGGGCTGCCCACCCATATCTTCCCGGCCATTGTCCAGCCCGGCACCGAGTTGGGCCAGTTATTACCCAACGTGGCCGACGAAGTCGGGGTCAGCCGGACGATTTCGGTCATCGCCCCCGGCTCGCACGATACGGCCAGCGCGGTCGCAGCGGTGCCGGTGGCCGAGGAGGCTGAAAACAGTTTTGCCTACATCAGTTCCGGCACGTGGTCGCTGGTGGGGGTGGAGACTGCCAGCCCGGTGATTACCCCGCAAAGCTTGGCCTACAACTTCACCAATGAAGGCGGGGTGGAAAATACCATCCGCCTGTTGAAAAATGTGATGGGCCTGTGGCTGGTGCAGGAATGTCGCCGCACCTGGGCGCAACAGGGCCAGGAACATTCCTACGCCGAGCTGACCGAACTGGCCGCCCAGTCTACGCCTTTTGCCACTCTGATTGAGCCGGACGACGCCTCATTTTTTGCGCCGGGCGACATGCCGGCCCGTATCCGCGACTTTTGCCTCCGCACCGGCCAGACCTCGCCCGACAGCAAAGGCGGCTTTATCCGCTGCGCCCTGGAAAGCCTGGCCTTCAAATATCGCTGGGTGATTGAAAAAACCGAGGAATTGACCGGCCGGGCGGTGACAACCGTGCATATCGTTGGTGGGGGGTCGCAGAATCGCCTGCTTAACCAGTTTGCGGCCAACGCCACCGGTCGCCCGGTGGTGGCCGGCCCGGTTGAAGCGACTGCCGCCGGCAACGTGTTGATGCAACTGCTGGCCGCCCGGCAGATCAGTTCGCTGCGCG
>JAAUSP010000688.1 GCA_012032575.1 Anaerolineales bacterium | reverse complement strand
GGCCGCAGAGCCGCCAGCAGCGGGGATCAACAGCGCGGCCACCAGCCTGCCAGATCAGAGCGACGGTCGAGATTTGAAAGCTGTCGAAATCAATGTTGAACAGATTCAGAAAGGTGCGGGTCAGGGTGTAAGCCACCCACGCTCCCGGCAGCAGCGAGACGGCAAAAGCCAGCAGGCCGTAAATCAGTACGGTGGTCAGGTAGATTTTGAGGATGGTGGCCGTACTGCCGCCGACGGCCTTGATGATGCCGATCTGGTTGGTCTGTTCAGTGATGATGGCGGTCATAGTGTTGGTGACGAGGATGACGCTCATAATCAGGGAGATGACCGCCAGAATTTGCAGCACAAAATTAAACCCTTCGACAAACAGGCGGCCCCAATGCTCGTCGGGGTCCTGATAGATGACTCCGCCCACCCGGATGTCCTCTTTGCCCAGGTTCTCCTTGATCTCCGAAGCAACCTGGCGGGCAAATTCCGGGCTGTACGGTGCAACCTGCACCAGCAGTTGGTTGAATTCGCCGTCGGGGATATTGAAGCGCTCCAACCCCTGAGCGTCCACAAAAAAGCGCGGCTCGCCGCCAAAGGAGGGAGGCGGCACAAACGGGTGGCGGATTTTGCCGGCGACGGTCAGCGCCCGGTCGGTTTTGTCCAGCTCAAAGATAACCTTGTCGCCCAGGTTGATGCCGTAAAAATCGCTGGCCGAGCGGTCAATGCCGAGATTGTCTTTTTCGGGCCAGTCGCCGGCCTTGAGCTGGAGCAGATCGTAGGTCTGGTCTTCGTAGTCTTCGCGCATGACCAGCACCGCCGCCGTCCACTCGTCCTGGGGATAAAGCTTATAGCGAGTCGAAACCTGGTTCAGCACCTCGACATCCACCACGCCCTCGATGTTTTTCAGGCGGATGGCCGTGTCCCGGTCAATTCGATCCTGCAAGGTCAGGTTAATATGCGAGGGCAAAACAGCCCGGTGGGCCGCATCCATACCGGAAAGCAGTTGGTCGGCCTCGCCAAAAATAGCCCCGACGGCAAACACCCCGGCGGCAATACTCAGCACCGCCAGCAGCGTCCGCACTTTATGATGCCACAAATCAGACCAGACTTTGCGCCAGATGACTCCCATTGGATGGTAACTCCTTTTGCTGCTACAAATTTTGAGTTTGGCCGGATGCGTGATGCGTGATAAAACCTCACGCATCACGTATCACGCATCAAATCTAAAATCTCTCGTCAACCTCTAATCTCCTGCCCTATGCTCCCATTTTGCCCGACGACAGGTCACATGGGGTAGTGCCGGAAGTCACAGGTGGGGTCACTTGTGAGGGGTAAACAAAGGGAAAACTTATCGACTCGCCCTTATTTCTAAATTTTTATTAGCAGAGAGATAGGAATATTGGTATAATGCTTTATGATTGAGGTAGAGGAGTGGGAAAGGTTATCAGTTTTGATGAGTCTGGAAAATTTGACATTTACACACTACGCACTGATGTTGCTTCAGGTAAGCGTCCTTTGCGCGTTACTTCTCACGCTCAAGTTGAGGCTTTTAAAGATGGATTGCTTTTAGCAGACTTACACTATGTTTTTGAGTATGGGGAAGTGATAGAAGTATATCCCGATGATCAGCGTGGGTTATTGTACAGCATGTTACCAGAACACAATTTACCTGCACATATTGTGGTAGAGGATACCCCAAGAGAGGGTATAATTGTCACAGCCTACATTCCCGATAAAGGTCAGTGGACTGCTAATGTTCGACGAAAAGGGAGTAAAGGGAAGAAAAGATGAAATGTTCGGTATGTACTAACGAAACACAAAAAAATGGTGTGGCTACCCAAGTCTTTCGCCGTGATGGCGTAACCGTGACCGTGACCGGAATTCCAGCCGTGTCCATCTGCCCTTACTGTGGTAATGCAGTGTTGGATTGGGCCGTTGCTCAACAAGTTGAAGAGCTTATTCATCCTCTGTTTCAGTGGGCCGAAACCCATACCCTACCCAAGCCGATTGTAACCATTACTTTTCCCGAACCGCAAGCATTGGCAGCTTGATTTCGTTTTTTTGTTTGCGCCGGAGAGTTTGAAATGGATACTTTTTGGAGAACGACTATTTGGCAGCAATTCGAGGCCGCCATCGCTGCGCTCGAAGAGGCGATGCACGTCTGCCCCGACGACCTGTGGAACGACCGTTCGCAGCCGTTGGAGTTCTGGTATGTGACCTACCACACCCTCTTTTGGCTCGACCTTTACCTGTCCGGTTCGGTGGAGGGGTTTACTCCGCCCGACCCTTTCACCCTGGACGAGCTGGACCCCGCCGGACTGCTGCCCGAAAGACCCTACACCAAAGACGAACTGCAACGCTATCTCGATCACTGCCGCCGGAAATGCCGGGCGACGCTTGAAGCGCTGACAGACGAAAAGGCGCGGCAACGCTGTAACTTCTCCTGGACCGAGTTCAGCTTTGCCGAGTTATTATTGTACAACATGCGCCACGTTCAGGAGCATGCTGCCCAATTGAACTTAATTCTGGGGGAAGAAACCGGTTCGGCTCCCGGCTGGGTGGCGCGGGAGAAGAGCAGCTTGGACAGCAACTAAATACAGAATTGTGTAAATTCGTAACGCTTTAGTGTGTCCCATTCCCGGCATGTCATTTCGAGCGCCAGCGAGAAATCTTCTTCCTGGCTATAGAATTTTATGCAGAGGGAAAGAGGATTCCTCCCTACGGTCGGAATGACATAACTTCGCTGGAGATATCTGCTCCCTTTCAAATAAGGGTAAACTGTACCAAACGCTTATGGGTTCACCAACAAGCGGGAACCCTACCAGTCAGTTCCCCGCTTTCACCCACCGCTCGATCACCTCAGCCGCCGCCCGAGCGGCCCGGCCCCGGTGGCTGATCTGGTGTTTCACGACCCCCGGCGCTTCGCCCAGAGTTAGATTCAATTCCGGCACAAAAAAGATAGGATCGTAGCCGAAGCCGTTGCTGCCTTTGAGTTCGTAATCAATAATGCCTTCCACAGTCCCTTCGACCGTGCCGATGACCTGCTGCGGAGTCGCCAGGGCGATGACGCAGCGGAACCGGGCGGTGCGCTGTTCCCAGGGCACATTTTTCGCCGCCAGTTTGTCCAGCACCAGATGGCAGCGGGCCACGTGGTCGTTTTTAGCCGTGCCGCCGTAGCGGGCCGAGTAGACCCCCGGCTCGCCGCCGAGAGCGTCTATTTCCAGACCGGAATCGTCGGCCAGGGTCAGCAGGCCGCTGGCAGCAGCGAATGCCTCCGCTTTGATGATGGCATTTTCCTCAAATGTCACCCCGGTTTCCTCCGGGTCAAGGGTAATACCCTCGTCAGCCAGATACGTCACCGCCACCGGCAAATCGGCCAGAATTTCCTGATATTCTTTGATTTTGTTGTGATTATTGCTGGCGATCAGTAATTTAAGCATTTTAATTTGACACCCAATAATTCTTATAGGTGCGTGATGCGTGATGCATGCATTAACGAAACACGCATCACGCATCACGTTTCATCCCTCATTCCAGGAAAATGTACCGTCCGCCGCCGCCATCATCCCAGGTGAGCACCAGGTCGCGCTCGCCGGTAATGACTTCAAAGGCCAGCCGGCCTTCCAGACCCTCGCCGGGCGGCACCGAACCGCGCCCCAGCGCACCATCCACCACATCGCCGGCCAGGGGCTGGTAAGCTTCTTCAAAGGCGTTCAGGAGCAGAAAATCGCGCTCGTTGAAATCAGTCTCTGCTTCGCCCAAATTGACCATTTCCACGGTAATGATAATTAACTCGCGGCCCTCAACGGCCGGAACGGTCGCCAGGGCGGCGTTGCGGTTGACATCAATAATTGTTGCCCGCATATTTTTTTCGTTGACAACCGCCTCATCAGGCAGGGCCGGGTCTTGAAAAGAAAGGCCCACATCGCTGCCGGGAATGGGGGGTCGGCGCAAACAGGGACGTCGGGTCCAGGGTTAGAGCGCCGGCAGCAACCAGGCCGCAGCGCCCATGCATAAAAAGACCAAACAGCA
>JAAUSP010000687.1 GCA_012032575.1 Anaerolineales bacterium | reverse complement strand
CTCTGAGTCTATCTCGCCTAATCGTTTGACCAATCTTTTCTTGTCTACGGTCCTGAGTTGATCCAAAACCACCTGGCCTGTTTTATGCTCAAACTCACAGGCAACTCGCGTGGGATAGGAATTACTTTTTCAGCCGTCTCTGCTTTTTATCCGGCACTTTTTACTATCCCGACAAAAACGATATAATAATGGGAAAGGTTAATCTTGGGAGAGCAGCGGACTATGAGCGGAACCATTCTGGTAATTGACGACGACGAATCCCTGCAAAGATGGGTGGGTTCGAGTTGGGCCGTGCAGGGTTCCAGGTTGTCGCTGCTGCCACCGGTCCGGATGGACTCATCGCTGCTCAGACCGACCCCCGCCCCGACCTCATTTTGCTGGATGTGGACATGCCCGGTATGAACGGGTTTGATGTCGCCACGACGTTGCAGCAAAACCCCGACACCACCAGCATCCCCATCATTTTTTAACGGGTCGTGTCTCGCTGAAAGACAAAATGGCCGGGTTTCAGGCCGGCGGGGTGGATTACCTGACCAAACCCTTTGATATGCCGGAGTTGATTGCCCGCGTCAAAGCAACGCTGCATCTGAGTGAAGTTCAGCGCGAGAAAGCCAAGCGCGACCTGGAAACATACAAAAACAACCTGGCTGAAAATATGAGCCACGAGTTGATGACGCCGGTCTCGAAAGTATTGAACGGGGCCGACATCCTCTCTCGGATGGCTCACAAAGAAAATATCACCCAATTCGACCCGGTGATTGAAATTATTCGCAACGGGGCCGGGGAACTGCGCTGGCTGATGGAGGATTTGCTGCTGATCAACCAGATTTCCGATGAAGCTGTCGGCGCTTTTCGGCAGTCGGTTGATCTGCTCCAGGCCGTTAAGTTCATCGTCGAGCAAACCGAGGCCAAATACCGGCGCGACAACCTGGCCTTTGATCTGGACCTGCCTGCCTCGGCTACGGTCAATATCCATCGCAAGCACCTCAACCATATTTTGCACCATCTGCTGGACAACGCCGGCAAATTCAGCCCGGCCGGCAAACGGCCAAAAGTTACAGTGAAGTCCATCGGACAGGCAGGTACAGAGATCGAGATCAAGGATCAGGGCCAGGGTATCAAGCCGGAGCTACAGCAAAAGGTTTTTGAAAAATTTTACCAGGTAGATATGTCCATGACCCGCGAGAGCGGGGGCCTGGGCCTGGGCCTGTACATTGCCCGCACCCTGGCCCGCCTTTATGACGGCGACGTAACCCTGACCAGCAAGCCCGGCCGCGGCGTCACCGCCCGCCTGACCATTCCCGATATAGCGGCGGATTGGACGTAAGTTCGGTGGAGACGTTTTATCTGAAACACGTGGTGCGTATTGCGTGTTCCGTTTATTCTACGCAACACGTTGCCTGCTCTCAAAGAAACACCCCCATCATCTGCCACTGAATTAACACTCCCACCACCCCCACTGCCGCTGCCATTAACAGGGTATAGTAGACTCGCCGCCAGACCGACCAATAGCCCTTCATCCACAGCACCACGACAATCACGGCGATTGCGGCTGCCAGCAGCAGCAGCAGCGGCGGAACCACAAACAACGGCGCGCCGGCCCTGGGAATACCTACCAGCAGTGTGGACAGGTCGCTGGAAAACAGCAGCGCAGTCAGACCGATCAGAAACAGCAGACTCAAACTCCCCATCAGTACAACCAGAGCCAGGGCGCTCCAGGAAAAAGCCAGCGGGGGCTGGTTTGTCGGCAGCCGCCCGCGCAGTTTGCGGATAAAATAGGCCAGCGGCCAAATCACGACCACCGAGAGCAAAACCGCCAAACTGACCAGTAAGACCAGCAACCCACTCCAGTTTTTTCCATTCAGCAAATCTAGCACGTGGCTGAGCCGGGGTCATAACCACTTTTTCGGGCGTGGGGATGTCGAAGGTGGTTGGCTCGGCGGCGATGCAGTTATCATTCGGCGCGACGACGGGATTCTCCAGAAATTGTTGAGCGATACCACTGGCGCAGGCGTTGAACAGAAACGCCCCGTGGCTGGTATTGGGAAAGGTATAAGCATAGCTCTGACTGAGTGTTTTGGCAGCCTCCTCGGCAAAAGCGACCGGGGTGATGGGGTCAAAGCGGCCCGACAGCAGCAATGTTGGAATATTGCTGACGACGGGTTCATTGGCCTGTGGCCCCAGCTTGGGGACCTGCCACAAATCACATACCTTGAAGAGGCTCTCGTTGCTGTCGCGCATCAGCGTGGCTAATTCGGGCCGGACTCCTTCGACCGGCATTTTGGCCGGGTCAAAATTGGTCTCTTCGGCGCAAACAACGGTTTGGTACATACCCACACTGACCGTCGGCTGAAAAATCAGCAGGGGCAATAACCGGGAGAGCAAATCATAATCGCCGGCGCGGGTGTTGTAAACAATGGTGGGAAAGATGGGCAGTTGCGACGGGTCATACAGAGCCAGAAAAAGCGTATTGACAAACAAATCGCCGTTGGCCAGGGTTTGATAGGTTTCCCCGGTTTTAGGGTCAGTCACCGAAACCTTCGCCGGATTTTCGTTAAGCGCGTCCATTACCTCGTAAATTACATTTTCCAGGTCGGGATAGCCGCATTACAGCCAGAGTCGTCCGCACAAAGTTGGATGACCTCTTTGAAAGCACGGTTAGCCGAGCGGGCCGTCTGATTCAAAAAGCTGCCCTGTGCCGGCACCACCGCATCCAGAACCACGGAGCGCAGAATTTCGGGGAAATCGCGCATGGTGTGCAAGCCCAACAGCGTGCCATAAGAAACCCCGTAAAAATTGATCTGCTCGTACCCCAATGCCGCCCGGACTGCATTCACATCGGCGGCGTTTTCCAGGCTGTTGTAGGCGGACAGGTTGACTCCCGCGCCGGTCAGCCGGTCGCCGCAGGCTTGATAAGCTTCCTGGCTCAACTTTTCGCCCTCTTCTTTACTCAGATCGAGTTCCAGCGTTTCCTTGGTCAGCTTGTCCAGCTCCGGGCAAAGCAGGTTGGGTTCTGAATAAAGCGTGCCGCGCTGGTCGAAAATAACAATATCCCGCTCCTCCCGGATGGGGTTGTTGAGCATAAACAGCGGAAACAGTTCCAGCGACGAGCCGCCCGGCCCGCCCTGGGCCATAAACAACGGATCGGGGGCAGGATTTTCGGCGGTGCTGGGCAGAATCGCCACGGCCAGGCGGATGGTTGGCCCATCCGGGTCACGGTGCTGCTCCGGGACGGTCACATAGCCGCACTTGAACCCCAGCGACCCCGGCGAAAGGTATTGGGCAATGGGAAATTCAAACGTACATTCCGTTGACTCAAACGCCGCCGTCGGCTGCCGCTGCTGAGGAGCCTCGGCTCTGGCCGGCGCGACCAGCAGCAGCAAAAACAGGAGCAGCCAGAGGGGAAATAGGTTTAGTTTAAACACAACTTGTCTCCTGGAGGGATTGTGGACCTTATCTTTAATAAGGATTACGCGGTTAAGGCTCAAAGCGGGTCTGCGACCCGCGCTGGCCAGTCGGAGGTCGCAGACCTCCTCCGAGCAGTCAACCATGAATTTATACTCCAGTGCCTGTTCTGATACAAGTTTAACCCTGATGTTTGAATTTTAATCCAAGCTCAAGTAAAATTATGTAAAGTTACATTCCAGAAACAGGTAGCCTAATTATGCCCATAAAACTATTTTTCACCCTGACCCTGCTTTTTGCTCTGACCGCTTGCGGCGGCTCGGCCCGTTCTAACGATATTGCCACAGTCGCCCCGGCGACCGCAGCAGCGGTTGTGAACACACCGCCCGCCGAAACCGCTGTCCCTCCAACTGTTCCCGCAGCCACGTCCGCCGCCGTTGCAGCGAGTCCGGTCCTGGTCTTCACCCTATCGGGCGGGATTGTCGGCTTTTGTGATGAATTGACCCTCGACTCGGCGGGAGGGTATGCCCTGCGCCGCCCATGTGCCGAACCGGCGGAACTGACCGGCACGCTGGCTCCACCCGACATGGACGCATTGAACGGGTGGGTCCAAAAT
>JAAUSP010000686.1 GCA_012032575.1 Anaerolineales bacterium | reverse complement strand
ATTGCCACCATTGCTTTTATCTTCTTGACCACGCCTATAGCCGCTCACCTGATCGCCGCCGGCGGCCTATGTGAATGAAGTCCCATTATGGGAGAAAACAGTCTGTGATGAACTGCGTGGACGATACGACCAGGCGACCCATGTTTTGTCGAGTTCAAGAGAAAAACAGCCATAAAATTTAAAGTGTCCAATCGGTCGCGGCTTCAGCCTTGCTTCGTTTTGGAACTACTTTACCCCCATTAATCCCCCGATTGCCCACACCTCCCGGATATGCTATAATCCACCCACTTTCTTGGGAGAATTTTATGAAAATTGCTTTAGACGCGATGGGCGGCGACCATGCCCCGGCGGCGGCTGTCCACGCTGCGGTTTGGGCCGCACGGGATTTTGGATTGACCGTCCAGTTGGTTGGCCGGCCGACGCGATTGAGGCCGAACTGGCTCACCACCAAACCACCGGCCTGAACCTGCCCATCATCCCCGCCAATGAAGTCATCGAGATGCACGAACATCCGGCGACTGCCGTAAAAAGCAAAAAAGATGCCTCGATGGTGGTCGCGATGAGCCTGGTCAAAGCGGGCGGCAGCGATGCCTTTGTCAGCGCCGGCAATTCAGGGGGGATACTGGCGGCGGCGCTGTTTGGCCTGGGTCGGATCAAGGGTATCAAGCGCCCGGCCCTCAGCATAATCTTTCCCAATACTTCGCCGCAGGGATACTGCTTTTTGCTGGATGTCGGAGCCAATACCGACGCCCGCCCGGAGTACCTGCTGCAATTTGCTCAAATGGGGCATTACTACGCCCGCGAAGTATTGAACATGCCCAACCCTCGCGTCGGGCTGCTGTCCACCGGCGAGGAGGAAGATAAAGGCAGCATGCTGGTTCAGGAAGTCACCCCTTTGCTAAAGACCAGCGGCCTCAACTTTATCGGCAATGTCGAAGGCAAAGATATTCCGGCCGGGCTGGCCGATGTGGTGGTGACTGACGGCTTCACCGGCAACGTTTTTATCAAAGGAGCCGAGGGCGTAGCTGCGATGATTATCAAACAGTTGGAGCGTGAAATCAAAGCGCGGCCGCTGGCGGTCGTCGGTGCATTGCTGGCCCGCCCGGCCTTTCGCGCTCTCAAAGCCAGGCTGGATTACCGCGAGTACGGCGGCGGGCCGCTGCTGGGCGTCAATGGCGTGGTCATCATCGCCCATGGACGCTCCGACGCCTACGCCATTCGCAACGCTATTCGGGTGGCCAAACAGGCCGCCGAAAAGAATATTGTGGGCGTGATTGAGCGCGGGCTAAGTGAGTCAGCGCTCGACCAGCCCATTCGCGAAGTTGTGGGGTAATCGAGAACGGACATCCAACACCCAACACCTGACCTCCAACACTCCAAGTTGAACTCGAGACGGGTGGTTGTGACCGGCCTCGGCGCGATTACGCCGCTCGGCCATACTGCCGTCGAAACCTGGGCAAATCTGGTTAAAGGTCAATCGGGTCTGGCCACCATCACCCTGTTTGATGCAAGCCACCTGCCCACGCGCTTTGCCGGAGAAGTCAAAGATTTTCGACCAGAGGTCTATCTTCCGCCCAAAGAGGCCAAACGGATGGCTCGCTGCTCGTATTTTGCCATTGCTGCCGCCGTACAAGCCGTCGAAGACGCCGGGCTGGCCTATCCCTTTACCGACACTCTGGCCGAACGGAGCGGGGCACTGGTGGGGACCGCCATGGGCGGCTTTGATCGGGCCGAAGACGGTCTGCGGGACTATCTGGAGCGGGGGCTGGGCAAGGTCAGCCCGTTTTCTCTTCCGGCGGCCCTGCCCAATTTGTCAACTTTTCATATCTGCGTTAAGCTGAACGCTCAGGGCTACAGTAACACAACCAGCACCGCCTGCGCCGCCGGAACCATGGCCATTGCCGAAGCCGCCGAAGTAATCCGGCGCGGGCGCTGCGATGTGATGATTGCCGGCGGCGTCGAAGCTACGATTGTCGAGACGACTCTGGCCGGGTTTAGCGCCATGCGCGCCCTTTCGACCCGCAACGAGGACCCGGCCCACGCCTGCCGCCCCTTCGAGGCCAGCCGCGATGGCTTTGTGGTGGGCGAAGGCGGGGCGATGTTTATTTTGGAGCGCCTGGAGCATGCTCTGGCCCGGCAGGCCAGGATTTACGCCGAAGTGCTGGGAGCGGCGCACTCGTCCGATACCTATCACATTGCCGCCCCCGACCCGGACTCGCGGGGAGCCATCCGGGCGATGCGCTGGGCGCTGGGCGATGCCGGGGTCAGCCCGGCGGATGTGGATTACATCAACGCTCACGGTCCTGGCACGCCCCTGGGCGATACAGCCGAAACCAGGGCGATCAAAGCCCTTTTTGGAGAGCAGGCTTACCGAATACCGATCAGTTCCACCAAAAGCATGATTGGTCATTCCTTTGGCGCGGCCGGCGCGGTTGAGGCCCTGGCCTGTGTGAAGGCCATCGAAACCGGGGTGATCCACCCTACCATTAACTATCAAACTCCTGATCCAACCTGTGACCTGGATTATGTTCCCAATCAGTCCCGCCGGCACGAGGTGCAGGTGGCGCTGTCCAACTCGTTTGGTTTGGGCGGCCAGAATTCCTGTTTGGTTTTGGGCAAATACAAGGATAACGCATGAGGGTTTACACTAACAATCAACTGATTACCAGCCGGGCCAGGTGGGCCAAACGCATTGCCCCGCTGACCATGTTCTTTCTCATCGGCGGCCTGATTACCAACTTTATGAGCATGAGCCAGCCAGAATATTTCCAGCCCACCCTGATCCTGCTGGCCCTGGGCTTTGTTTTCGCCACCCTCAGCTCGCACCTGGTCAATCGCTGGGTCCGCGAGCCGCGCGCCGACCAGGTACTGAGCGCCACCCTCAAAAAATTCGGCAATGATTTTGCCCTGTTTAATTACACCGCCCCGCCGCCCCATGTGCTGCTAACCCCTAGCCGCTTGTATGCCGTTGTGGTAAAAAATCAGGATGGGCAGATTACGGTCAACGGCCGCCGCTTCTCGCGCAAGTTTACCTGGACCCGCTTCTTGCGCTTCTTTGCCGATGAGGGCCTGGGCGCTCCGTCAGCCGAGGCCGAAAACCGGGTGGACAAGCTGGACAAATTTTTACGCAAAAACCTGGGCGAGACGGAGCTGCCGGAGATTAAACCGTTAATCATCTTCACCCATAAAGATGTGGAACTGACCGTGGAGAATTCCGACATCCCGGTGATGCGGACCAACGAGCTAAAAACCTACCTGCGCGACCAGGAAAAAAGCCGGGCCATTTCCCCCCCCCAACGGCTCAAACTCAGCCAGCTTCTGGCCGGGCAGGTGGAAGAAGCGAAGGAATAGAAGTGTATCGCCAGCTTGTGACACACTGGCAATAGTGGAATTTAAACCAGAGACTGGAGATTGGAGATTAAATCTAATCTCCAATCTCCAATTACCAATCTCTATGCTCAAAGAGGAGTTAAACCATGCCACTTGTTCATCAACGCTACAACGAACGTTTTGTGCAAAATGCAAAATCCAGCAGCGAGCCGCTCACGCCGGAGGTAAAATTTGGGGTGCGGGTGGTTAAGGCTGACGCGGCCGAGGGCGAAACTTACTGGCGGCTGGTGGGGGTGCATCACCTTTTGCCCGAAGAAAACATGAGCAAACACAACATTTACATTGAAGCGTTGGATGAGCAGGGCAAGCGTCTGCGCAATCCCATTACCTGGGCCGGCTGGACCTGGGAAGGCCGGCGGCCCAACGAACGAGCCGACCCGGTGCCTCTGGACAAACCTGACAACGAAACCGCCGGCAATATTGCTATTCATTTTGGCCAAAAAGCCTCGATCTGGATCAAAGGGCTGAACCGGGATGGCAACGATAAGAGCGACCGGGTAGAAAACCTCCACACCGCCCACCCCGATGAGCCGCTGCCCGATGGCCGGCTGCTCAACACCCTGGGCCATCATTCGTTTTACGTTGGTCTTTCAGCTGCACCCCGCAAAACCAGCACCGCCGTACCCGACGGGG
>JAAUSP010000685.1 GCA_012032575.1 Anaerolineales bacterium | reverse complement strand
GGGGGCGTGGGCGCTGGCGCCCATTGCCACAGCCATCGAAGAGCAAACCGTGCGTTGGATTGCCGAACTCCTGGGCTATCCGGCTGATTGCGGCGGGCTGCTGGTCAGCGGGGGCAATATGGCTAACTTTGTCGGCGTTATCGCCGCACGCCGGGCCAAAGTGGCCTGGAATGTGCGTGCGTCCGGCGTGGCCGGGGGCGACGGTCAAAAGCTGCGCGTCTACGCTTCACGCGAAACGCACACCTGGCTGGAGAAGGCCGCCGACCTCTTTGGCCTGGGTACGGATGCCATTCGCTGGCTGCCGGTTGACGCCCGGCAGCGGCTCGACCCGGCGGTGCTGCGCGAGGCGATTGAACAGGACCTGGCCCGCCAGGAACTTCCCTTTCTGGTCGTTGGCACAGCCGGCACGGTCAGCACCGGCGCGGTGGACCCTCTGCCGGAACTGGCCCACATCGCCCACGAGTATAACCTGTGGTTCCACGTGGATGGGGCCTATGGCGGCCTGGCCGCCCTGTTATTACACGGCGAGAGTGCGGCAGCCGTGCCGCCCGATCTGGCCGGACTGCGGCAGCCGACTCGGTGGCGATAGACCCGCACAAGTGGCTTTACGCGCCGCTTGAAGCGGGCTGTGTGCTGGTGCGCCAGAAAACCGCCCTGCACGACGCCTTTAGCTACCACCCGGCTTATTATCATTTCGACGGGGAGACCGAAGAACCGGGCCTCAACTACTATGAGTACGGTCCGCAGAATTCGCGCGGGTTCCGGGCTTTGAAAGTCTGGCTGGCGCTCAGGCAGGTGGGCCGGCAGGGGTATCAGCGCATGCTGGCGGACGATATCCGGCTGGCAGTGGAACTGGAGCGGCTGGTGCAGGCCGAGCCGGAACTGCAAGCCTCTACCCAAAGCCTGAGTATTACGACATTCCGCTACGTGCCGGCGGATCTTCGCCCCGGCCAGGATGAGGTCGAGCCGTACCTCAACCGGCTGAACACGGAAATTCTGGACCGCTTGCAGCAAAGCGGCGCTGCCTTTGTCTCCAATGCCGTGCTGGGCGAAACGTTCGTCCTGCGGGCCTGCATTGTCAACTTCCGCACCACCCTCAGCGACATCGAAGCCTTGCCTCCGCTGGTGGTACGCCTCGGCCGGGAGGCGGATGCGGCGCTGCGGGCAGGAATGAACAATGAGGCGAAGAAGCGAGGATAGGTGAGGCGAAGAATCTTTTCGCCTCCGTCTATTTGCGAAGGAAACGATGAATGCAAACCATCTTTGGTAACTTTGACGTATCAGCCTTCTGGAGCCAGAGTACTGAGGCAGAGCGGCAGTATGTCGGCGAGCCACTGACGGCTGAAGCGGTCGTGGCGGTCGAGCGTGCGCTTGGGTTCAAGCTTCCAGCGGCGTACATCGAGTTGATGCAGCGCCAGAACGGGGGATACCCAAAAACACCCTGCACCGGACGCCTGAACCCACCTCGTGGGCCGACGATCATATCGCCATCACCGGAATATTTGGTATAGGCCACACCCGGCCCTATTCACTCTGTGGTGAAATGGGCAGCCAGTTTTGGATTGATATGTGGAATTACCCGCCTATTGGGGTGTACTTCGCGGATTGCCCATCTGGGGGCCACCATATGATGTGTCTCGATTATCGAGCCTGTGGCCCGCGTGGAGAACCCCAAGTTGTCCACGTTGATCAAGATCTTGATTATCAAATCACGTTTGTGGCGGCGAGTTTTGAAGCGTTCATCCGTGGTCTGGAGCATGAGAGCGCGTTCGAGTAGACGTTTGAACCAAACCAACTCTAAACCAGGATTTGAACCAATATATGAATACAGAACCACCTTGCTGGAGTAACTCTGATCCTCCCTCGCTGAGTTGGGCTGAAGTTGCCCAACCTCCCATCTCTAATTGGGCTTCGTATTTCCCTGATGTCGCCCCGGCTGACCCTCACGCCTTGCGATTTGTGCGAGACAAACCCGGTGAGATTGAAGGTGTATACCAGGGCTGTTGCGAACTGTCCGAGAACACCCGGAAGATTTTGGATTGGTGGTTCGAGCAGATAGAAGTGATAAAATAAATGTGTGTCATTTCGAGCGCCAGCGAGAAATCTTCTTACTCACCATAACATTGTAGGCAGTACGAAGAAAATCCCCAAGACGTTCACTTTGGGCCAAGACCAGAGGGATTCTTCGCTCCCTCCGGTCGCTCAGAATGACATCGAGATGTATGAACTTTAATTGGTTCGTCTATAAGCTGATTTCCTGGCTTTTCTTTGCGCCTTTGCGACTTGGCGAGAGATTGCGGTTTACCGCTGCCCGAACAAGCTCGCCAGGCAGCCCTTCGGCTGTGGTTGAGGCTGTGGTTGAGGCTGTGGCTGCGGTAGGGGCTGTGGTTCCGGTTCCGGCTGAGGAGTCGGCGTGGGGGCGGGCAGGGCGGCGACGGCTTGTTGATAGGCCAGGTAGGCATCACCCCGGCCCACGCCCTGCTCGTTGGGCTGTGCGCCAATGCTGATCGTGCCGGCCAGCATCAAGGTTTTGACCTCTTCGGCCTTGAGGTGGGGATTGGCTTGCAGCATCAGCGCCGCCACCCCGCTGGCGTGGGGCGTCGCCATGCTGGTGCCATCGCTGCTACGTAGCGTCTTCAACTACGGTGCCCAGGCGGGTGCCGGCGGCCTGGGGCGCGATAATATTGACGCCGGGAAAAACAATATCCGGTTTGGTCCGGCCATCGGAGGTGGGACCACGCGAGGAAAAGCGAGCCATCACGTCATTGTCGGTCATCGCGCCGATGGTGATGACGTAGCGGGCGCAGCCGGGCGAGCCAACAGTCTTTTCCTCCGGTCCCTCATTGCCGGCAGCCACGCAGACCACCACCCCGGCCTGCCGCACCGCCTCATCCACCAGCGTCGAAAGGGCATCGGTCCCGTCGCACGGCCCGCTGCCGCCCAGCGAGAGATTGATAATCTGCACCTGCTGCTCCAGCACCGCCCACTCAATTCCGGCCATGACCGAACTCATCGAGCCGCTGCCATTGGCCCGCAGCACTTTGGCGATATACAGCGTCGCTTCAGGAGCCACGCCGACATACTTGCCGCTCGATTTGGCCCCACTGCCGGCAATGGTCCCGGCCACGTGGGTGCCGTGGCCGTTGTCGTCACGGGCGCTGTCGCTGACAAAGCTTTTCATGGCCATCACTCGTCCGGTAAAATCGGGGTGAGTGTCGTCCAGGCCGGTATCAACCACCGCCACTTTGATGCCCTGTCCACGCAGCCCGGCCTCGGACCAGACCCTCGGCACACTGATTTTGGGCACCGAGGTGTTGAGACAGGTATGCACCGGCAAATCAGGCCAGACGTGTTCGACATCCTCCGTCTGGCTCAGTGCGGCGATGTCGGCAGGGGTCATCTTGGTGGCCTCGGCGGGAATCAGGGTAAAGCTGGGTTCGGTCGAGGCAAGCTGCACGCCTCTGGTGGCGGCGCGGGCGCTGAACGTGCCTTCTTTGCGCCGCACAATCACCGCAATCGGCTCATCATTTGGAACCGCATTCATTTTCTGCTGTAAAGATGGGGAAATAGTCGCGGGCATAGTTAGCTCCTCGTAAATAAGCATATAGGACAAACTGTTAGTTTGTCCGAATTGGGACAAGCTAACAGCTTGTCCTACAAAATCGCGGCCGCGAAGGGAATGACTACTGGCAACAAGAATGCCTGGCTCAATCTCGCTGAATTTCATGGTTTAACTGGTTAGGCAGTTCTCATACCTTCATCCACCTCCACCGAGACCACCCACTCCTGGGTTAGCAGCTTCAAGGCATCCCGGCCCGGTGCTGATACGGCCACGCCCGGCGATAATTTAAAAAACATGCCTGACCTCGATACCCCGAGCGGACAGCCAGTCCAGATGCGGGCTGGGGTCGCCGTCGGTGCGGACAACCAAATCAACGGCCCGATTGGGCATATCCTGCAAGCGTTGTTCTAACTTTTGGCTCGATTTTAGCCATAATTGCCTCCTGTAAACGGTAGACAGTAGACGGTAG
>JAAUSP010000684.1 GCA_012032575.1 Anaerolineales bacterium | reverse complement strand
CGAAGCCGATATGGTTTATGAAGAAATCGTCGAATGGTGGACGACCCGTTTCACCGCCATTTATCTGTCCCAAACCCAGCCATGTGACTTAAGGGCAAAAAATTAAGTGACTTATCTACTTTAAATTCAATGACCTTTGTAACTTTTAACTGGTAAAGATTTATGGTATCTTGTAAGATAGTTTGTTGCAGCAGATTAACTTATCATAAATAGTATGGTTAAAAATACCCCGTCTCCTGATTTAACTTTAGAACAACTTAATCAACGCCTGGCCGAGTTGGAAGGTTTGGTCAGGCGGCATGAACAGCGTGAAGCCGAACTGGAACGCCGTTTGACCGACGAACAACGGCAGCGTCACCTGGCCGAAATGCTCTATCAATCCGGCACCACCCTTACCAGTACCCTCAACCACGGCGAAATCCTTGATCGAATCCTGGATGAAGTCCGTCACCTGATCCCGCACGACGCCACCTCGATTATGCTGATTGAAGGCGACGAAGCCCGCGTTTTTCGGCGGCGCGGTTATACCAACTTTGACGCCGAGAGCAGCACCCAGCCGGTCAGCCTCAAAATTGCCGATACCCCAACGCTCCGCCGTATCCAGGAAACGGGCCTGCCCCTGGTTATTCCCTCGGTTGAGCAGGCTGAAATGTGGGTGGTCAAGCCCGATATGGCCTGGATCAAATCTTACCTGGGCGCGCCCTTGCACATTCAAAACCGGCTGATTGGGTTTTTAAATCTCAACAGCGCCACCCCTTTTCATTTTGATCAGGACGATGTGGAGCGCCTGCAAGCTTTTGTCAGTCAGGCGGCTATCGCGCTCAAAAACGCCCGGCTGTACGACCTGCTCCGGCAGGAAAGTATCGAGCGTGTCCGCGCCCTGAAGCGCGAGCGCAACTTTATCTCGGCGGTGCTGGATACCGCCAATGCTCTGGTTTTAGTGCTTAACCGGCACGGCCGCATTGTGCGCTTCAATCGAGCCTGCGAGCAAACAACGGGCTTTACCTTTGAAGAAGTCAGGGGTAGATTCTGGTGGGATATATTCTTGCCGCCCGAAGAGATAGAACCCATCAAAGCCGAATTTGAAGCCCTCTGGCTCAACCAGCCGCCCAAGCGGTACGAAAATGAATGGGTCACAAAGGACGGCCAGCGGCGGCTTATTTCCTGGTCCAACACAGTTCTCACGGATGCCAAAGGGGCCATTGAATATATCCTCAACACCGGTATTGACCTGACCGAACGCCGCCTGGCTGAAGATGCCCTGCATTCCAGCGAGGAACGCTTCCGCGAGGTAGTTTCTTCCATCAGCGATCACGTTTTATGTGACCCGCATCACCGAAAATGGCTACCCGGTCAATCTCTATCTCTCGCCCCACGTGGTCAGCCTGACCGGCTATACCAGAGAAAGATTTTTTGGACGACTGGTTGTTCTGGCCGACGCAAATCATCCATCCCGAAGACCGGGCCATTGCCGCCGTTCAGGCCGCCAAGTTGATGATGGGCCAAAACAGCGAGGTCGAATACCGGCTGGTCCGGGCCGATGGCCGCACCATCTGGGTGCGCGACAGCGGCCGCAGCCAGAAAGATGGGGCTTCGAGAATTATCTATGGGGTGGTCAGCGACATTACTGCCCGCAAACAGGCCGAGGAACAGCTTAAAGTTACCAACAAACAGTTGCAAGATCTGACCGACCGCTTGCAGGAAGAGTTGACCCTGGCTCAGAAAATTCAGCAGAGTCTCCTGCCCACCGGCCACCCCAGTTGGTCCGGTCTGGATGTGGTTTGTTACACCGTCCCTGCCCGCGAGGTGGGCGGTGACTTCTACGCTTATCACGCCTTTGATGATCAGGAAGCCAAACGCCGTTTTGCCATCGCTGTCGGCGATGTATCGGGCAAAGGGATGCCGGCGGCTCTGCTGATGGCGGCCAGCCTGACGGCCCTGCAATCTATTATCGGCCAGTCTTTTGGCCCCAGCGGCCTGCTGGTCGAGCTTGATCTGGCCTTGATCCCTTACACCAAAACCACCCTGCAAAACTGCGCCCTGTGCTATGCCGAGATCACCCCACCCACGCCGGTACAGCCTACCGGCTTTCTGCGGGTGGCCAATGCCGGCTGTGTGACTCCTCTCATTGGCCGGGCCGATGGCCGGGTTGAATGGGTTGACGTGGGCGGCCTGCCTCTGGGCGTGGGCCTGGGCGCTCGCACCGGCTATGCCGAAGCTACCTTTGACCTCAATCCCGGCGATGTCATCATTTTCACCAGTGATGGCCTGATTGAAGCCACAAGTGCCGCCGGGGAACTGTTTAGTTTTGACCGGCTGGAACAGGCTGTCGCCCGCGGACCCAAAACAGGCGCGGCCGCACTGCTGGCCCACCTCCGGGCCGAAATCACCCGTTTCACCGGCGATATTGAACCCCACGACGACCTGACCATTGTCGTGGTCCAGGTCTAACCCCTCTTCGTTCCAGATTGACTCGCCCGGTCTGCATAAGTATACTTTCCCCGCCTGACAACGAATCACCATTCGCTTATTCGCCATTTGGCTTAGGGAGGTCTCTTATGACTTCAAATCCCCACCGAACTTCAGTCGGGAGCGGCGCCCATTGGGAAGATTTGGCCGGCTATGCCCGCGCGGTGCGGGTGGGTGACCGCATCCTCGTCTCTGGCACTACCGCCACCGGCCCCGATGGAGTCGTCGGCGCGGGCGACCCGGCTGCCCAGACTCGCTATATTTTAGACAAGATCGAAAAAGCTATTGTCCAATTGGGCGGCAGTCTGAGTGATGTCGTCCGTACCCGTGTTTATGTCCGCCGCGTGGCTGATTGGGAGCCGGTCGCTTTGGTTCACGGCGAGCGTTTTGGTTCTATTCGTCCGGCCAATACCCTGGTTCAGGCCCAATTGATCGGCGATGAATACCTGGTGGAAATCGAGGCCGAAGCCATCGTCGGGTCAAACCATGCGCTTTAGCCTGCGCCTCAACAACGATTTGTGCCTGTCCGAATATGTCACCCTGGCCCAGCTTGCCGAAATCCATGGCTTTGATCAATTTTGGGTCAGCAACGATTTGTTCCTGCGCAGCGCCCCGGTCATTCTGTCCACGGTGGCCGCGGCAACTCAATCCATCGAAATCGGCACCTGTATTGTCAACCCGTACACCCTCCACCCCAGTGAAATTGCCATGCTGGCCGCCACTCTGGATGAGCTATCCGGCTGCCGTTTTAACCTGGGCCTGGCCGCAGGGGCCGCCGATTTTTTGAAATGGGTTGACATCTCGCACGGCCAACCTCTGGCCGCTATGCGCGAAACCATCACCGCCATCCGGGCGCTGCTGGCCGGGGAGCGGGCCGAAATGAACGGCCAATTTCTGCGCTGGAGCAGTGAAGCTTACCTGCGTTTTCCCGCGCCCCGCGTTACCCCCATTTACCTGGGGGCGATGGGGCCGGGCATGCTCCGCCTGGCCGGCGAGCTGGCCGACGGGGTTCTGCCGCTGCTCTTTCCGCCGGAGCACTACTTTGGGGTCAAACCGTACCTGGAGGAGGGCCAGCGGGCCAGAAAAGATACGCTGCCCCCGCTCGATTTTCCCGCCTGTATCTGGGTCTCCCTGGCCGACGACCGGACGGCGGCCCGGCGCGCCCTGGCCGAAAAGGTAGCCTACTACGGCCACACCCTCAGCCCGCTGATTTTGCAGCGCCTGGGCCTGACCACCGAGGATTTCGCCCCGCTTGAACGGGCAGTGATGGTGGAAGATGATCTAGAGAAGGCCATCGGCCTGGTGGATGACCGGATGTTACAGATTGGGGTGGTGGGCAATCCGCAGGATTTGATTGCCCGTTTGCAGCCCCTCGTCGAGGCCGGGGTGGATCACTTGAGCTTTGGCCCGCCTCTGGGGCCGGATCGGCGGGCTGCCGTCCATTTGCTGGGTGAGCATGTTTTGCCTCATTTTCGCCAATAACCTGAATTCGGAATTAGTCTAAAAATCACCCTTCGATACGCCCTTCGCTTTGCTCAGGGTTACTCAGGATGCGATAGTAAC
>JAAUSP010000683.1 GCA_012032575.1 Anaerolineales bacterium | reverse complement strand
CGCGTGCTGCTGCAGGACCCTGCGATCATTATTTTAGATGAAGCCACCGCCAGTATTGACCCTCTCGGCCGAAACGCAAATTTCAAGAGGGCCTGGACCTGATTTGCGGGAACGCACCGCCATTGTCATCGCTCACCGCCTCTCCACCATCAAAAACGCCGACCGCATTATCGTGCTGCGCCAGGGCCAGATCATCGAAGAAGGCACTCACGACAGCCTCATGGCCGGGGGCGGTCACTATGCTGAACTCTACAACACCTATTTTCGACACCAGTCAGTTGACTATCATATTCCTGAGGCTATGTTATCTTGAGTAAAATGAGGTTAGCAAACGCTTCGCGTCCTCGCCTCACTCATCATCGCATCTTAATTTGCAGGAGGCATCATGAAAAAAGGGTTTGTGCTTTTTCTGGCAACGCTCATGCTGTTCACACTGGGCTGCGGAATGCTCAATTCGTGGCTGGGCCTCAGCAGTTCGGCCGGCACGGTGAGCGAATTATGGTCTGATGTCCCCCCCCTGGAAGGAGCCACCAAAGCTGATCTGGAAATACCGTTAGTTTTTCAATTGATGATCCAGGCTGTGGCCAAGAGCGGGGTCAATTATATTGCCTTTACCACCCCCCAAACTCCGGCTGAAGTCAAAAGTTTCTACACCGCCGAGGTGATGCAGGCCAACGGCTGGCAAACGTCCAGATGGAAGGCGGCGACACCAGCCAGCAAGGCTGCGTGGCCGATCAGTCCAGCGCTGGCAGCGATGGCGCGTTTTGTCTCTTTAGCAAAGGGGAAGGCGACAAGCAAACGCTGCTGGCCATCATCATCGCCCAGGATGAGCAGTCTCAACAAACGAGTATCTTCTACGCCCGCATCGAGGGCGGCAATATCGAGTTACAAATAACGCCGGCTTCACAGGGCTTTATTCTTCCCCAACCCACGAGTTTTACAATGTCTGTAGACATTATGTAAAATCCATGCTATACTACACTTTATACAGAACAGGCTATTTAAGGTCAAGTAACCCTTGACCCAAAAAACAATTTAGATTAAGCGATGCAGGCTTAATCAAATAGCTAAGGAAGGGGACAATATTATGGCTTTTAGTTACCAAAACTCTCGCGGGAATGTTTACTATTTGCACAGCCGCGAAACCACCCTGAAAAACGGACGCACGAGTACCATCTATTTCTTTGCCAAAGAAGCAAAAGAGGGTCAGCTTGATGCTGTGCCCAGCGGCTATCAGGTAGCTGAGACCGCCAACGGTCTGCCCGTATTGAAAAAAGATAAGTAATTCCTTAACCACTCAAAAAAGCTCCGGTGGTTAATTCACTTGAGCTTTTTTTATGGTTGGGGTTCATCCCCTATCGAATTTCCTTATTCCGGCTCAACCCATCCCACCACCAGCGGCATAACCGCCCGATGTTTCGCCAGATGTTCGATCTTCAGGTCTATCGCCACGTGTTCGTTCATTATCGCCTCAAGTTGGTATGGATCGGTCACAGTTTGACATACCTTTACCGGCTTGTCAAAATATTCTTGACTTCTCACCTAATCTGTAGTACACTGCAACTATTGTTAACCATACCATCCCTACCGAAAGGAGGCGCACGTATATGTCCCATCTTAATACTGCACAAGCTGTTTTGCGTCGTATGTGTGCGCCTGTTGCCGGCGTGTAGCTCGTTTTTTTGTTGACCCTCCGGCGGCCACAGGTGCATCCTTACCCTGTGGCCGTTTTCTGTTAATCTTGTAACGGCCATCAACTGGGGTCTAATCCTTGGATGTTGATGGTCGTAATTTAAATAAAGTTGTTAGCGGCCACCGGGAGTCATATCCTTGTGGCCGTTTCTATTTGTCTCGATTAATTACTGAAGGAGAAATTTAATGACTATTTTACCTTCACCAGCAGTACCTCTCATTTCCGGTTTTGCTGAAGTAAACCAGGCACAATTGTACTATGAAGTAATGGGGGCAGGTTATCCGCTTATCTTGATCCACGCCGGCATAGCTGATAGACGGATGTGGGATGACCAGTTTACCTTTTTGGCTCAATACCATCGTGTCATCCGTTATGATGTGCGGGGGTTTGGCAACTCTCGAACCGTTGAAACCGGCGGAGTCACCTATTCAGACCATCAGGACTTGTACAGCCTTCTAAAATTTTTGGGGGTTGACCGGGCTTTTTTGTTAGGTGTCTCCAATGGTGGACGCATCGCGCTTGATTTCACTCTGGCCTATCCGTCCATGGTTCAGGCCCTTCTTCCGATTTGCTCGGCGTTAGGGGGCTACGAATTCACCGATGAGGCAACCAAACAGAAAGATGCCGCCGGTGATGCCGCCCTGGCCAGAGGTGATATTGCCCAGGCCGTTGAACTGAACCTGCAACTGTGGGTAGACGGCCCCGGACGCACACCAGAGCAGATCAGCCCGATTGTTCGGGAGCGCGTCCGTGAAATGTTAACTCAGCTCTGTCATCGGTCGGAGGACACAGGTGAACGCCAACCTCTTGACCCGGCAGCTATCACCCGCTTGAACGAAATTTACGTACCGACCTTGGTTATCATTGGGGATCAAGATGTGCTTGACATGCTCACCATTGCCGATTTGCTGGCAGCCGGGATCAGCAGAGCGGAAAAAGTGATAATGCCCCATGTGGCTCATCTACCCAACCTGGAAAAACCCGAAGAATTTAATCAGATTGTGCTCGATTTTTTGAATCGCTTTAAGGGAGACCTTTACCGTGGCTGATAAATCTCACGACAAACACTTGCAGCGTTCCATCAAAATGGGTTTTGAAAAAGAACGGGAACGCCGCCAAATACAAAAAGTTAAAAAGCAACTCAAACATAATAGACAACTCAAACCCAGCCGGCGCAAAGATTGGCAGCCCGGCGATATAGCCGATCCTGATGAACTCGATTTTGAACAAGCCGAACGGGTCATGCCGCGCGGCGAACGAGAACGCCGCCGGAATATCAAAGGGATGGCGCTAACCGAAGTGGCTGAAGAACCGAATGAGGCCAATTCACCACTGCCGCTACAAACAGGCCAGCAAGGCGTCGTCATTGAAGTCAGCAGCGGTCTGTGCCGGGTAGCGTTGGGGGAACGCACGCTGATGTGCGGCCTGCGCGGCTCGCTCAGCGCCGAAGAAACGGGCTTCACCAACGTGGTCGCCGTAGGCGATAACGTGCTGATTTTTGAGGATGGCACCGGCCGGGGCATTGTCGAAGCGGTGCTGCCGCGCCACAGCGCCCTGGCCCGGCCCGATGTGTTCCGCAGCCACCTCCAGCAGGTTATCGTGGCCAACGCCAACCAACTGCTTGTGGTGGCTTCCTGGCGCAATCCGTCACTCTGGCCGGAACTGCTTGATCGCTACCTGATTGCCGCCGCACGGAATAAATTGAAGCCAATTATCTGCGTTAACAAAATTGACCTGGCGGAAGATGTGGCCGCCTGCGAGGCAGCCTTGCAGCCCTACCGGGCGCTGGGCTATCCGGTCCTGCTGACCAGCGCCTTGACCGGCTACGGCATCGAAGTGTTACGCGACAGCTTGCGGGGGCGAATCACTGCCTTGGCCGGCATGTCGGGGGTAGGTAAATCTTCCTTGCTGGCGGCAGCGCAGCCCGGCCTGCAGCTCCGCACCAGCGCAGTCAGCGAGTTGAGCGGCGAAGGCCGGCACACCACCACCCAGGTAACCATGCTGCCCTTCGGCGAAAGTGGTTTTGTGGTAGACACCCCCGGCATCCGCGAGTTTGGCCTGAGCGGCTTGGCTAAAAGCGAGCTGATCCAGTTCTACCCCGATCTGGCCGCCTTCGCTCCCGGTTGCCGCTTTGCCGATTGCACCCACCGCCACGAACCGAGTTGTGCCGTTAAAGCGGCTGTCGCTGCGGGTAGTGTATCCGCAACCCGCTACGACAGCTACCAAAAAATTTACGGGACGCTGACATAAAAAAAGGGAACAGGAGTGATACGTAATACGTGATGCGTGATGCGTAAGAAGTCACGCATCACGTATCACGCATCACCCATCCAACCGTATCTCTGTGGCC
>JAAUSP010000682.1 GCA_012032575.1 Anaerolineales bacterium | reverse complement strand
GGTTTCTGAGTCCGGCCCAATTCTTCCCGGCCTATCTCATCGGCTTCATCCTCTGGACCCAGGTAGCCCTGGGCTGCCTGGCGATTTTGATGATTTACAATATGACCGGCGGCGGCTGGGGCTACGTGACCCAGCGGATTCTGCAAGCGGGTATCTTGACCCTGCCGCTGTTGGCCGTGCTGTTTATCCCTGTTTTGCTCGGCTTACCGGTTTTGTACGAATGGGCGCGGCCCGATGTGGTAGCCCACGACGAACTGTTGCAGCACAAAGCGCTCTACTTGAATGTGCCCTTTTTTATCGGTCGGACGGTGCTTTACTTTGTGGTCTGGATCGGGTTAGCGTTTTTGCTCAACCGCTGGCTGCTCCAGTTGGATCACTCCTTCGATATTGTTTCGGGCCGCCGCCTGCGGGGGTTGAGCGGATTGGGCCTGGGTGCGTTTGGCCTGACCGTGACCTTTGCTTCGGTTGACTGGATGATGTCTATCGAGCCGCACTGGTTCTCGACCATTTATGGCTTTATGTTCGCCACCGGCGCGGTGGCGGCAGCGTTTGCCTTTATTATCATCAGCCTGAATTGGCTGATGAAGCGCACCTCGCTGGCTGCTGCCGTCGAAACCTTAAATGTTAACGACCTGGGCAATTTTCTGCTGGCCGGGGTGATGCTGTGGGCTTATATGACCCTCTCCCAATATCTCATCATCTGGTCGGGCAACATTGCCGAAGAGACGCCCTGGGTTTTTCGCCGCACCAACGGCGGCTGGGAATTTGTCGGCTTTCTGCTGACGGTTTTTCATTTTGTAATACCTTTCCTGGTGCTGCTTTCGCGGACGGTCAAACGCCGTATTCGGTGGCTGGTGATCGTGGCCAGTTTGGTGATGTTCATGCGCTGGGTTGACCTGTACTGGCTGATTGTCCCGGCCTATCACGAAACCTTCTATCTCGACTGGTTGCTGATTGTCGCGCCGATTGCCATTGGCGGCCTCTGGCTGGCTGGCTTTATCTGGCAGTTAAAGCAAAAATCGCTGCTCCCTCTGTACGATTCGGGGGTAGAGGAGAAAATATTGGATCATGGAAGAACACAAGCCTCAACCCATTCCTGAAGAAAGCCTGAAACTGGGTTATGAAGTCAGAGATGTTAACCTGCGCAACCTGGTTTGGTTAACCGGGATTTTGGCGGGGGTAGTCATTGTTGTTTTTGTTGTTATTGGGCTGTTGTACAACTTTCTGAACTATAACCAGGCCGCCCGCAGCGCCCCGCCGCCACCCTTGCTGGAAGAAGCGCAGGGACTTCCGCCGGGGCCTTTATTGCAGCGCAACCCGCAGCAGGATATGCAGGAAATGGCGAATGAGCAGGATGGAATTTTGAACAACTACGGCTGGGTGGATAAGGAAGCCGGGGTGGTCCGCATCCCCATCGAGCGAGCGATGGAATTGACCCTCGAACAGGGGCTGCCCACGCGAACACCGGGAGAATAACGGGAGAGAGGGTAGAGGATTGAAGATGGAGCATAGAGGATTCAAGGCTCGAAATATTTTAACCGGATTTGCCCGGCGCAGTACACTAGCCCGGCGACCCATCGTCGGGCGGCGGCCTCGTATTTCCCTACTCCCTACTCCCTACTCCCTACTCCTGGCTCTCCTCTATCTTCTAGCTTCTATTTCCATCCCCTCCGCTCACGCTCAAGGCTCCCACCCGACCGATGAACTCATCAAGGGAGTTAGGTTTGAGCAGAATTTAAATCAACAACTACCGCTTGACTTAACGTTTCAGGATGAAGCAGGGCAAAAAGTTCAACTGGCCGATTATTTTGGGCAGAAGCCGGTCATTCTGGTTTTTGCCTACTATGACTGCCCGATGCTTTGCACCCTGGTGCTTAACGGTCTGGCGGCTACTTTGAATAATCTGACCTTCGATATCGGCGACCAGTTCGAGGTGATTACGGTCAGCATTGACCCGACAGATACGCCGGCACTGGCGACGGCCAAGAAGGCAGTTTACCTGGAGCAGTATCGCCAGCCTGAAGCCGGGGCCGGCTGGCATTTCCTGGTCGGCGAGGACGCGGCGATTGACCAATTGACCCAGGCCGCCGGCTTTTATTATCAATACGACTCGGACAAGCAGGAATACGCCCACCCGACCGGCATCATGGTTGTCACCCCCGCAGGGAAAATTGCCCGCTACTTTTACGGCATTGATTTTCCGGCCAGGGATGTCCGCCTCGGCCTGGTCGAAGCCACGGCCAACAAAATCGGTTCGCCGGTAGACCAACTGCTGCTGCTGTGCTATCACTATGATCCGGTCGTCGGCGAGTACACTGTAGCGATTATGAATGTTATTCGCCTGGCCGGGCTGACCACCGTAGCGGCTATCGGGGCCGTAGTAATGGTGTTGTTCCGCCGCGAACGGGGCCGCAAACTGGGCGAGTCGTTATCAAAAGCTTAGACAGAAGAGAAAAACTATGTGGGAATTTCCATTATTTCCTGATCAAGCCTCAACCATTGCCAGCGGCGTAGATAGCGTCTACTTTCTTTTGGTCGGTCTGAGTGTCTTCTTTGCCGTGCTGGTCTTCTTTTTTATTTTTTTGTTTGCCATTCGCTACCGGCGCGGGACCAAAGCCGACCGGTCTGGCCTGGTTTTTGAGAGCGCCAAATTGGAGTTTTTCTGGTCTTTTGTCCCGCTGCTGCTGGCCCTGGCCGTATTTGTCATCCAGGCAATGGCTTATTTCAATTTATACCGTCCGCCCATTGACGCCCTGGAAATCTACATCGTCGGCAAGCAGTGGATGTGGAAAGCTCAACATCCCGAAGGGCAGGATGAAATCAACGAACTGCATGTGCCGGTCAATCGGCCCGTCCGCTTGATTATGACCTCGCAGGATGTCATTCACAGCTTTTATATCCCCGCGTTCCGGGTCAAACAGGATGTCCTGCCGGGGCGTTACACCAGCATGTGGTTTGAAGCGACCGAGCCGGGCACCTATCATCTGTTTTGCACCGAGTTTTGCGGCACCGATCACGCCGAGATGGGCGGCAGCGTGATTGTTATGCCCGAAGCCGAGTACCAGCAGTGGCTGGCCGGCGACAGCGGCAATGTACCCCTGGCCGAAGCCGGCGCGGCTCAGTTTCAGCAGCTTGGCTGTGTTACATGCCATCAGGCCGACGGGCAGGGTCGCGGCCCTGCGCTGGTGGGTGTATTTGGTGGAGAAGTGGAATTGGAAGGCGGTCAAACGGTGATAGCAGATGAGGAATATTTGCGTGAGTCCATTGTGAACCCGCGCGTTAAAATTGTGGCCGGTTATCCCTCGATTATGCCCACCTATCAGGGCCAAATTAGTGATGAAGGCTTGCAACAAATTGTGGCTTATTTGAAATCGTTAAAGCCTGATGGAGGCGAACAATAATGGTTGGCACGACGCAGCTTGAAAAAGGCAGCCCCCGCCAGAAGGGGCTGGTTACTTCACACGAGCATTATCTCAATGTTAGTTACAGCGCCAAATCCTGGCTGTTGACCACCGATCACAAACGGATTGGCCTGCTTTACCTGATTTCGATTTCGATGTTTTTTGTTCTGGGCGGTATCTACGCTATGCTCATTCGCCTGGAGTTGATGACTCCCCGCGCGGATGTGATGACGGGCGATATGTATAACCGTGTCTTCACCATGCACGGCTTCATTATGATCTTCTTTTTCCTGGTCCCCTCCATCCCGGCGACAATGGGCAATTTTCTGCTTCCAATGATGATCGGAGCCAAAGACCTGGCTTTTCCCCGCCTCAATTTGGCCAGTTGGTATGTCTACAGTATCGGCGGTATTTTTACGGTGGCGGTGTTGGCGCTCGGTGGGGTGGATACCGGCTGGACCTTTTATACCCCCTACAGCAGCACCTATTCCAACAGCTATGTGATTTTTGCGGCGGTGGGCGCGTTTTTCTCCGGCTTCTCCTCTATCTTTACCGGGATTAACTTTATTGTGACCATTCATAAGATGCGTGCGCCGGGGCTGTCATGGTTCCGGCTGCCCTTGTTTGTCTGGGCGCATTACGCCACCAGTATCATCA
>JAAUSP010000681.1 GCA_012032575.1 Anaerolineales bacterium | reverse complement strand
GGGAAACTGAGAATATCGTTTATCAAATTTTTGGCAAAAACGGTGCTACCCGCGCCAATAAAGACAATTTTTGGCATTTATTCATCCTTTCTTCTGTTGGAAAAATTTACTACCGGACATTTTTTAATCACGAATAACACGAATGGACGAATGACACAAATTATTTATAAAATTTAGAAAAATATTCGTGAGATTCGTTTATTCGCGTCATTCGTGATAAAAATTTTAGCTTTGACAAAAAGCGGGATAACTGTACGCCAACAGTTATCCCGCTCGATAGTCTACTGCTTTGGCCGGGAAGCGTCAATTTCCTTGAGCGCTGAATTTAATCCTGCGGCTGTGCCTGGGCGATAGCATTGGGCTGGGCCAGGCAGGCTTCGATTTCGGCCTGGGTGGGCGGGGCGGTTGGGGGTGACGGGGCCAAACATGGACTCGACCAGGGTTTCGATTTCGGCTCGTTTGGGCAGCAATACCGACGCACCTTTGGCCGTGCGGAAGCTCATGGTTTGGTCGTGGCTGATGGCGGCTGTTTGGATGTGGGCCGGGTCAATCTGATAGGCGAGTTGAGCCAGTTGGAGAGCCTGGCTCAGGCTCAGGTCGGTCTGCACGGTCTGGCCCAGGCTTTGCCACAGCTCCGGCAGTTGGAGCACGGCGTTCATTTGCAGCGCTTTGGTTTTGATGGCAAACAGCACGGCCTGCTGGCGCTGCACGCGGGCAAAGTCGGCGGTGATGGAGGCGCGGCTGCGGGCATAGGTCAGCGCGGTTGCCCATCGAGGGTGTGCCAGCCCGGCTCGATGTAGAGGAATTCGTAACCCCGGTCCTGCTCGACTGACTCTTCCACCGCCCCAGGCGTCGCTGTGGGCGCGGGCGCAGCCGCCGGGTCAACCGCCGACACCGGCACGAAGCTGTAATATTGCGCCGGGTTGACGTATTCGGGGGTGTAGCCGTAATAAGCGGCGGCGTCAATGGCTTCGGGCACACACAGGTCAATCCCGCCCAGGGTGTCCACGACCTGCTGGAACCCCTCAAAATCAACCAGCACGTAAAAATCAAGGGGAATGCCCAGGTTCGCCTCGACGGTGGCTACGGCCAGGGCGGGACCGCCGCCGGGGTAATTTTCGACGCCGCCGGTGCGGTGAGCCTGATTGATCCGCGATTCGCCGTAACCGGGGACGGAAACCCACAGGTCGCGTGGAAGCGAGAGCATGCCGGCTGTTTTGGCCTGCGGGTCAATCGTCACCACAATCATGGTATCGGTGCGGCCAAATTTTTCGCCGGGGCGACTGTCGCTGCCCAGCAGCAGGATGTTGACCCGCTCCGTGAACTGTGATTCCGGCCCGATCGTCCCGGCGACCTGGGCCACCGTCTGGAAAAGCTGGCTGACCACCTGGCCCTGGTAGGCATCGAGCCAGTCTGGTTCGGCGATGGGGCAAACGGCGGTTGAAGGGGCCGGAGCTTCTCGCTGGGGCGCGTCGGCGCGGGCTTCGAGTGAACCGGTCTGCCAGATTAACAGCGCCAGCAGCAGCAACGCCAGCAATTTCAAGAGCGGTTTGTGAGGGTTGAATTTTGGTTGAAGGGATGATGGATTGGTCAACATGGTCGGCTCCTCTCGGCGGTCAGGTATCAGGTCAATTTGATGAGTTCAGCATAACCCACTTTAGCCGAACAGGTTGGACCTGCAAGGAACTGAACGGTGATGATAAAAAGTAAGGCCGGGCGAGGGCCAGCCAGCGGCAGCGCATCAGCCGGCGCGTCCCCCTGGCGACGGTTGCGCGGATGACATAAATAGAGTTTGAACTAGCGAATAGCCGGGCAGCGGATATAATATTAAGAGATTGGAGATTAGAGATTGGAGATTGGAGATTAAACAATCTCTAATCTCCAATCTCCCAATATCGGAGGAATGGTTGGCAGAGACACATTCACCCCCATTAGCCGAACCCTTTGCCCAGATTTTTACAGACCGGGCTGAGGCGGACTGGGCTTTTGACCTGTTGCGGGATACGGCGAAACGATTGGGGATTCAGGGGGCGTACGATCCCCGTTTTGCCATTACTCTGGCCCGGCGCTCCGGTCGAATGGGGCTGCATCTGAATTTTGGCGGCTGGCTGGTGCTGGGCTTTCACGGACCGGGGCCGGCTCCGGCGCGGGTGGACCTGGCCCTGCTGGCCTCGCTGGTCAGTTGGGATGAACGGTTCAACTTTTTCGCCTTCGCCCGCAAAGAAGGCGAGCCGGAAGTCCGCAGCTACCATCTCCCCCCGGACCTTGTCCGGCCCATGACCAGCGATGTGCAAACCGCCTACCTGACCACCCTCGACTTTATTGCCCAAAAATTCTCCACCTGGAAACGCGCTTCCCACTGGAAACAACACAACCCCGAAATTGCCGAAGCCTTGTTCAAACCGGAGGAACGCGAACAGCTTTTCGCCGGATCGCTGACGGAGTCGGAGTTGCGCTACGAGCGGCATTTGACGGCGTTTTATCAAGACATCAGTGAGGAGAGAGAGGAGTACGCGGTGGAGGAGTGGGAGGCGAGGAGGCGAGGAGGCGAGGAGGCGGGAGAAGAAATTCAGCCGGAATATCTACTGGAAAGGATAACCGACGTGAACCTGGATCAAGAACAGCAAGACATCGTATACGACGCCGAAAAAAGACTGGCCCAACCTTTTTCTCAAATTTTTGTAGACCGAGAAGAAGCAGAATGGGCTTTTGAACTCTTGCAAAAAATTTGTGAGCGGCTTTTAATTAAGGACTCTAAAGATCAACGCTTTGCAGTAACGCTTCGTCATGGAAAAAGCATTGCTGAAAAACGTACACTTCGCCTCATTTTTGGGAATTGGGCAGTCTTATCATTCAAGGGAGCAGACGGACTCTCAGGAAAAATCAGTCTTGCTTTTATAGTCAATCAGATAAATTTAGATAGAAATTTTGAAACATTTAATTTCACACAGAAAGCGAATGAACCAGATATCCGTGAATACACCCTCACTAGAGATGAATTTAAACAACTTGAAAGTGAACTTAAGGGGGCATATGAAGCAACATTTGATTATATAGCTCAAAGGTTTCACGATTGGGAAGCTACACCATTCCGTAATGGTCATCAAACAGAAATTGCAGAAGCGATATTCAATCCAAAAAACCGGAAAAAACTCCTTTCAGAAGGCATACTCCTTACTGAAAAGGATTTCTTGATAGAAAAATTTACCACATCCAATCCACCCTACCCCCTCCCCCAACTCGCCGAAGACACCGCCCTTGACGAAGCTGAACTGGCTCGCTGGGTCCGGGCCATCGAGCGGAAGGGGCAGGCGGTTTTGTACGGGCCGCCGGGGACGGGCAAAACTTTTGTGGCCGAAAAGCTGGCGCGGCATTTGATCGGCGGAGGGGATGGCTTTCTCGAGTTGGTGCAGTTTCACCCGGCCTATGCCTACGAGGATTTTATCCAGGGCATCCGGCCCGAAAGCGAGGGGGATTTTCTGACCTATCCGCTCAAGCCGGGGCGCTTTTTGGAGTTTTGTGAAAAGGCCAAGCATCGGCAGGATACCTGCGTGCTGCTCATTGACGAAATCAACCGGGCCAACCTGAGCCGGGTCTTCGGCGAGTTGATGTACCTGCTGGAATACCGGGAGCGAGCCATTCCGCTGGCCGGGGGCGGCGCGTTCACCATTCCGGCCAACGTGCGACTCATCGGCACGATGAACACTGCCGACCGCTCGATTGCCCTGGTGGACCACGCCCTGCGCCGCCGCTTCGCCTTTATCGCCCTCTATCCCAACTTCGACTTGCTGCGCCGCTACCACCAGCAGCAGCAAACCGGCTTTCCGGTCGAGAAGCTGGTCGGCCTGCTGCAGAAGCTGAACCACACCATCGCCGACCGCCATTATGAAGTCGGCGTCACCTTTTTTCTGCGGCCCAATTTAGGCGACGAAATCGAAGACATCTGGCGTATGGAAATCGAGCCATACCTGGAAGAGTATTTCTTCGACCGGGCGGACACGGTTGAGGAGTTGCGCTGGGAGAAAATTAAATCCCAAATCGTGGTTGGATGAGATAAGTATTACT
>JAAUSP010000680.1 GCA_012032575.1 Anaerolineales bacterium | reverse complement strand
GTCGGCGAAGAGAGCGTGTTTGCCAAACTCAATCAAATTCGACAAGCCGCCCTGAGCGGTAACATGGTGGCAGTACCACAGGCCATGGCTTCAATCGCGGCCATGCCAAAGGGTTCATAGCGCGAAGAGAGGGCAAATACCCCGGCTGTCCGGTAATAGTTAGCCAGGTCTTCGTCGGGGATATATTTTACCCAGACTACCCGATCGGTAATGCCCAGTGAGTCGGCCAATGTTTTGAGTTCGGCCACCCCGGCTTCATCCTGCTGTGAGTTTTCGCTGCCAACAGCGGCAATTAAACGGATATCGGGAACCAGCTCGGCTGCGTAAGGAATGGCTTGAAGCAACAAATCGTAGCCTTTGTTGGCGGCCATCCGACCCACGGTTAACACATCGTGAGCTTGTAAATCATAACGCTCCATCAGGCGGCGGGTTTCGGCCATACGTACCGGCGAAAAGCGATTTTCATCCATACCGGGTGGAATGACAGTTATATGCCGTTCCAGTACATCATACTGTTCCCGCAAAAGCTGGCTTTGGGGGTCAGTGGTAGCGATGATATGATCGCAGTTGCGATAGGTTAGAAATTCTTTGCTAATTCGTTCTTTGAAACGGTAGCGCTGTTCCATGGTTGGTTCGTCCATATCCTGGCCCATATTTTGCCGTTTCCACCAACCCAAAGAATGAGGCGTATGGACGTGAGGAATCCTCAGCTCTTCGGCAATCTTTTGACCGGCCCAGCCGGCATCCCAATAGTGCGAATAAACCACGTTGTAATTTCGCCCGCGATTGTGGATAGCGGCTAAACAGTTGGTAACAAAATCTCCCAGGTAATCATGGAAGTCCTCCTTACGAATGAACTTTGTCCCACCTACAGGAATGCGCCAAATCCTAAAGTTATCATTAACCTCATCAAATTCGGGTTGGTCTTCAAAACGCCGGGTTACCAAATCAACCCGATAACCAAGCCGGCTAAAACGCTTAGCCAGTTCCAACACATAAACCACCTGACCCCCCGTGTCCGGTTTCCCCAGTTCAGGTTCGGCGCTAACATAGCCGTGAATTGACAACATTAAAATAGAATTGGGTCGGTTCATCATAGTTACCTCCTCAGAGCAAACCCTCTTTGAAATTAATTTTGGATCACCTGCCAGAAGCGTAAGCCCTCTAACACACCGGCCGCATGGGCTGTTTGAGCGTGATAGATGTGGTCGCCTTGCTTTTGTTTAAGCTCGGCGGTGGCATTGGCAACAACTATTCCTTTGTAGGGCGCAACAAACATTTCCAGGTCATTGCCAGAATCGCCAGCCACCACGACCCGGTCTGGCCGAATACCCAGCGCCGGCGCAAGTATTCGATGGCGCTACCTTTGCCCGACACATGGGGGATGATATCCAAATTTTTGCTACCTGAGTAAATAACCTTTACTTCTAGACCGGTGGCAGCCAGGTTATCAAAAATCTGGGTCAGCAAGGTCGGGTCAGGCAGATCGTAGCTGACTTTAAAGGGGGTTTGAAATTCAGGGGGATGAGCAGTCAAACCCAGTTGATCGAGCAAAATCACAATCCGTGCTCGATCCCACAACGGTTCGCCCTGGGTAAAGCAGGCGCGGCTGAGCACCAGCTGATAATGTTCGACAGCCTTACCTGTAACCCCATATTGAATTTCTGTACCTAACGCCCCGATAAGATAATCGGGAAAAGGCAGAAGAACCACTTCGGCCAAGGTCCGGCGTACGCTGGCACAAGGCCGGCTTGAGTTGTAATGGTAATCAAGTCGGTCCGAGCCTGCAACATTAAAGCCAACTGGCGCAAGCCGACCTCATCACCCAACAGGGTGTCATCAACATCTGAAACAAATAGCCAGCGGTTTTGTCGAGTCATTCTTTCCTCTCCGGTGAAACAAACATACTTTCCGTCAGCGGTTCAAAATCAGCGGCCACCTGCTCATGGTGGAGCGCCTGATAAGCGGCCACATAACTGGCGGCAGTCCAGGACTGGTGGGCTTTACCCATTGGCCGCCCCGTTAGGCCGTGCAGCCATTCATTAAATTCCCATTCCTGGTAGAGACCCAACCGGCATGCTTCGGCCAGAGCATTCAATTCCCGATGCGCCAGTTCGGTGCGGCCGAGTTGGGCCAAAAAGCGCACCCACAGCCCGCCAATAAAAGGCCAAATACCGCCATTGTGATAATGGTCGGGCAGGTTGAGAAGATTGGTCACGAAATAATCTTTCCAATCACCGGCTCCGGAGTGGATGGTTGGGTAAAGACACTTGACCGGATAGGGCACATTGGACCCTACCCCCCATAAAAAGTGAAAGAGTTGTTCCATCTGGTGCTCATCCAGCAGTCCAACCAAAGCGGCCATTAAATTGGCGTAAATATCGCAGCGCCAGGAGAAGCCAAACGGGCTGATTTGGGCCAGCATATATTTGGCATTGCCCAGGCTAAACTGCGTCTCGGCAAATGACTCGCGGGCATCCGACAGCTTTTTGGACGTCGGCCAGAATTGCCGGATAATTTTGCGTCGAATCCGGGCAGTCAACTCCAGATAGGTCTGGGCATTCTCAGCCATTACTGCGGTAGCAACACTAAAATCACGACATGCCAGATACCACAGCACTTCGTCGTACAGAACGTTGTAAGAACGGGGAAAGAGGTCCATCCAGTCGGACGATTCAGGGATTTCAATCAGGCCACAGTTGTTAGAGTCATGAGCGATGAGCCACTGCATCGCCCGCTTAAGGTGAGGATAGAGCCGTGTTAGAAAAGCCCGGTCGCCGGTGTAAGCCGCAAAACGACATCCCCCAATCACAAACCAGAGAACAGAGTCAATTGAGGCAATGTCGCCGATGCCGCCATAGTCGGGCCGGCGGGTTTCGATTTGAACATTGGCCGGAATCTGGCCGCTCTCAGTCTGGTGTTCGGCCAGCAGTTCCAGGGTGTGGCGAAAACAGGCGGTCAGCTCCGGGTCATTCAGACCCAAACTCCACAACCCGGTTTTAATACCATCGCGGCTCCAGACGGCAAAATAGTTAGAGTCACTGTCGGTGAGGGCGTTATCGGTCAGGCTGGCCGCCGAAAAACCCATAGGGGTAATATTGCGGCGCAGCGATGAAACGGCTTGTTCCAGGGCAATCCGGGTCAGGTCAGGCGTGGCCGCTGACGGCGGCGGGCCAAAAAAGTGATAATGGTCAAGACCCTCAAACAGTCCCTCGGCGTGGGAGGTGTGACTAAAATAGGCCTGGAGTTGAACCGCTTCTTTCAGCCGGCGGGTGGCATTGCCTACCACAATGCCACGAAAGCCATATTGAAAAAGGTCAATATGATTGCCGCTATGCCCCGCAACAAAAATTTGATTGGGTGATAAAGCCAGCGAATCTTTCAGAAATTGGACGGCTGGACCAATTCCGGCTCGTTCCGGGATAACATCAAGGTAGAGGTCAAACGAGTAGACCAGCTTAATCGGCAACTGGGCTTCAAGGAGTGCTTGGTACAGTTTATCTAACGCTTCGGCTGGGGCATTTTTGAAGTTATAACTTACTTTTAAAGGTGTTTGGTATGCTGGAGCTTGTAACTCTAGCTGGGGATAAGTTGCTGCCAAAAAATCTACAATGGCCTGCCGGGAAAACCCGGCCTGGATGTAGCGAAACCATTCTTTCAAGGGGTACTCGCCCGGCAAACGATGAATTTCAGTACCGACCGACGAGATAACATAATCAGGCCACAACAATTCGTTTTGTTCGATTTGTTCGATTTGGGTAGCCAGGTCCTGCCCTGAGAAGTAAACCAGTAAGATTGATTTGCGTATCTGTTGCAGGGCTTGTTGCAGACGCTGTCGCCCTTCGTCGGCTCCACCGATCAGGACCCCCTGCATATCCACTACCAGTAAACGAGACGCATCCAGTGTAGAACGAAGGTTCATATTCATCTCTTTCATTTTTTCAAAAACTGTGTGATTTGTGTTTTAAAGTCAAAAAAATCTTCCTTTGGTTAACCAATATCTAAAACAACGGTGCCCTTTTTATGCCCTTTTTCGACATGCTGGTGAGCCTCGACTGTCTGTTCTAATGGAT
>JAAUSP010000679.1 GCA_012032575.1 Anaerolineales bacterium | reverse complement strand
CAATGTTGAGCGAGGATACCAAAATGGAGTGGGAAACACTTTATTGTCCCAACAAACGCTGTCGCTACTATGGTCTGCCATTCCGACAGGGCAAAATGGTCAAAAATGGTTCCAGTTACGGTCAACCGCAGGCACTCTGTAAGGGCTGTGGGAGTAGTGTTGCCTTGAGTTATGCCACGGCCTACTGTGATTTGGAAAGCGATTGGACGATTTTCGAGACCGCGGTGCGGGCCGGGCTGCGGGTCCACCATCTCATCAAGAAGGTCGGCCAGCGTTACAAATACTACTTGACCGACTTTGGCCGGCAGATCGTCACTATGGCTCTGAAACTCCGGGAGATGGTGGTTATCCCTGGCTTGACAAGTGAGGCCCAAGTTCAGGCTTAATATCTTTGTTCTGTGTACAAGAATCTCATTGTTTAGGCATTAAATAATCAGGGGTTCCGGTGTGTACGGCGGTCTTTCATCCGAGGCTAAAAACACAGCCGTGTTAGCCACTTCGTCGGTGGTGACCATCCGGCCCATCGGTTCTTTGGCCTCATACGTCCGGCGAGCTGTTGCCGGATCGGCTTCTTTGGCGAAAAGTTGATTGACGATGGGTGTATCCACCGCCGTAGGGCAAATGGCCCAGACCCGGATATTTTCGCGGGCATAATCGGCAGCCAGGGTCCGGCTGAGCATCACCACCCCGCCTTTGGTGGCGCTGTAGATGGCGCTGCCCGGCCAGCCACGCAGCCCGGCAATCGAGCCAAGATTCAGAATGACTCCGCCCCCGGCCCGTTTGAGCAGCGGGACCGCATACTTGCAGGCCCAAAATACGCCGGACAGATTGACCGCTACCGCCCGATCCCACAGGTCTTCGTCAACCTCTTCGATCCGGCCCCGTCCGGCAATCCCCGCCGAATTGACCAGGATATCCAACCGGCCAAACTGTTTTTCGATTTGCGCCAGGACCTCCCGAATCTGGTCCCGTTCAGTCACATCCACAGGGAAAAAGGAGGCGCGTCTGCCCTCAGCCGCAATCGAGGCTGACAGTTTCCTGGACCGGCTTCAGGCACAAGGTCGGCCACGGCTGCCTGCGCCCCTTCGACGGCAAAACGCACCGCGATGGCCCGGCCAATGCCGCTGCCGCCGCCGATGATTAAGGCAACTTTGTCTTTCAGTCGCATCGGGTTGCGCCTTTAGCCATCTGACAGGCCCAGCAGCCGCGCTCCGTTACGCCCCAGCAGATTTTCCTGTACGTCCGGCTTGAGCGGCAGCGCCTTAAATTCGGCCAGAGCCTGGCCCAGGGAGCGGCTGGGATAACAGGAAGAGTAGAGCATCCGGTAGGCCAGATAGCTGTTGGCCGCTTTGACGTAATCCTCCGCGCCGGGCATATCGGGAATGTACATATAGAATTCCGGCATCAGGTAAACATTGGGGCAGCGCATGGCCACCGCGCAGATTTGGAGGGTCCAGGGCCAGGAAGCATGCCCGACGATCAAGGTCAATTCGGGCAAATCGAAGGCTACTTTCTGGATGTGAATGGGCAGGGAATACGTCATATCCGGGCCGATGTAATGGCTGCTGGTAATGACTACCGGCACGCCCAAATCGCGGCAGGTCTCGTAAATGGGGTAGACCGCTTCATCATCGTCGCGCAGGGGCGGGTCGCTCCAACCGGGCAGCATGGCGATGCCCCGACAGCCCAGCGTCTCGATACAGCGGCGAACCTCATCTACCGGGCCTGGCTCGCGCGGGTCAATTCCGCCAAAGCCGGCAAAACGGCCCGGATACCGCTGCACCAATTCGGCAATGTCATCGTTGCTGGCGCTGCGGCCGGTTGGGCCGGTATGCTGCCCGGTGATAACGGCCAGGTCAATCCCGACTTCGTCCATCTCCTGCACAAACAGTTCGATGGACTGCTGTTCAAATGAAGGCGGGGTAATCCGGCCAACGGCGAAAAGGGTTGCCGGTGACCGGGTCTTCCACGGCCGGGCGAGGCCGGAAGAAGTGTATTCCCAGAAAGCTCTTATAGGGCGGCTTGGACTCGAAATCAATAATCATTTTTGGTTCCTTCTATCGTTACCGCTCCAAACTCAGGTTACAACGTCCCGGACGTCCACAAATCGGCCCCCCCGCCGACGTAAAGATGCTGTCCGGTGATAATTCGGCTTCATCGCTGGCAAAGAACAACACCGCGCAGGCCACATCGGCGGGCGTACCCAGGCGGGGAATGGGATTTTTGGCTGCTTTTTGTAAATCCTGCTCCTGCTCCTCTTTGGGCATGTTCAGAAAAAGCGGCGTGACCACCAGCGTCGGCGAGACACAGTTGGCGGTAATGCCGTATTTACCCAACTCGATGGCCAGGCTGCGGGTCAGGCTGACCACTCCGCCTTTGGAGGCCGCATAATTGGCCAGCCCACGGCCACCCAGCCAGGAACGCGAAGCAATGTTGACAATCCGGCCATAGCCCTGCTTTTTCATCACCCGGACGGCGTGCTGGCAGGACAGGAATTGAGATTTCAGATTGACGGTCAGGATTTTGTCCCAGGTGACCTCGCTCATCTCGTCAATTTCAACCTCCGGGGCAATAATCCCGGCGTTGTTGACCAGAATATCAATCCGGCCAAACGAGTCAGCCACTTTTTGGCACAGCGCCGTCACACTTTCGGCGCTGCTGACATCGGTTTGCACCCCCAAAGCGACGCCGCCGCTGGCGGTAATCTCGCCGGACACCCGCTCCAAACCGGCCGGACTGATATCGGCAATACAAACTTTCGCTCCAGCGTGCGCCAGAGCCTTCGCAATCCCCTCGCCGATGCCGCTGCCGCCGCCGGTAACAATCGCTACTCTGTTTTGAACGGTCACAAATCTATTCCTCTCTTGATGAAGCGAAGAGGCGAAGAGTCGAGACTTCTTTCGCCTCCTCGCCTCACTTTTCCTCGCCTCACCTCTCAAACCACGCCGATTTTCCCGGCAAAGGCGTTGGCCTTGATTCCGCGGGCGCTGATGACATCCAGCACCACCCCGGCCTCCGGCACGCGAATCTCTTCCAGCAGGCTGCCGTCGAAATCAAAGACGCGGGCAAAGACAGCATCTTTTTCAATCCAGTCGCCGACAGTCACGGCGGGCTGATACAGCCCCAACTGGGTGGTTTTGAGAATCACCCCGTGGTCGAGTTTGATGGCTTGGCCAGCCCAGGGGACCGGCTGGCCCGGCTTAATACCCAGGAATTTTACGGCATTCTGCAACGAATTGAAGACCGCCGAGATGTGCCGCTCTTCACGCAGGCCGCGTCCACCCGCTTCGAGGGTGACAGCCGGGGCGGCCGCTACTTGACCGCTTCCGCCGCGCCCGTACCGCTGCCCAAGACCGTACCGTGACGCATCGGTTACTTCGACAAAGGGGAAGCCCAGGGCCAGGGCGAAGTCGAGCGTTTTTTGGTCCAGGTCGGGCTGGCCGGCTTTTGTGAGTGATGATAAACAGGTCAATCGCTTCATCAAACTCGCCGCCGTGGCTGTCAACCACGTAATCGGCTTTGCTGATGACTTCCTGGGTGATGGTATAGGCGATGACCTCGGTCAGCGTGCCATCGGCCTTGCCCGGCCAGACCCGGTTGAGATTTTTGCCGTCAATCGGATTGGTGTATTGAGTGTGGCTGCACAGAGCCATTACATCCGCCGCCAGCACCACGTATACCTTACCCGAAAGCTCAGCCGGGTCCAGCGATTCCCAGAAACGCACCACCCCGTCGTGAGCGGCGTATTCGGTGGCGTGGACCGCCCCAATCACGGCCAGGGTCGGGCCGGGGTTCTGGCCCTCAACAATGCCGACCGGGACGAAAGTTTCAAAATTGTTGTGTTTGTCTACTACAGGAAATTTAACAAAGGTTTTGCCTGGCATAAGGTTTTTTCTCCTCGAAAAGATAGCTTTACCGGAGGCCCAAAAGCTATGCTTTTGGACTCCATTTTCATCATTGGTGGCGCTCTGGAGGCCCAAGAATCGCTCTAAGCCGGTCTGCCCGCAGGGGGCCTTCGGCTCTGACCGGCGTCCAGGGGCATAGCCCCCGGAGGGGTGTGCAGAATTCAGGCGGCGACTTCGGC
>JAAUSP010000678.1 GCA_012032575.1 Anaerolineales bacterium | reverse complement strand
CGGCGGGCAAGGGTTGGGCCGGAGCGGGATCAAGCACAACGGTGACACCCTGCTGCCGGGCTAATCGGGCGGCGCTGACCACTGCCGGCAGCGGCACTTCGAGCTGAAGCAGCAGCACTTTCGCTCCAACCAGGCTGGACTCAAGCCGATTCAGATCATCTTCGCCCACCCGGCCATTGGCACCGGGCACGATGATGATATTGTTTTGGGCCTGATCGTCCACAGCAATCACCGCCACACCGGAACTGACCGCTGGATCGGTGAAAACGGCGGAGACATCCGCTCCGGCAGCGGTCAAATTCTGGCGTAGTTCCAGGCCAAAAGCATCGCCGCCGACCCGGCCCACCATTTTGGTCGGCGCGCCCAGCCGAGCGGCGGCCACAGCCTGATTAGCGCCTTTGCCGCCGGGGGCGGTAAAAAACTCATGGCCGGTGATGGTTTCGGCCAGGGCGGGCAGGCGCGGCGTACGAACCACCAAATCCATATTAATGCTGCCAAAAACGACGACGGTCATGCCTCACTCCTTAAAATAACGCGCTCATTATAATCTATTCAAGGGGAGTGTCAAAGACCTGTCCAGGGTTAAATGAAAAGTCCGCAGGTTACACTGCGGACTTTTTATGTTTCTGTTTGCGGTTTACCGTCTGTTGTCCGGCGAACTTAGGCTTCCATTTGCATAAAATGTCGAGCGTTATTCCAGATGACTTTGGGCGTGATTTTGATGGGATGGACCCGGTGGGTGATGGCCCAACCTTTCCACAGCTTGTGAATCCACCAGTAAAGATTATCGGTAACTTTATTGTGCGGCAGTTTGATGACCAAGCGAATGAACGGTTCCAGCCAGGGAAATTCGACCCCCAGCGCAAACCAGCGCTGTAGGTTTTCCATCTGGGTCTTTTCTTTATCATCGCGCACTAAAATCGAGCTGTCCCAGGCGATGGCCCCAATATCGTCAAAGCTGCCGGCCATGTGACCGTTCTTTTTGGTAAATTCACCCAATTCGGTGGCGGGGTAAGGCTGGAACAGAAAAGCGTGGGCATATTTAACTTTGGCTTCGGCGTTGAGCCGCATGGTGTCAAAGTCGTCGTCCAGAGTGCCGGTGGGCAGGGCCAGAATGTTGGTGGCGGTCAGGTTAATCCCGGCCTCGTGCAGCATACGGCCTGATTCGATGATGGTTTCGCGGGACATTTTGCGTTTGAGTAAATCGTTACGCAGGCGGTCGTTGCCGGCCTCGATACCCATGCTGACGGTATTGGCTCCGGCTTTTTTGAGCAAAGCCACTTTTTCCGGGGTAATCAAATTCGAGCGGACATTGCAGAAGAAGGGCAGGCCGACTTCTTTGGGGAACTTTTCGGCAAACTCTTCCAGCCAATCTACATAGATAATGAACAAATCATCCAGAAAGACAACCTGCTCCAGCGGATAGTGCTCCCGCACCCAGTTAACTTCCTCGATGACCGACTCGACGCTGCGCTGGTAGCCCCGTTTTTCACGAGTATAAATTTCGTACCAGGCGTGGTTGAAACAGTAGGTGCAGTTATAGGGGCAGCCCCGGCTGGCCATAAAGTGCTTGATTGGGCTGTTGCGGGTGGGGGCATGCTTGCTGTAAACCAGGTCGCGATCAGGCATAGGCAAATCACCCAGTTTACGGATGAGCGGGCGCACCGGGTTTTTGACCACCTCACCCTCGACCTTGAACCACCAGTTGGGAATATCGGGGTGAAAACCGCCGTTGCCCAGAGCATTGGCCAGGTCCACCAGCGGCCCCTCGCCTTCACCCACGCAAACGCCGTCCACGCCGTCTTCGTGGATCATATCCGGGAAAAAGGTAGGGTGCGGCCCGCCGAAAACCGACATGACCGGTTTCTGGCCCAACCCTTCCTTAATGCGCCGGTTGACCTTAAAATAATAATGCTGCGAGCCGGTCATCATGCTGTAGCCAACAATATCCGGCTGGAATTCCTTGGCCAATTGAACCGGGTCTTCCTGAGCGCAAATAGCCAGGGCGACTTCGTGCCCGGCCTGCTTAAGCACCGCCGACATAGACATGATGCCCTGCGGCTCGTAATCAATTTGTTTTTCTACCCACAAAACACGTGTCACAGACAACCTCCTCTTTTAAGAGAGATTAGAGATTGGCGATTATTAAACCTCTAAGCAGGCTGATTATAGGGGAGGGGAATTCTTTTGTCAATTTTATAATTTTTTTACTAAATATTATATTTATTATTACCATCCAACAGCTATCAACCAGGGAACTAAAGGAACTGAGGGAACTAAAAGGGTTGAGTTCCTTTAGTTCCCTCAGTTCCTCAAATATTACCATTAACCTTGCCCCAGGTTACTTCGTCCAACTGATTCTTTCTTCGGCCCAGCCGCGGCTGGCGTAAGTATCGGTGCCAACCTGGCCGTCGGGCGAGCCTTCCATGGTAAAAAGCTGGCGCTGACCACTGCCATCGGGGGTCATGGCCCAGACCGCCCAGGGACCACCGCGATTGCTGACAAAGGCAATGGCGTTGCCGTCGGGCGACCAGGTGGGCAGGCCATCTTCGGCGGGGTCGTTGGTCAGCCGCTGCAAATCGCTGCCGTCAGTATTGACGATATAAACCTCCCAGTTACCCTCGCGCCGTGACATAAAGACGATTTGTTCACCGTCGGGTGAGAGGGCCGGAGCCGTGTCTTCGTCCACGTTGGTCACGGTTTGCAGGTCCTCCATTTTGCTGGTGGCGGTGCGGAGGCCGTAAGCGGTGGTTCCCCAGCCCTTAAAGACCAATTTGCCCTGAGCGTTGACGCTGGGATATTCGCCTTCACCAACCAGCGTTGCCTCGGCCAGTTCAGTCGAACCGTTAACCCTGAATAGTTGGGATTGGCGGCCACCAGAACGACGGCTCAGGTAAATTATATCCTCGCCATCCGCCATCCAGGTGGGCAGTTGATCTTCGATAAAGTTGGAGATGAGAGTACCGTTGGCCCCGGAAATGTCCATTGTCACCAGTCCCCGTGAATCGCCTTTCCAGGAATGAAACGCAATCCGCGAGCCGTCAGGGCTGAAGGACGGCTGGCTGGCCCCGGCCCGGAAAAATTTGGTCCCGGAGCCATCCACCTGCCCCAGGAAAAGGTCGTAATCATTACCATTAAAGACACCATAGGCAATCGTTCCCACCAGGGCCGATTTGGGTACCACCTGCGGCGCAGGGATAACCGGCGGGCGGGTGGCCGTGGGCGTCGGCTCCAGGGTGGGGGTGGCGGTGCTGGCCGCAGCCGCCACCGCTTCTTCGGTTTCTTCCGCTACCGGAGTCCCCAAAGCCAGGGACAATTCATCACCCGCCCGAATCGTGCCCAGGCCCAAAACAATGGGGGAGAGGTCGGACGGTTCAAACATCAGTTCAAAATCGTACGTTTTTGGTTCGACTTCAAAAATCAAACTTTCGGGGACGCTACCACCGGGGGTTAAATTCAAATTGTTAAAACGGTCAATCGCGCCGAGCCGTTTTAGTCCCTCTTCGCTGGTGGTACCGCCTGCTTCGGGCAGCGTAGTTTTGCCGTCACGGGTACGCACCGAAAAGTCATTGGTGGAGATGACAAACGGTGCGTTGCCCACATTTTGCACTCGCACTTTGACCATTAACAGAGCTTCGTCGGTGCTGGGCAAAGCGCCCAGGAGGATCGGCTGAACTTGGGCCGATACCACTTCCACCACCGGAATAGCTAACTGCGGCCCGCTGGGGGTGGGGGTGTTGGTTGGACCGCCGCTGGGGGTTTGCAAAGCCAGGTTGTTATCGCCAGCTTGAGTTGCAACCGGCTGGCCTTCGACAACGGTGTTGCCATCAGCCGTCTGCTGACCGCCCCGGCCGGAAAAGAGCAGAAAAGCGCCAATCCCCAACAGCAGCAACAGGGCCACCGCCAACCCTATCATCCAGGGAGCAATGGTGGGACGCTGCGGCGGCGCGGCTGGCGCCCGATGGCCTGCTCGTCATGTCCACCCCGAACCGCACCGCCGCGAGCCGGGTGCTGCTGGTCGGTGCGGCAGAGGCCGTGGGTTATGTTCCCAGGGCACCCACCACTGGGAGGATTTCATCACCCCCG
>JAAUSP010000677.1 GCA_012032575.1 Anaerolineales bacterium | reverse complement strand
GCCAGAGCACACCACCAACAATAAAAACCTCTCCCTCCGCTGGCGCACATCCCCCTCTCCGCCAGGGAGAGGGGTGGGGGAGGAGGGGTCAATTTGACGATGGAGTCGTGAAATGAAAAGCTGCATTCTTAGTTGGTCCCCAAAAATTTGAAATAAGAGAACTGCTCGAACCAGTTGTACCCGCCGACGGTCTCATCCTCAAATCTGAGGCCTGCGGCGTCTGCGGTTCCGATTTGCGGCGCTGGCGCGAAGGTCCCCCGGCAGGCGTCGAGGGGCTGGTGCAGGGCCACGAATTGGCCGGGACGGTGATCGAAGTCGGCCAGAACGTCAAACATTATGCCGTAGGCGACCGGCTGGCGATTGCCACCGATATTCACTGCGGACGCTGCTACTACTGCCGGCGGGGAATGTTCAACCTGTGTACAGATTTACGTCTGCTGGGGATTAGCCCCAGTTTTCCCGGCGGCTTTGCCGAAAAAGTGGTGCTTCCCGGCGACTTGCTGGAGAACGGCATTGTCCACCCCATGCCCGCCGGCTTATCCTTGCCGAAGGCGCGCTGGCCGAAACGCTCGCTTCCGTTCTGGCCGCCCACGATAAAGCCGGCACCAGCCCCGCCGATACAGTGGTGGTGATGGGCGGCGGGCCGATTGGCTGTCTGCACATTGCCCTGTCCAAAGCGCGAGGCGCGCGGGTGATTGTGTCGGAACCCAACGAGCCGCGCCGTGAAATTGCTCAACGCTTTGGGCCTGACTCCATTATTGACCCCTTCAATCAGGACCTGGCTGCCCACGTCCGGGAGCAGACCGATGGCGTCGGGGCCGACATCGTTATCTGCGCCAATCCTGTCGCGGCCACGCAGACCCAGGCCGTTGAAATCGTGCGCAAGGCCGGGCGAGTTATCCTGTTTGGCGGCCTGCCCAAAGCCAATCCTATGACCACCCTGGACGGCAACCGCATCCACTACGGCGAAATCGAAGTGGTCGGCGCGTTTTCCTATCACCCCACCCATCACGAACTGGCCCTGAAACTGTTGAATCGCCAGGCCATTCCCGCCGAGCGCCTGATTACCCACACCCTCCCCCTGGACAATATCAGCCAGGCTTTTGAACTTGCCGCCAGCGGTGAGGCGCTGAAGGTAATTGTTACGCCGTAATAACGCAAATGTGATAATTAGTTACTCAAGGCTAAGGCTAAGGCTGAGGCTAAGAATAAGCAGGACTCTTCACCCTCAGCCTTAGCCTTAGCCTCAGCCTCAACTGTTTTGGAGAGTTATCCAATGTCTATCATCGGTTTGGATATTGGCACTACTGGCTGCAAAGCCATCGTCTTTAGCAGCCAAGGGCAGATACTTGGGCGAAGTGCGCGCGAGTATTCGATCCTGACCCCCCACCCCCTGTGGGCCGAGCAGGACGCGGAACAGGTCTGGCAGTTGGCCTGGTCGGCCTTGCAAGAAGCCGTAGATCAGGCCAAAGATGACCCCCCGCTGGCCCTGGCGCTCTCCTGCCAGGGTGAAGCCGTGATCCCGGTTGACCAGGCCGGACACCCCCTCCGCCCAGCCATCCTGGGTATGGACACCCGCACCGAAGCTGAAAATGCCTGGCTGACCGAGCAGTTTGGTGTCGAGGTGCTTTTCAACCGGACAGGTATGCCCGCCAACACTGTCAATTCTCTGCCAAAGCTGCTCTGGTTAAAGCAGCATGAACCTGAAATCTGGCAAAATTCTCATAAATTTTTATTATACGAAGATTTCTTCCTGCGTCGTCTGGGCGGAGAAGCCGTCATCAGTCACTGCCTGGCCTCCCGCACCCAGATGTATGATTTAGCGGCAGGCGATTGGGCCGATGATATTCTGGCCCGCTGTGGGATCGAACGGGAACGCCTGGCCCGGCTGGCCCCGGCTAACGGCGGGGTCGTCGGCAGACTGCGGCCGGAATTGGCCGCCAAGTTGGGTTTGAGCAACGAGGTACTTCTGGTTAGCGGCGGGCACGATCAGGCCTGCGCCGCCCTGGGCAGCGGCATCACCCGGATGGGGTTGGCGATGGTCTCCACCGGCACCGCCGAAGTAGTCGAGGTGGCGATGGAGACCCCGGCCCTCGACAAATCTCTGCGCGAGGGCAATATCTCGGTCTATCGCCACGTTGTGCCGGGCCTATTCCTGGCCATGACCCTCAATCACAGCGGTGGGCTGTCGCTGCGCTGGTATCGGGATACGCTGGGCCGATGGGAGCAAGAGCAGGCCAAAGCTGCCGGCCAGGATGCCTACGATTTACTTCTGGCCGAGGCCCCACCTGGTCCGACCGGTCTGCTATTTTTGCCCCACTTTTCCGGCAGTGGGACCCCTGTTTGGGATAACTCTTCCAAAGGGGCTGTGTTGGGAATGACCTTTAGCACCACTCAGGCGACCCTGGCCAAAGCTCTGTTGGAAGGCTTGACCTTTGAACTGCGCCACAATCTTGACTTGCTAAAAGCAGCGGGCGTGCCCATCACCGAACTGCACACCGTGGGCGGCGGCGCACGCAGTCCGCTGTGGCTGCGCTTAAAAGCCGATATTTGCCAGATACCCCTGCGCGTCCCGGCAGTAACGGAGGCCGCCTGCCTGGGCGCAGCGTTGCTGGCCGGAGTAGCCGCCGGCGTTTATCCCGATGTGGCGACGGCAGTTGCCCAAATCGTCCACCTCCAACAGCGGATCGAGCCGCAGGCCGACAGTGTGGCTGCGTACAACGAAAAATATCAACTTTACCGCCAGGTCTACCCGACCTTGATTTCGCTGCATCGGCAATGTATTGACAAGGGAATCTGATTGTAGTATTATTGGTATGAGGTATGACCACAGAGAAAATGGTTAGAATCACAAAGCTGACTGATACTACCCCGCTACATAACGGCGTCGAAATTCCCTGGCTTGGCCTGGGTGTCCTACGCACTCCCGAAGGTGAGGCGGTAGAAAATGCCGTCCGCTGGGCGCTGGAGGCCGGCTACCGCAGCATTGATACGGCCACCGTTTACGAAAACGAGACCGGCGTGGGTCGGGCCATCAAACAGAGCGGCCTGCCGCGTGAAGATATTTTTGTTACCAGCAAAGTCTGGAACACCGATCAAGGCTATGAGACCACGCTCAAGGCGTTCGAGGCCAGCCTGAAACGGCTGGATTTGGATTACCTGGACCTCTATCTGGTCCACTGGCCGGTCAAGGACAAGTTTCAGGAAACCTGGCGGGCGCTGGAAACCCTTTACCAGGCCGGACAGGTCAGGGCTATCGGCGTCAGCAATTTCCTGATTCATCACCTGGAGAGTCTGCTGGAAACAGCCCGGATTGTGCCGATGGTCAACCAGGTTGAGTTCCATCCCTATTTGCAGCAGCCCGATTTGCAGGCATTTTGCCGCGAGCATCACATCCAGTTGGAAGCGTGGCGGCCCATCATGAAAGGCCAGGTCATGCAGGTCCCCGAACTGGTGGCGCTGGGGCAGAAGTACGGTAAAAATCCGGTCCAAATTACGTTACGCTGGACTTTGCAGCGCGGCATTGTGGCAATTCCCAAGTCGGTTCAACAGCAGCGCATCCAGGATAACGCCGACATTTTTGATTTTGAAATTGAAGCGGACGACCTGGCGCTGATTGACCGCCTGGATCGAAGCCAACGCCTGGGCGCTGACCCCGACAATTTCGATTTTTAGAAGTGCATAAACACAGAGGGTTAAGCAATGAAGCTATCCAAATCAGTGTTGTATTATGGGAAAGACGAGCCACTGCCCGAACAGATCGAACTCCGGGCCGGCCGCTGTCGTTGGTGTATGAAGCCGGCGACCTGCGCTACATCCGCTTGGGCCGGCACGAAATTTTGCGCCGTATTTATGTAGCCATCCGCGACCCCAATTGGGCACCATTCTGCCCAAACTCTCCAACATCCAGATGGATATCCAGCCCGACTCGTTCCGCATCAGTTACGATGTAGAAAATAAACAAGGCGATATAGATTTCTTCTGGCGCGGCGCGATCAGTGGCGATACCGCTGGAACTATCTCGTTCAGCATGGACGGCGAAGCCCGCTCGACCTTCCGGCGCAATCGCATCGGCTTTTGTGTCCTTCA
>JAAUSP010000042.1 GCA_012032575.1 Anaerolineales bacterium | reverse complement strand
TATAGATATTCAGAAAAACATTTTGAATTGGGTAGGGGCGTACCCTTGCGGTCGCCCCTGGTGGGGCAGGCGCAAGGCCGTGCCCCTACCCAAAACATTATCTGAACATCTATATTTCCTATGTGCAATGTTTTGCCCAACCTGCCATGCCAGCAGGGCATCATCTTCCCGGCCTAAGGCACGGAGTGCCACGGCCAACGATTTGTATCCTTCAGTTTGATCTGGAACCATACTAACGACCAGTGAAAATGTCTCGGCAGCAGGCAAATAATTACCTTGGCTAAGCAAACGCTCCCCATGGTGGCGTAGTAATTCAACAGAGGATAACTCTAACGCAATGGCCCATTGATTAAGAGCATGCGAAGCAACGGGATCGTGTGGCGAAGTTAACAGGGTTTGAACCCAGCCCGTGAGTAGAGACCAGGGACCATGAGGTTGCTCAACCAGGAGATTGAGCAAGTTTTGTGCGGCTGTATCATTTTTGTTTTCAGCTAATGCCAGGCGACACAAACGTTCGGCGCTACGAGTCTTCCCTGTCCTGAGGAGGCGAACAGTAGCCAATTTTGTCCATTCGCCTGGTTTGGGTTTACTAAGATCGGCCTGACGCAAATTACCGATCAAAAGGTAAGCCTGACTCAGATAACCTTCTAAAGTACCATCAGGCCAGATATGCCCCAGAGCGTCAGAATGAGGAGACAGCAATTTGGCTCGCTCAAACAAGGCCACAGCCTGCTCTGGCTCATCCTGATCTAAATAGAACATACCTGCTGCAATCGCCAGATGACGCCGATTGGGGAATACCTTCAGAGCGCGGGTGAATGTTTCGCGGGCCTTTTCAGGATAATTGATTTTTATATAGGCCGCCGCCAAAGCAACGTAGGCTTGATATAAGTCAACTTCCTGACTCAAACTATCAGGGGGATTGGCCAAAACCGCTTCATATCCTTCGGCAGCCTGGGCATGTTTACCCAAAAGAGACAGGGAGACCGCTTGATGATAATGCCAATGCAAATCATGGGGATTGCGGGCAAGGCATTGTTGAATAATAGTCAAATTCCGCTGCGCTTTGGCTTGAATCTTTTCTCTATCAAGGCTATACCCAGTGTGCTCGATGAGGATATTAGTATATGCTGTAGTTATATCAGCCTGGGCAGTAGTAAAATTCAAAGTCTCATGAAGAGGATAGTGAAACTGCAAACCCAGGAAATTGCGAAACAAACGCCAATGTAGTGCTGTCGTGCGAGCTGCATCCAGTTCGGCGCTGTGGCTGACAATGCCACTGCTATAGACATCAGCCTGACCAGAAACCAAAGCCTGCTTCAGACGGTTGAGATTTTCCGGCGAGAGACGATCATCGGCATCCAACCAAAAAATCCAATCACCAGTGGCCTCCCTGATTGACTCATTGCGGGCTACAGAAAAATCATCAATCCAGACAAAATGCTTTACCTGCGCACCAAACGAACGCGCAATATCCACTGTCTGGTCGGTCGAGCCAGTATCAACAATAATTATCTCACTGGCAAAATCGCCGGCCGACATCAGACAAGCCCTTAAATTTTTTCCTCGTTCTTTACAATCATACACAAGGAAACTGAGGGCCACGAGGGTGGTACTGACTGACCATCAAGGGTGAGCCGGATTTCCTTTATCGCTTTGGGCGTTAATTGGGTCATATCTATACTACCACGATATCTGCCTCTATTGATTGCAACTGTTCAACCACTTCGCTAATGCCTTCGGTCTCCGGAGCCAGAGATTGGACTCGCTTGAAGGCCAGCAAGGCTACATCATATACCTCCAATTGGATTGCGCATTGGCCCAAAGAGAGCAAAAGCTGTATATCTGTAGGAGCGATTGTCAGGGCGTGATTTAAGTATGTAGTCGCCTGGTCGAATTGCTCCTGTTGAGCATAGAGGTCAGCTAGATTATTCAAGAGATCAAGATGATCGGGAGCAATCTCCAAGCCCTGTTTAAAGACGGCTTCTGCTTCAATGAGTTGACCGGCCATGAAATGGCAATATCCCAAACGATTTAAAATCAAGGCCCGGTCAGTTATGGACAAACTTTGATTCTGTTTTATAAAAGATTGCAGCATTGCCACCCCCTCCAGCCACTCACCTTTAAGTTGCGCCGTTTCGACTTGGGTGATTATCTGCGTTATAGGATTGGTTCCGGGTTGGCTGTAACCTAAAGCTTGACCCAACGCCAGAACACCGGGATGATTGACTGTGTTCTGGGGCAGACGTTGCCAGGCCATCTCGGCTCCTTCTGGATCACCTCGTTCTAAACTAAGTAAACCAAAAGCAATGAGCACATCCGGATGGTTGGAATCGAGGGTTAAAGCCTCCTTAACTGCCGCCGACGCTTCTTCATAGCGTTGCTGGCTTCGATAAAGATCAATCAAATTAAGCAATGGCTCCAAATCAGAAGGGTCCACTTGATTGGCCTGTTGGAAGGCCGCTTCAGCTCTGGCCAATTGCCCTAGCCGATACTGGGCGATGCCCAATTGATTATGCCCCGCAGCCAGTTGCGGCAATAATACGGTTACGCGGTGGAGTGAGGCAGCAGCAGCCTCATTGTGCCCCATAGCCATGAGCGTTGTACCCAGGGCCATATGTGCAGCGGCCAGGTCGGGGTATTGAGCCACGACCCAAGCGAACTCTTTAGCCGCTTGTCCCAAATCACCCTGCTTTAAGGCGGTCTGACCGGCGGCTAAGATCTCGTTGGCAGTTTCTTGTACGCTGGCAGTATCAGCTTTGGTTGAATGATGACCGTTGGTCGAATGCTCGCCAGGCTGGTCACCTAACTCAATCTCTTTAATAATTTGATCAATACCCGCAGTCTCCGGGGCTAGAGCCTTCACCCGGCGATATGCCAGCGAAGCCACGTCAAATGTACCCAACATAATGGCGCACTGCCCCAGCGAAAGCAGGATATTGACATCATCAGGATTTACCCGAAGGGCGCGATTGAGGTATTCGGTAGCCCGGTCATAAATCTCTTGCTGCAAATAAAGTTCGGCCAGATTGTGAAGCAGGTCCAGGTTCTCGGGATCAGTGTTAAGGCCCTGCCCAAAAGCTGTTTCCGCCTCGGATAACTGCCCAATCTGGAAATAGCTGATGCCCAGGCTGTTCCACAAAGCGGACGCTTCCGAGCCGGGTTGGGCATATTTAACCGCCTCTTGGAGCAGTTGAATGGCTTGGTCCCAGCGCCCGGCTGTTTGGGCGGTCTGAATCATTTGATCAAGTATATTATTATGAGTCATAGTGTTACTTTCTCCTGAGTTAGTTTTAGCATTAAAAGGTAGTTTTGCGACTCCTCGTTCGTTTACAGCCGGTACAGTGACGATAGCCGGCAGAGGTACATAAATCTTGGCAGGGTCTAAGACTTGAAGGTAGGGCCGATAATCTGTGCCGTAAGATACCGCAGCAGATAGACCCCACTTGGCTTTGAACAGTGCCCAATTACGAAGTAAACTCTGATTATAATCGATCCCAGCGCCTTTGAAGGTTTGGTTGCCGGTGTGATGAATAAAAACATCCTGCGCAATCCGCGCCTTGAAACCGGCGGTAGCTGCTCGGAGACAAAAATCGTCGTCCTCATAGTTGCCGCTGCCGAACTGTTCGTCCAATCCGCCGATCCGTGCAATCACCTCGCGTCGGATCATCACACAGAAACCGACCAGCCGGAAAAATTCCGACGATTGTCCGGCCTGTTCGGTGGCCCATCGTGCCGCGAACTGCTCTAGTTCAGCCGGATTACTGTAGGGTGCATCTTTAACCAACTGTGGGCCGGAGACGTAGTTTGACATCGGCCCGACAAGACCCACATCGGGATACTGTTTAAAAACTTTTAACATCCGCGCCAACCAACCCTCGGTCACCACAGTATCATTGTTGAGCAAGACAATATACTCACCCTGAGCGATGGCCAACCCTTGATTGTTTCCGGCGGCAAAGCCATGATTGTCGGGATTGAAAATAACCTGCACATTGTCATAGGCAGCCTCGTACTGATGAAGATAGTCAGGTGTACCATCCGTCGAGCCATTGTCTATGATGATAAGTTCATAGGGTTCGAGGGTATGCGCTTTGATACTTTGTAGGCATAGTTGGGTGTGTTCAAGTTGATTGTGGGTGAGGATGATGATCGAGGTAAGATACAAATTATGACCCGCCTCCATTAAAGAAACCACTTCGGAGTTCTGTGGCAGAGCGAGAACAAATTGTTTTTTCAGATATTCGACCTGGTCTGAAGGGAAATTTACCCCCAATATGTCTTGAAAAACCTCAACAAATTCCTGATATTGTCGGCCCCAGGAGAATTTGGCCGCCGTAGAGAAACCGTTTTGAATAAGTTCTTCACGAAGTTCATCATCACTTAAAAGTTGTTCCAAAGCAGTAGCTAATTGAGCGGGTGAGTCAGGCGCAAATATCAAACAGTTAAAGCCATTTATGGCTATCCCTTTTAAGCCCTGATTGTCGGCCTGCGCAACAGGCACGCCGCACGCCATTGCCTCCAATGAAGGCAAGCCAAATCCCTCGTACCGCGAAGCATTAATATACACATCAGCCGCGTAAAACAATTCACGAACTGACTCAGCACCGAGGGTATAATAGGTATCTACGACAATATCTTCTTCGAATATATCTGTTTTGAAATAACCAGACACATCCTGACCTGAAACAATGATCAGCCTGAAAGGCCAAGTTGGATGTAACTCGCGGAGTATGGTCAGAGCTTGCTGAATAATGATAATATTTTTTAGGGAGTGGAGTGGATTGCCAATCGTCATCAGGGTAATCTCATTACTAACAGGTTTTGAGGGGCGGGGCTGATAAATCTGGTGATTGATACCATTAGTAATTTGATAACTGATTTGTCCAAATTGCTTTCGGAAATGATTGGTAATGTGATCAGAAACCGTAAGGCGACCTACCGGCAACGAATTAAGAAGTTGAAAGATCGGTTTGACTAAATTGGCATCAGGGTTACCATAATGAAAATCTTCTAACCCCTGGCACAAATGAAATATGCGCCTTCCCGGCTTAACAGCAAAGCGAAGGACTGTCAATAACTCCAAGACAGAATAGACGATTAGTACCGGTTCAGTAATAGATTGATAACGCTCCTGATCCTTCAAAATAGTCACAAACCGACACTTGACTTCCATCCACTGCGGCTGAGAGGTATCAGAATAAATGGTTACCGAAATACCCAACTCAGTCAACCAATTTGCAAATCGAAATATCGTAGCCGAACCTCCCCCCAAAATATTTGAGGTTTTGATTGTAAAAGCTACCTCAGGGTACGTGCCGGTATCACTAAATATTTCTCTGAATTTCCGGCTCTCAGCTACAAAATCATAGCCACAGCTGCACTGCTCAAACAAAGCGGTCATCAAAGAGAAAGACCCGCTCTTACCGCTCTTAAAGTGATAGATCATCAAATCATTTAATGGCTCGGTCTCGGTAAGCTGCGCTATAGTCTCGAAGGTGACATCAGGCTCGATCACTCCTTTTAGCTTCACCCGAAGGTGCTGGTTCTCTAAATCTATACCGACCCTATGCAGGTTGACCGAATTCTGAGATGCCTGTATTGTAATGGCCGAAACAGGTAAAGGTAGATAACTTGCCAGTGAAACTTGTTTGTGTTTATCAATCTGCTCCAGATATCGCTTAAGGGCTTCAGCTTCGCGATCTTGGTCAGTCGTTTTTAAATAGATCAGACGATTTCTCATCGCTACAAGGGGGACATAGGGTGTGTAGTGAAATTTTGCCATCCCAATCTGGCCAAAATAGAATAGTGCCTGTCGGATTGGCTCTGGAATCTGTCCTGGGGGAAACCGATCGGAAAGATTGGCTATTTCGTTGAGTAATCTCGATCGTTCCGGTTCAGATACTTTACTCGAAATCCATTCCAAAAGTCGGTCAAGCAGAGGAGTAATAAAGCCAACACCCTGATACATAAAAGCAGTTGGGTCAAGCGCGAGACGGATGCTTTGCTCCACAGCCACTTTTAAGTGGCCTGACTTGTTGAAATCCAAAAGAGGAAACAGGCTATGAAAATCGTGAGTATTTAAAAAATCAATACAAGACCGAGCAGAGTCATAGATTCCCGCTTCAGTGAAAATCGAGGTTCCCATCTGAGAGTGCCAACGTGAGGTGTAGGTACGATATGGAAGCAGGTATACAGGATAAGTTGCCGCAATACGTAACCACATATCAAAATCCTGACCGTTGCGCAGAGTTTCATCAAAGAGGCCCACTCGATCAAACACCGAACGATGGATCGCCACGCTATTACCTGCCACAGGATTCCATCTGAGAAAAACCAGGGTTTGTAATTCCGGAGGGAAAGGGGTTCGGTCTACAGCTTGTTTAATCCCTATAGATTGGTCAAGGGTATAGAAATTAGAGAAAAAGAATTGCGCTTGAGGGTACTTTTGGATTGCTTGAACATGAACTTTGAGTTTGTCATGTTCAAAAAGATCATCAGTCGAGAGCCAACAAATCCAGGATCCGCGCGCATGGCGCAAAGCTTCATTAAGAGCTGAACCGACGCCACCATTTTCTTTATGAAATACTTTGATACGGCTATCACGAACTACAAATTGCTCTAGAATGGCTGGTGTTTCATCAGTTGACCCATCATTACAACAATTGCTTCCCATTTTTCGTAAGTTTGAGCCAGCAGGCTGTCGAGAGCTTCAGCCAGGTACTCAGCCTGGTTGTAGGTGGGTACGAGAATCGAGAATAAGGGGGAGGGTATATCAGAAGTACTGAATTTTTGTTTTTGCTTAAACTCAAGGATATTTTTTGCCGGTTGGTTTTCAGTTACAGCGATACTCTTTGATAAAGTTGGATGCGCAGGCTCGGACGCTTCCTCCATTTCACCTTCCTTTAAGTGATATACGATTGAGTCGAAGGCGGTAAAATGATGCACTCCCAGTTTGCCCAATTTTTTAAAAAATACTTCATCTCCATAACCAATTACTTCACCAAAGGAAGAACCGGCAATATTCCCTTCGGGATATAAGCCCGCTTTTATGGCGAGTTCTTTGTTTAGCATACAAGGCATAAAAGCGCCGCCAGGGCGAGTTCCTGTTTTACAAACCCGCTCGGCGTACTTTAAAAAACCTTGCCTATCAAAATTATCGGGATGATTGCCAAACTCGCCGTGATACGCTCCTGGGAAACTACCATACTTTGGATGCCGTCTTTCAACAAGTTGCGAACAAACCACTGTGTTGTTTTGATAATATTTCAACAGGTTTTCTAACCAATTTGGCGAAAAATAGTTATCACTGTTGACCAAAACAACTATTGATCCCTGCGCTTCTAAAATGGCTCTGTTCCAACCTCTATAAACACGATGGATGTATTCGGGCTTGCCATACCCCATTTGGAACAATTCCTGCTCTGTGCGCCTGGGATTCACTTGTACTACATGCTGATACTTTTTGTTTTCTAAGTGCGCCACCAGATCATCAGTAGGGTCGTTTGCCACAAAGAAAAATTCTGCATTTCCTCGGGCAATTTGAGGAGTAAATTCAAGAACGGAGTTATAAACCCAATCCGCAAATTTTTTGGATTTGTAGATAAGTGAAACGATAGAAATTTCTACCATATGACCCCCTTGCGTTCCAGATAATTTTGCCAGGCATGCTTTACACTTGGCCGGTCCCAACCTAAACGAAAAATATCATCACGAGGATTTGGTGATGGCACAAAATCTTTTTTTATGTCGTCTAAAATTATAACGGGTAAATTACAGGCCATCGCCTCCCATTCGATCATATAAAATGGCCTCAACATGCCACAACATAAAATAAAATCGGAGGCGTTCATGAGTTCAGCGAGCATATTTTGAGGAACGTGAACAAAGTTGTTGGCCCCAGGCAGGTAGCCTGCTTCGGTTTGCTGTTTCCAAACGATGACCCAGTGCACCTCTGGGTAATTTTTGGCCCATTCTCTTAATCTATCAAACCCTTTCATAGGGTGGGTGGTTCCCGACCAAAACCCAACTTGTTTATTTTTGGGAATGTTATATTTGGCACGCAGGGAGTCTTTTTCGGGCATTGGCTTAAAGACATTGGTGTCTACACCAATGGGAATAATATCCACCGTGCCAAATTCTTCGTAATCAGGTACGGCGAGCGGGGTGCTCACAACGCGATAGGTACAAAATCTGGCGCACTCATAAATCTTTGCCAGTTTTTCGTCCCATTCATGAGATTTGAAGACAAGCTTCATTTCAGGCAATAGTTCCCATAGTAAAGCAATGCTTTTTCCCGGAACCGGTAAGAATCCGAGGGTGGAATAGCGTAACAGAACGTCTTCATCGGCAAGTAATTGGGGTATCCCAAAACCACTGCCTTTAAATTCTCGTTTGAACCAGGTCCAAAAGGTATCTTCTCCAAGCCCACTAACCACTTCTGCACTTAAAAAAATCATTAAAAGTCTCCGTTTTGTTTTTAACCGCCTGCAAGCACCATGCAATATTGGGGTTAAGACCGATTTAAGGATGGGTAAAGATACCCCAACAGAATCTTAACCACCGTATCACTCACATTTTCTGCTCTATATTCGGGGGGAGCTACCCAATTTGTCTGGCTGGCTAAAACGATTTTTACACAGCGGATGATATTTTCTATTTCTGCTCCGCTGAGAATGTTGCTGCCATATTCCAGGGTTTCGGGCCGTTCGGTGACATCACGTAGGGTAACAGCGGGTACTTTAAGAATGGCGCACTCTTCTTGCACTGTGCCGCTGTCGCTCAACACGCAAAAAGCGTTTCTTTCCAGGGTGATGAAATCAAAAAAGCCAAATGGAGGGAGAAACCGCACTTGCTGATGAAGGGAAGTCAGGCCGAAAGTTTCCATCCTGGCTTTAGTGCGGGGATGGGTGCTAACAATAACCGGCTTGTTGTAGGCTTGTTGCAGCTCCGCCATGGCATCTGTTAAGCTTTGCAAACGGGCCGGAATATCAACATTTTCGGCCCGGTGCATGGTTACTAAAAAATAACCGTTTGGCTCTATGCCCAACGATGCCAAAATTTGCGATTGCCTGATGTGGGGGCCGTAATACTGAATGACCTCATTAATGGGGTTGCCGGTTACATAAATGCGCTCGCTCGGAATACCCTCTCGCAGCAAGTTCTGGCGGCTGCGTTCGGTGTAGGGTAAGAGCACATCGCTGGAATGGTCAATCAGCCGGCGGTTGACTTCTTCGGGCACACGGTCGTCAAAGCAACGGTTGCCGGCTTCCATATGATAAACAGGGATAGCCATCCGTTTAGCCATCAATGCCGCCAAACTGCTGTTTGTATCACCCAAGACTAAAAACTTGTCAGGTTTTTCGTCAACGAGGATCGGTTCAATTTTGGTCAGAATAGTCCCAATCTGTTCCCCAAAACTACCTTTGGCCCCCAGATAATAGTTAGGCGACCGAACAGCCAATTCCTGAAAGAAAACATCATTCAAGTTGAAGTCATAATTTTGGCCGGTATGGACAATAACCTGCTGGCAAAGCTGATCCAGTTTTGTGATAATTCGACTCAGCCGGATAATTTCGGGGCGCGTACCCAGGATGGTTAATATTTTCATACTGAGAGATTGGCAAAGCGATAATCAAAGGCTGCTAATTCGTTAACCATCTCCGGCACCGAGGGAGGGCGTTCCGGGTAGCCAGCGTTTCGCCATAGATCAAGATTAAGGGGTTGATTCTGGGTAGCCAGAGTACGGTTTATGAGTACACCGGCTTCAACCGGATCAATCATAAGATCAGTTCGGTTGAAGGCGTGAGCGAAGCAGCGCAGTAGTTCATGTTTGGATATTTGGCTGGTAGGAATAACGTGCTGAAGTTGAGGCAGCGGCAGTTCAGCCTCAATAATACCCAGGCATAATTTGGCAAAGTGGTAGGTGGTTACACCGTTCCAACAATGATTGGTAAAACCGTTTAACTGGGCCTGGGGTGGCTGGCGGCGCAGCCATTCTAACAAAAAAACATAAGCCTTTGGCTCCGGCCCCACAATAGAACAGCGAAGGTGGTGAAGGTTAGGGAGCAGCGCTTCGCCCAAACTTTTGGTTTTGCCATAAACATCTAAGGCGTCATGTTTACTGTTTTCGACGTAGTTGCCTGTTGCGCCGGAAAAAACACAATCGGTGGCAATTTGGAGAACACGCCCCCCAACTTTGGCGGCTGTCTGGGCCAGCCAGTGGGGAAAAAGGGCATTACCCCGGATAGCATTTTCAATTTCGGCGGGGTTGTCGTCGTGCGTATAAGGTTTGGTTAGCCCGATGGCGTTGATGAACCAATCGGCCGGACCGAGTTGTTGCAATTGTTGTTTAGTTTCAGCTTCGGACCCAATTTCAAACAAACGCCATTCAACCTCCCCTGCGCGAGGGGAGGCTTTTTGGATAAATTCGGCTGAACGAGTGGTGGCGATAACCTGGAGATGGCTGCAACGGGCCAGTACATCCGTAATCATCGAACCCAGCATCCCGCTTGCTCCTAAAATAATAACTCGCTGCATAAGCTACCGTTCCTCAATTTGCCAGATGTCCCAATAACGAGCCGGATAACGAAAATCATCACCCTGGCTTTCGGCCAGCGAAGCGGTGGAGAAAAAAATGAGCTTTAAATCCGGGGTGAGTGACATAAAGCCGTTGGCATAACCTGGCGGGAGATAAATAACCTGGGGGCGCCGGCTGGATAAGACGAACCGATGCACTTCCAGGTTGGCTGAGGGATGATCCCAATCGTCAATCTTTACCGCCCCGATAACCGCTGCGCCGGATACGGCGGTAACATATTTTGCTTCCAGCTTATGGGCATGCCAGGCTCTTACAAAACCTGCCGTGTGATTGGAAACCGTGTAAAAACGCTTGACTCCCTCGAAGTTGAACTCGTTGACAAAGTCGACTTCGCCCCGGTCGTCAACGGCTAGGCCGCCATTGAATAGATGGATTTGGTTGTACATGCTGCACCGTTTATAAAATCATTGGCAAAGTTGGCTAAAAAGGCTTGATTGGCGTAACGGGGGCTTGAAATATCCTTGAGACGACGAGTTTCGATGAGTTCTTTGATTTGAACAATGCCATCATCTATAGACCAGCGTGGATGCCAGTTCAGCACGGTTCTGGCCTTATCGCTGTTCACCCGATAGTTGCGGGCATCTTGAAATTGCATATTGGTGGTAATCAGTTCGGCGTCGGGGAAATGATTGCGCACTTGATAAGCGAGGTCTACGATGCGGACATTCTGGCGGTGTAAGTTAAAGATACCAGTGGATGAGGCTTGAAGGTTGTCTACGATAGCCTGGGCCACATCTTTCACATGTAACAGGGGCCGAAATTGATCACCCCCAAAACGGTAAGTTTTCCTTCTATGGCGGCTCTAACGGTTAAAACATTAACGACTAAGTCAAGCCGTATGCGCGAGAATAAATCCCCTACCCCAAACAGCGTGCCCAGTCTAAAGATAAGGGCGTTCTTGTTTTTAAGATATTGCTCGGCTCCTAATTTGGTCACGGCATATACCGAGAGCGGATTCAAGGGGGAGTCTTCGGTGAGTTCGCCTAATTGGGCACCGTAAACCGAGCAGGTTGAGGTAAAAATAATCCGACCATCAAAATTTTTTGATAGCCATTCAACCGAATGTTGATTCAGTTTGGTGCTTAATTCCGGATTTAGGGCACAGGCCCCATCACCAACTAGGGCGGCCAGCCAAACAACGGCATCGGCCCACTCCAAATTTCTTCTAAGGTGCTCTGTATCTCTAATGTCGCCAAACACAAACTCAACGGGCTTTCGAAAGCCCTCTTCATAGACTAGGTAGTCATATACACGTACGTTGAAGGGTGTTTCGAGGAGTAAATCAGTTACAGCACCTCCAATATACCCAGCCCCACCAACAATAAGAATATTCATGCGCCTCTCCTAAAACAAAACAGGGATTTTTGTTAACTGTATACTCATTATATCACCCCCCCCTTCCTCCGTAAGTAAACTCCTTGTAAACCCCTCGTAAAAGCCGCGTAAAACAAAAAAGCCCACCATCAATGGTGGGCTTTCATTTCTGTGATCTACCGCTGCCGAATCGGCACAGTACCGTTGGCTGAGGCAGAAGTGTTTGCTTGTGATGCTTCTGAGGCTGCATTTATACCCTTCAAAGCCAGGTCGAGCCGGATAATTCCCAGTTCAGTCTCCAAAGGAACTATTAGACGGTCAATACCCAGCGTTGAAATACGCGAACCTTTTCCAACAATCAAAGTCGGAACAGAAATATCAGTTCGATAGCCCTGTTCCGCTAATCGGGTACTGGCCCGACCCACTACCACATTGCCTAACTCGCCAATCCCGCTCTGAGCCAATTCATTAAAATCTGTCATCTCTTGATCCAAAATACGGGCGGTAATAGCTTTAGCAGTCTCAAAACTCAAACTAATGACTGCGATGCCCCAAACATCTCCTACCAGACTAATCAATACTGATACATCTTTAGTCACATAGGCATCACGTTCTAAAGTAAGAGGACCACGAGTGATCTGAAGATTAGCTTCAGAAACTAAAACCTCGCCCGCTGCTACAATGAAAGCGTTAAAAATATCGGTCCGCATTATTTTACCCTATCGGTACCATTTCATTATTTTTTGTTACCGCCGCATCTCGTTGTTCACCATTATTATATACTTCTCTTAAGGCTAAATGAATCTGAATTTCACCCTTCTCTGTCAGGAGAGGCACTTGGACACGATCAAAATCCAGGGTAGAAATGAGTGTGCCTTTACCCAGAATTAATGTTGGCGGCGAAATTTTTACTTCATAATCCGCCTCTGACATTCGCTTGCTGGCATGGCCAGTAATGACATTAGCTAACTCGCCAATTCCACTCTGGGCCAAGTCATCAAACTCTGTAAAAGGCTGCCCCATGATTTCAGAAACAATTGTTATAGCAGTCGCTTGGCTCAAGCTGTAAAGCACAATTCCTTGTACCTGTCCTACTATACTAATAAGGGCTGTCACGTCGTTAGCAGTACAGGCCGAGCGCTGAAGAGATAAGGGGCCTCGCTGGGGATTTTTGATACCTACCTCTGCTTCCAGTACCGAAAAAGCAGCTTCAACAAAAGGGTTAAGAAATTTAACATTCATATTTGTCTTCCTCCAAATGCTCTTGGCCTGCTCAACCCACCAGTATGAGGTATTTCAGATGTACCACCCCGGCGGTAGAAGGAAATACCGACTGTTTTTAGTCCGATCTCCGCCGCTTTCGGTACAATTTCGGTACCACCGACAAAGAGTACCCCTCCAGGCCGTAAAGCACCAGAAAAGCGATGGTACAATTCATCTTTTACCTCAGTTGTAAAATAGATTACCACATTACGGCAGACGATAAGATCAAAATTCTGTTCAAATGGATCAGCCAAAAGATTGTGATGTCGAAAAGTAATACGCCCGCGTAAGGACTCTGTCACATAATAACGGTCATTTCGCAAATTAAAGTAACGTTTTTGTAAAGCTACTGGCATGTTGGCTAATTCATCAGCCGTATAAGGGCCGCCAGCTTGTGACCAAGCTAAGGCTGAATGATCAATATCAGTAGCGAGAATATAATGCTGGCGATGACTTCCGCTAAGCTCGGCCAACATCATTGCCAAGGAGTATGGTTCATAACCTCGCGAACAGCCAGCACTCCAAATTCGCAGTGTCTGCCGATTGTTAAGCAAATCAGGTAAGATGTTGTCACGCAGATAATCAAATTTCTCTGAGTCGCGAAAGAATGAGGAGACATTGATCGTCAAATAATCCCTGAGTTTATTTACGGCGGTTGAGTCGCGACGAATTGCCGCGAAAAAGCTTTGCCAGGTACTATGATTTGATCGTTGCAGATAAGTTTGCAGACGCCTTTGCATTTGTTGGCTTTTATAGCCACTCAAATCCACCCCTGTCAAAGCCAGAATATTTTTCTTTACGAAGTTATACTCTAGGTTTTCCATGATATATTGCCTCTATTAACGTTGATGCTACTTCAGGTAACGGTACAACTCGATCAGCCCAACCAGCCTCTACCACACTTCGTGGCATACCATAAACCAAGCTTGTCGATTCATGCTCGACGATTACCTGTCCCCCAGCAGCTTTGATATAACCTGCTCCAGCAGTACCATCAGACCCCATACCTGTAAGAACGACTCCGATTACATCTGAACGATATCGTTCACTGGCTGCTTCCATCGTCACATCTACAGCCGGACGAACATGCTGCCGGCGAGGTCCATGATCAAGAGCTACTTGATTATCACCTTTGAATTGTAAATGGAAGTCCCCAGGAGCTAGTAATGCCAATCCCTGGGCTAAGCGATCCCCCTCTTGCGCTTCTTGCACCGTTAAAGGTGAGTTTTCATTAAGGCGTTGGGCCAGAGAACGAGTAAAACCAGGGGGCATATGTTGGATAATAACTACTGCGGCAGGGAGGTCAGCAGGTAAACAAGAGAGCACTTGTTGAAGTGCACGCGGTCCTCCCGTGGAAGCCCCAATAACGATAACCGGATCACCCAAATGAAAGTGGCGCAGTTCTACTTTGGTCTGGTTTTGTAACGGGACTGTCTCTACATTTGATAACCTAGCCGGAAATCTCTGAATCGCCCGTCTGGCACCCGCAGCTGTTTTTATTTTTCTAATCAACTCTTCGATGACCAACGGCATATCCGTACTGGCGGTGGGCTTTGGTACAAAATCAACTGCACCACGCATCATGGCTTGGATGGTAGTACGTGTCCCTGATTGTGTCAGCGAACTAAGCATGACCACTGGCGTGGGGCATTCAGTCATAATCCGCTGCAATGCCGTCAGCCCATCCATTCGAGGCATTTCCACATCCATGGTGATGACATCAGGTGACAAAACAGGCACCTTTGTGAGGGCGTCCACCCCATCGCGAGCACTGCCAACCACACTAATCCCCCCATCATTCTCCAGATGTTTGGCAATGGTGTATCGCATAAAAGCCGAGTCATCTACTACCAGTACTCGAATGGGGGCGGTCATCAAATTATCCTAACACTTTCTGTAGGGCAGTCATGATCCGATCAGGATCAAAAGGTTTAACAACGTAGTCTCTCGCCCCTGCCTGAACTGCCTGCACTACCATCGACTCTTGACCCAGGGCTGTTAGCATAATTACTTTGGCTCGAGGATCGAAACCTCGAATTTCGGTCAAGGCTTCCAGGCCATCCTTCTCAGGCATAGTTACATCCATCAAAACTGCATCAGGTTTAGCCACTTGATAGACTTGGACGGCCTGATTACCATTTCTGCTTCGACTACCTCGTAACCGTGACCGATAAGAAGTTTTGAGATACGGACTCGCATAAATTGCGCGTCATCTACAACCATTATTTTACGCATAATTTCTCCTTGGTTTAGATATTAGGACAGGATGGTTTCGCCTTGCCCCAAAGTTTTTACAGTTATCAGCCCACTAGCAACATATAGTTTAACTGTGCGGCCACTCTTGCCACCAACTGCTTCAGCCTTGATCCTTAACCCGGCTGCTTGTAAGCCTTCTTTAGCAGCTACCACATTTCGCTCTCCAATATTAAGAGCCTGTTTAAAACCGGGCGAATTGAGCATATGGGCGCCACCGCAAATATGCACAGTTAATCGAGGCTTTTGCGCGCCTAATGCCATTACTTCATTCACAAGCATGGGTATACCTTGATCAACAAATTTAGCCGGCATACCATTTAACTTTTCTCCCTTTGGCATATTTGGCAACAGTGCATGAAGCATGCCGCTCACCTTTTTGACTGGGTCATATAAACAGACAGCTACGCACGAGCCAAGACCATAGGCAACTAGCACATCATCTAGTGAGTCACTGATTACCATCTCACCAATCGATACTGATCGTACATTAGACACAATTTCACCTACATCCTTTGTGAGATACAGGGGACATTAAAGAGAAAATACTTCTCTACTCTCCACTGTCGGCTACTGTGGGATAGGGTAAGACCCAAAAATAACCCAATACTGTTCGTCCTGACTCTTGAAAAATCGTTTCGACTACCAAAGTTGCATCGCTCACGGTAGCCATTGGGGCAGCAATTACATTCATAATAGCACCCAACATATCAACCATTACCGCCGGAGGCGAAGGACGCGAGGATACGGTTGTACGATTCGCTATTTCATTCAAGAAGTAGGAAACCGTTAAATTGCCTACCTCTGCCAGGGCAGAACGCTCCAAGTCTCCCAGTGATGTGGTTGTGCCTGGGGTAAGACACAATAACAGGTCAACCAGATAAAATGCCTCGTGTAATGGCAGCATTAAGATAACTTGCCCCGTAAAATCACCCTCAATCAACAAATACACACCAACTATTTCCGTTTCAGGGCTGCCTGCATGCCCAATAATCTGACTGAGCGATAGTGTCTCGACCTTTAATACATCAATAGTAATTGGCCGCTCTACCATATCTGATAGACCACGTGCGGCATGTTGCATAGCCAACTGTAGTATATTCTTTGATTGGAAATTAGTAATAGGTCCATCCAACAATACGTTTGTCATATTATCCTCAGATCGGTTGTTTCTTCAGACGCAAAGCTGCGTTAATCAGATTAGATGCATCAATGATGAGTGCAATCTGTCCATCTCCCAAAATTGCACCGCCCGATAGTCCCGGTATTTCTCCAATGATAGAGCTGAGCGATTTAACCACTATATCTTGTTTACCGATGATTTTGTCAACAATAAGTCCAACTCGAAGCTTTCCCCAAGATACCACTACTACCGCTGGCCTAGTTCCATTGGTTGATGCAACACGTGAACGCCGCAGGTCTGCTCTTGCTGGATTTACAGAAGTGTTGAAAAAGTCACGCAAATCTAACAAAGGCAGGACTGTGTTCCGCCAGGAAATAGCAGGACTACCTTTTGATCGTATGAATGTCAGTTTCAACTAAATAAAGTGACTCAACAATGCTTGCTAGTGGAATAGCATATACCCCCTCTTGCACTGAAACCAGCATCGCCTGAACAATCGCTAAGGTGAGAGGCAAAGTGACTCGAAAAGTTGTACCCATTCCGAGTTTACTTTCTACTACTACAGAGCCACTCAATCTCTCCACATTAGAGCGGACCACATCCATGCCTACACCTCGACCAGATAACTTTGTAACCTGTTCGGCGGTAGATAAATTAGGCCTAAAGATTAGATCAATGGCAGCGTCATCATCGAGTTGAGCCACTTCTGCTTCGGTCAGTAACTCACGACTAACTGCTGCTCGGCGCACACGGTTGGGGTCAATACCTCTGCCATCATCTTCTACGGTAATAACAATCTGGCCTTCAAGATGAGCCGCTGTCAACCTTACTGTACCAGCGGCCGGTTTACTGGCTTTTAATCGATCTTCTGGTGATTCAAGGCCATGATCTATAGCATTTCGTAGCAAGTGAACTAATGGATCACCAATAGCTTCTATCAAAGTGCGGTCCAGCTCAGTTGCCTCTCCTTCAACTACTAAGTTAACCTGTTTGCCGGCAGTTCGGGCTACATCACGTACAATACGAGGGAACTTATCAAAGAGTGAAGCTATCGGTAACATACGCGCACGCATAACTTCCTCTTGTAACCGATCTACCATTCGACTAAAGTGACTATTCACTTCGCCTATATCATTTATCGACTCGGTTTTTCCGTGTTGATTTCGCAGCGCACCTTCAAGTTGTAACAAGCGATTGCGGCTCGTGACCAGTTCGCCAACCAAGTTCATTAATGCATCAAGCCGTTCTACGCTAATACGAACGGTTTTCTCCCCACTTTGCTCAAATGCAGCAGTTTGGGGATTCGGAGCAGGGACTTTGGGGCTCAGTTTTTCTATCTGCTGACTCGCCTGCTTCTTTTGTTCATAAGGCTGTACCTGATAGTCCGCCAAGTCAGAAATTCCTGCCAGGATATCCTGAATAGTTTCAATCTCGGACGAAGTAGCCAAAATCAACCATAAACTACCGTTATGACGGGCATTGGCTAAATCCATCATTGTGGGATTTTGAGTTACAATCCGCCCTATTTCCATTAATGCCATTACTGCTTGTGAAAGTCGAGCTGCGGGGGCAAAGGCGGTAGCGGTGGTGGTTAACGTGATTTCCAGCAGAGTCTGTCCGCTTTGCAAAACTGTTTCGGTTGCCGCAAAGTCGTGCTCAAATGAACCGGAAACACCTCGGGACGTTTGAGCTATCTTTCCACTACCGTTTGCTTTTGCCAGATTATCAGGCGTGAGAGCCGCTCCTAAACGGGTAAGAATGGCTGTAGCATCAATAGAGCTAGGTTCCAGCGTAATAATTTCATCCCGTAACGCCTTCAAAATGTCAACAGCGGTCAACAGATCATCAATTACGGCTTGATCAGGAGAAAATTTAGCCGTCCTCATGGCATCAAAGAGAGTCTCTATTGTGTGGGTTAGCTCGGCCATACGATGATGACCAATAGTACCCGCCAGTGCCTTAAGGGTATGAGCTGCTCTAAAAATTGCATTGAGCACATCAGGATCAATGGAATGCTCCAGGCGCAGTATACCTGCCTCCATAGACTGGAGATGTTCATTTGCTTCTTCGAGAAATATTTCAAGTTCATCGGCTTCAATATCGAAGCTTAGTTTTTGTCCCATAAGATTTAATTCCGCCTTGACTCAGCATTGTAGCTATCAAACTACTATATACTATCGGCTATCGAAATTTACTTCTTGACCGAGATTTCATAAAGTTCTTATAAAGAAATTGGGGCCAGTTCTATTTTCTCTTGGCTAATAATTACCTTCTCCAAGTCGAGTAGAATAATGAGGCGCCCTTCTAATTTAGCAATGCTTCGAATAAAAGCGGCATTAGATGTGGTCACCAATGGTGACAAAGGGTCAATAGACTCTTCGGAGAGCCGCAATACTTCTGTCACTGCATCTACCACCATACCAGCCATGACTCCGTTTATCTCGACAATAACAATGCGCGTATCTTTGGTAGACTCGACAGAGGGCAAATCGAACCGCTTACGCAAGTCAATTACAGGCAAGATGGCCCCACGCAGATTGATTACGCCCTCAACAAAAGAAGGGGCATGTGGTACTACAGTAATTGGCTGCAATTTAATAATGCTTTCCACCGCAGCAATATCAATACCATAATATTCATTGACTAATTTAAAGACTACTAACTGGTTTTCCATATAAGGCTCTCCTCATTTTATTCGGACTAAAACCCCTATCTATGGTAAAGATGCAATCAAAAATCTATTTGTAAGCCAACTAGAGATAGTAGGTCTTGTCTTCTACGATGTTAATTAAAGTGAAGAATATCTATTTTTTTATTCGGTGTCTGCACAAGAACTTGCTGAAGTACATTGAGTAAATCCTCTATAGCGATTGGTTTCAGCAAACAGGTAAAAGCGCCGAGACGGGTAGCTTCGTACATATCGCCTTGCCCTGCTTGACCAGTAAACATCAGTACGGGCAGTTCTGGAGCAATACGTCGAATAATTTTTAGAGCGTTGATACCGTCTAATTTAGGCATTCGCACATCCATTAGGACAACATTTGGGGTGTGGTCCAGAACTTTAAGTATGGCTTCCACCCCGTTGTAAGCAGTATCCGTTTGAAAGCCGGCAAATTTGAGTTCACCAGCCAAGTAATCGACTAAATCCGACTCATCATCTACTACTAGAATACGGGCCATAAAGACCTCCTTAACAAAAACTAAACTACAAAAGTTCCCTGATTTCATCAATGAGGCGAGGCATATCTATTGGCTTGCTCAGGCAAGTTACACCCATAGCCGCTGCCTCAGCCATATAACCACGTCCTACATAACCGGTTAGCCCCAGAATTGGTACACCAGGGGCTACTTTACGGAGAACCCGAATTGTTTGCAGGCCATCCAAGCCGGGCATAAGCATATCCAATAAGAATAAATCAAAGCGCTCCTCGGCCGCAGCAACAATAGCGTCTGCACCAGTAGCTACTACAGATGCCTTAAATCCAGCGAAATCGAGTTCATCTCGCAAGAACTCACGTAGATCAAGTTCATCTTCGGCAATAAGAATTTTTGTCATAAAGATCTCCTGCATTATGAATTTCCAGGGAATCCATTTACCCTGGAAGTGGGATAAACTGTATCGTCAAAACGTCCTGATGCTGTAGCGTGATAAGCTACTACGGGTAGAGGATTAGCCGGGAAAAAGATCGTAAAAGTTGTACCCTGCTGAGGCACACTATCAACCTTAATTTCACCACCATAGGCATTGACAATTCCGGTAATGATGGACAACCCCAACCCGGTGCCTTTGCCTACCGGCTTGGTAGTGAAAAATGGATCAAAAATTTTGGACTGAACAGAAGGAGGGATACCAGAACCAGTATCGGCAACTTGAAGTATAAGACGTGATGTCTTGGCTTCATAATTAGTACGGATGATGATATCGCCTGTTTCGGGCATAGCATCGCGAGCATTGGTAAGCAGATTAATGAGAGCCTGGGTGATTTGATTCCGATCGCAAAGAAGAAAGGGTAAATCTGATACAAGGTCAGTAGTAACAGAAATATTAGACCAACTCTTGAGTTGATGTTCTATCAACAGTAAGGTGTCCTGCACTAATGCATTAAGGTCATACAATTCCAGTTGCGTTGCCGAGGCATGTGCGTAAGTCCGGAGCGAACGGACAATCTCAGCACAGCGCCAGCCATTTCGGCGAATAGTTTCTAACTTCTGACTGAAATAAGCCGGGTCTATCTCGCCCTGGTCAAGGCGGTCAATTAAGCTTCGGCTAAGACCCGTTATTACCTGTAACGGTGAATTGATTTCGTGAGCAACTCCGGCTGCCAGAGTCCCTAAATCGGCCGATTTTGGGCATTGAGTAAGCGTGTCTCCATTTGTTTTCGCTCGGTAATATCACGTCCTACCCCTTGCAACTCAATCAGGTGTCCTTGATCATCAAAAATCAGGCGATGGGTCCACTGATGCCAGCCTATTTCGCCTGTAGGTTTATTTACTCGGTACTCAATTGTTTCAACTGGGTTGTCTAAATTCAACGAAGCCAAGTGATGTTCAACCAGGTCAATATCTTCAGTTGAAATGAATGGCATGAAGTTGTGTCCAATAAGTTCTTGAGGCTGTCGGTCCAAGTAACGACAGTAGACTTCATTAACAAAAGTCAAGACCCCATTCGGCAAAAAGCGACAAATAAATTCGGTTTGATCTTCAACAATAGCCCGATAGAGACGTTCACTACGGCGTAGAGCATCTTCCGCTTGCTTGGCCCGGACCAAATGACGTACTCGATGGCGCAAAACCGCTTTGTGAACAGGCTTAATAATATAGTCAGTAGACCCTACCTCAAATGCCCGTTCTACAGCCTCATTATCTGTAAGCGCGGTGACCATTAGGATAGGAGTTCCTTCACTAGCCGGAAGTGTTCGTAAATGAGCACAAGTGGCAAAACCATCCATCAACGGCATCATAGCATCCAGTAAAACCAAGTCTGGCTGGAGGCTTTCAAAGATTGATATCGCTTGTGCTCCATCCTCAGCCTCTACCACTTTATAACCATCTCGGGCTAAATGGTACTCAATAAGCGACGCATTGTAATTTCGTCATCTACAATCAGAATTAGCGGTGCATTGTGAGAGTCACTGGCTTGATTTGTAAGTGTGTCCATTAGCCTTATACTCAAAAGATAGGGGGTTTGCTCTACCCCTATTTATCGGCTCAAAATTTTTCTAACCCATAAAAAAAAGGTAAAGGTGCTATTAACGTACTAATATTTCCTGGGCCTACTGATGGGCCGAGAGAAGAATCTGACCACGTGTCGGTTTACTCGTTGCATGCCGTTCGATAGATAATTCCAGGCCGTGGTCTACGGTGTTGCGGATGATATGCATAAGCAGGTCATGCAATTGATCAAGTAAAACCTTATCAATCTCGGTATTCTCGCCCTCCAAAACCAAATCAACGGCTTTGCCTGTTTGATGCGCCAAATCACGTATCAGTCGCTGCACCCGTTTAAAGATACCATCAATAGATATAAGGCGTAGACCTGACGCCATATCCTGCAATTTACGAATCAGCAAATTCAGGTTATGGACGGCAATGTCAAACCTCTCCAGCTCTAACCCAGCCAACTGTGGATGACCAGTAACTTGAGCACCAGTCAGACTTAGTGCACCGACCACCATATCCAACAAATGAGAATTTTTGCTAGATTTGATACGCAAATAGGTATCATTGTCAGAAGTTAGAACCCGGTTGTCACTCATCTTGTCATTGAAATCGGTCATAGAATGTCACCCAGAGCAATCGAGCTACATCCTTATTATATCGGTCATTCACATGCTTTTTGCATAAACGACGTGTAAAGCGTTTAGACCAACTCCCTTTTACGTTTTTTTTATATAGAAACCCAGTTATCAGGCGATATTAATGAGGGCGTAAAACAAAATTTTCTACTTATACAACGCAGAAAAAGAGTAAAAACTAAACTTTTGGTAGGGTATAAAGAATACGGCTGCTACAGAAATAATTGATTGGACGGAATTATCTAACCAGGGAACTTGGTGTCGGTAACGACGGCTAACCATACTGGTCACAATTTAACTCAATTTTCTTAATTAAAGGAGATTTAACATGGAGAATCAACTGGTTGTCTTTAAATTGGCAAATGAATACTATGGGGTTGATATTGCATTGGTCGAGAGTATCATAAAAATGCAACCTCTTGTTGCGGTGCCCCACGCACCTGATTTTATAGAAGGTGTTACTAATTTACGCGGAGTCGTCTTATCTGTAGTAGATCTGCGCAAACGCTTTGGCCTACCAAATATTGAGGCTAACAAAGATACACGTATCATTGTAGTTGAAATTAATAATCTTACCGTAGGTATGATCGTTGATGCGGTGACTGAGGTCCTTCGGCTACAAGAAGAGAGCATTCAGCCGCCTCCACCATTAATGGTGACAGCCGCTTCAGCTTTTATTACCGGCATTGCAAAAATAGATGAACGTTTGGTTATTTTGCTGGATTTAAAGAAGGTGCTTTCGATCGAGGAGACAACTCAGTTATCGGCCGCAGAAATTAATGCCGTATAACATTTGGCACGACTAATTGTAACCATAGGGTGAGACCAGTTTATCTCGCAGGGTTAATTAACACTTAAGCTGCGAATTCACTGGTCTCTCTTTTGATTCTCGATTTTACGGTTGATAGCATGTTAATCCCCTCCCCCTGAAACTCTCCGCCACAACGCCTGTAATTTATCGGTCAAGCCGCTTTCCGGGGGCAGCGCGGCGATTGCTTTAGTCAGGGCTGCCTCGAAAGAGTCTGGGATGTCGCGCCGGTCTTCTACCAGGTCGGCGATGCGCCTTAGCTCTTTGGCCGGCAGCCTGGTCAAATAACCGTTCAGGCGAGCCAGTGCGGCCGAAGCATCCAGTTTCAGCAAGGCTTCAACCAGGTCGTCCCCGTTCTCAACCCCGGCGGCCAGATATAACTCCAGGAAGGCGTCAACTTTACCCCGGCTGAGCAGATTCAACGGGTCGAGCAGTTTTAAACGGAGCGCGGCTTCGACAAATTGGCGATAAGCCGTATCGTCGGCCTGCTCCAGGGCCTGGGGCAGGCGTTGGCGCGGATTGCGCCAATAGGCCACAAACAGACTCAGCAGCGGGTGGTCGGTCTCGCTCAACACTTTTTCCAGCGCTTTGAGTTCGTCGCCAGGCGGCTCGTTAAAGGACGCCTCGGCATAGCTGGCATATAAAGCCTCCAGGAGCGGAGCCAGGGTCAACCCCCGGCGCAATTGCTGATAAAGGGTCAGGCCGGACATTTGCCGATAAAGCTGATCGGCCACTCGCTGGGTCAAAGCCGGTGGCAGTTGCTCCCCGACCTCGCGCCGCAGCCGGGCCTGCACCGCCGCCGGATTGACCTCCAACACCCCTTCAATCACCTCACGGGGAGCAGCGTCCAACAGCGATGCCCCATGGTCGCGTCCCTCCAGCC
>JAAUSP010000676.1 GCA_012032575.1 Anaerolineales bacterium | reverse complement strand
CGGCCCGTGCCTCCGCCGGCGGCTGGCCGAGCTGACCGGCGCAGCCCCGCCCACCCTGATTATTGACAGCCACGGACGGGCCTGGCGTTTTGGCACGGTCGGTGTAGCGATTGGCGTCAGCGGCCTGGCTCCGGTGCAGGATTTGCGCGGCGTGCCCGACCTGTTCGGCGAACCGCTCCGCCACACCGATGTCGGCTTCACCGATCAGATTGCCGCCGCCGCCAGCCTGCTCATGGGCCAGGCCGCCGAAGGCTGCCCGGTCGTGATTGTGCGCGGCCTGTCCTTCACTCTGGACGAGCAGGGCAAAGCTGCCGACGCTTTGCGGCCCAAGCACCTGGATGTATTTCGCTAATTTAAAAGCGCCTTCGATGATGACACTTTAGCATGCAAAAGCCAGGTGCAGGATTATACTGGTTCGTGAAGAAATCAAGGCGAGCAGGTACATCTGCGGAAATCATGTCATTCCGACCGCAGGGAGGAATCTTCTTCCCTGCTACCTAAACTTTTAGGCAAGGACCCAGATTTCTCGCTGGTGCTCGAAATGACATACAGGAACTGGGCACGTTAAATCGTGATGATTTTATACCATCCTTTTGCCCAAAGTATCACAAAGTACTATTGTCTTAGGCCCACTTCTCTGCTAATTTAGAGACAAAGAGCATCTGTAAGGGTCAAGCCAAAACTTTCTCCCCCTTATCGGCGGAAGAAAAATCGCACGGCCCATTTTTCATCCAGGGCAATTTGGATGAAAAATGGGCTGTTTTTATTTCCAGTCAGCCATGTCATTTCGAGCGACGTTAGGAGCGAGACGCGAAGCGTCCTAATCCGTAGTTTGCGGACAACGGTCGTGGAGATTTCTCGGCTTTCAGCCTCGAAATGACATGAGTGGCTGCAAATTATTTTTTTCGGCGGTCTATTTACAAGGAGATTTCCGATGAGAACAAGCATCAGATTCACAGGGTTAACTTTCCACTCAACGGGTTTGCGTTTGGCAATGGGCCTGGTCAGCCTGGCTGTGCTGCTTTTGCTGTATCAGCCTCAGCCGGCCAATTCAGCGCCGCTGCTCCAGGGAAGTAGTTTGACCATTTATGCCGAAGGACTGCCGGCCGGTTGGGAAAGCTGGTCGTGGGATACGACGGTCAATTTCAACGGGACCAGTCCGGTTCACAGCGGCTCGGCAGCGCTGGCGGCTACCTTTAATCAAGCCTGGGCCGGGGTGTATCTGCACCGCAGCAGCAATATCAGTGGCAGCAGTTACGATACGCTTCAATTCTGGATTCATGGCGGCAGCAGCAGCGCCCACTCGATCCAGGTCAAACTGGCCGATGGCAGTAACAATCTTAGCGGCAGCGCCGTGAGCGTGACTGCCTCGGCCAATACCTGGACACACGTCTCGATTCCCTTGAGCAATCTGGGCGGTCTGGCAACCATCAGTGGCGTGGCCTGGCAAGACTCTGGCGGCAGCAGCCAGCCGACCTTTTACCTGGACGACGTGACTCTGCTCAACAGTGGAGCCACGCCGCCACCTCCCAGCGGTGGTCCCAGCCTGACGATTAATGCCGCAGCGGATCAGCATGCTATCAGCCCTTACATCTACGGCCTGAACTTTGCCGACTCGCAACTGGCCGCCGATTTGCGCCTGCCGGTCAACCGCTGGGGCGGCAACTCGACTACGCGCTACAACTGGAAGCTTGACGTGCATAATACCGGCAGCGATTACTATTTTGAAAACATCCCCGAAGAAAACGATAACCTGCCCGCCTTGCCCAACGGCTCGGCAGCCGATGATTTTATTGATGCCAATCAGGCCAGCGACACCGAGACCCTGTTGACCGTCCCCCTGATCGGCTGGACGCCCAAACGCCGCCTGGCGAATCACCCCTATGATTGTGGCTTTAAGGTCAGCAGCTACGGCGTTCAGCAGTCGGTTGATCCCTGGGATACGGACTGTGGCAATGGCCGCTACGCCAATGGCACAGCTATCACCGGGAATAATCCTTTGGATACCAGTCAGGCCATCACCGAAACCTTTGTTCAGGATTGGCTGACCCATCTCAAAGGTCGTTACGGCGCGGCCAATGCCGGCGGGGTTAAATTTTACAACCTGGACAACGAGCCGATGCTCTGGCCTGACACCCACCGCGACGTGCATCCGCAGCCCACCAGCTACGACGAGATGCGCGACCGCACCTATCAGTATGCGGCGGCAATCAAGGCAACCGATCCCACCGCCCAAACCCTGGGGCCGGTGCTGTGGGGCTGGACCGCCTATTTTTATTCGGCGCTGGACCAGGCCCCAGGGGGGGCGTGGTGGAACAACCCGCAGGACCGCAACGCTCACGGCGGGACGCCATTTGTGGAGTGGTATCTCCAGCAAATGAAGGCTTACGAGCAAGCCCACGGGGTGCGCCTGCTGGATTATCTGGACCTGCATTACTATCCCCAGGCCAATGTGGCTCTCCAGCCCGCCGGCGATGCGACCACGCAGGCAAAGCGGCTGCGCTCGACGCGCTCGTTGTGGGATACCACCTACGGGGATGAAAGCTGGATTAACGAGGCGGTTTATCTCATTCCCCGCATGCGTGCCTGGGTAAACACCTATTATCCGGGCACCAAGTTGGCCATTTCAGAATACAATTGGGGCGCGCTGGACCACATCAACGGCGCATTGGCCCAGGCGGATGTTCTCGGCATCTTTGGCCGGGAATCACTCGACCTGGCGACCTTATGGGCGCCGCCGGATTTCGATGAGCCGGGGGCATTTGCCTTTCGCATGTACCGCAACTACGACGGCGCAGGCGGCAGTTTTGGCGATGTGAGCGTCTCGGCCAGCAGCAGCGACCAGGAGCAATTATCCGTCTACGCGGCCCGTCGCAGCCAGGATGACCGGCTGACGGTGATGGTCATCAATAAAAGCGGTACGGCTTTGCACAGCGCCATCAGCCTGTCCGGTTTTAGCTCTGCCGCCAATGCCGCAGCTTATCGGTACAGTGCGGCTAACTTATCGGCCATTGTCCACCTGCCCGATCAGGCCGTTGGGGCAAGCTTCGAGGCTGATTTCCCGGCTAACTCAATCACCTTGTTCGTCTTGAGTCCCCAATCCGGCAGTCCGGCGTCAAACTTTATTTACCTGCCAACCATCTTGAGCGAATAAAAACTCTGGCTAAAACCCAAGCACTTTGTCATTTCAATGCATGACATTTGTCACTACTCAATCCGCGGCTAGAGTCATACATTAATCATGAACCTATAACTACTCAGCCACGTCATTTCGACCAAAGGGAGAAATCTCCGAGGCCGATGCAGCGCGGTAGCGATTTCTCGGCCTATGGTCTCGAAACCTGTCCTGAGAACTTCCTGAGCTTGTCGAAGCCGTGTCCTGAGCTTGTCGAAGGGGGCCTGTCGAAGGATGACATGAGGGCTAAGCAGTTACCTCAACCTTATATTTCTGGCGGTTCCTGGAAAATACCGTGTTGCGTGTTGCGTGACACGCTTTGTGCGGAACATGCAAGACGCACCACGTTTTTCGCGGAATCGCCCAAGTCAATGGAGACTTATTATGACCAAACATTACCAACACATTCTTGTTCCTTTGGACGGCTCCGCTCTGGCGGAGTTGGCCCTGGCCGATGCATTCGCCGTAGCGGAACTCAGCCGGGCTGAATTAACCCTCCTGCAAGTTGTCCCCCCGATTGATCACGTCATTGCCACTGAAGCCGAATATCCCATTTTTATTGATCAACAGTGGGAAGCCAAAAAAGAAGAGGCCCGTGAATATCTGCTGGGGGTGTGCGAGCGTGCCGGCTGCCCCGATATTCCCGTCCATACCGTCGTGGAGATGGGGTCGGCTGCCGAAACCATCATTGATTACGCCCATCACCATCCGATTGATCTCGTCGTAATGGCCACGCATGGCCGTTCAGGCTTGCAGCGCTGGGTCTATGGCAGCGTTGCCGATAAAGTGCTGCGCGGCGCAACCCAGCCCATTCTGCTGGTACGGGCCTACCCCGGAAACCCGGCCAAAGGGTAAACGCTCCGGGCAAAATTGAGCCTTGAAAATGACCTCTCCCCGTCCGTCGGCGCGGACTCCC
>JAAUSP010000675.1 GCA_012032575.1 Anaerolineales bacterium | reverse complement strand
AGGTCTATCGCCAGGTCGTTCATGCGGACAGCCCTCCCTTACCCCGGCTTGCCAGGCCGCCTTGGCGCTTGGAACTCCAAGGCCGCCCGCTTGCGTTGCGCCGCGTCTTTGCGTGCAACCCGCATCTGTGTCGATTTGCGTACTCGCTTGCGGGTTGGGTTCCAGGCTTTCGATCAAGCCCGCTATCACAGTTTCCAAGCCCGCCCGTACGAAGGCGTACCCAGGAATGCCGGTGTCGGCGGTTATGGCGTCTATGCCAGCAGGCAAGGCTATTTCAAAGAACTCGTCATGAAAGGTCGTCAAGGTCACGGTCAGGCTTCCCCTAGTTTGAGGTTTCGGGTTCGTTGACAGCCCTGAGTACGGTAGGCCGGGGTTGCTGGGGCTGGGCTGGCTACGCAGTTCTTCCGCCTTGCCAGTCCCTACCCGCCAGCGTCACCCGGTTCGAGGTCGGGGTAAGGCCGCGTCGCGTTGCGCTACCTGCTACCGCCACCCCGTGGGCCGGTTGTGGCTGTTCACGGGGGCATTATTGCAGGCCGCCCGTGAGCGACAGCGAAACGGGGGCCAGTCATATCTTCTATCTTCTAAGGGCGCATAACTATGATTGCTAAAGGGAATTCTTGCATGGTGTGCCAAGGTTCGTAGGTCGGTGTGCCAAGGTTCGTAGGTCGGTGTGCCAAGGTTCGTAGGTTTTCAGTCATAAAAGCAGTGTTTAATTGCGGCGGTATCCGGAAACGGCGCTTGTGCGCAAAGAACCCAGGCGCAAAAACCCTGAGGGGTGCCACCTACCGTAGGTTTTTCAAGCATGGAAATGGGCATGAAAAACCCCGGTCGGGGCCGGGGTCTTGGGGTTAGTGCAACGTGGGTTGCGGTAGCTTGCATAATTCTGCAACCACCAGTTCCGTAAAGTTCAGGAACGCCCGCATAACCTCGTTGGGGGCGTATTTCATGATGATGTCGCCCAGCCACAGCACGTCACAGAATAGAAACCCATCGTAGTAAAAATAGCGTTCCGGGAACGGCTCCCGCTGGGAAATAGCCCATATCAGTTCACGGGACAGGAACCGTTCCATGGGGAAGAACTTCGTCATATCCTCTTCCGCCACCGCGAACATGCGTTGCCATAGCGGGGTTGTTGGCTCGTCCAGGCCTTGGTGGATACCGAGAATATGAATTTCGCCCATGCCGTTACCCTTCCAGGCTGCCCAGAAAAGCCCGAAGCTTGCTCGCCAATTCCACGCCGGGGGCGCGTTGTCGGTTCAAGACTCTGGACAGCCCGGATTGTGTGCACCCAAAGTTTTGCGCCGCTTTCGTCTGGTTCGGGAAGTATCTGGATAATTCCGCTCGCAAGCGTTCCGCCGTTGCCGTATCAAGGAACTGTTCCTTGGTCAGCTTCTTAACCGGCTTGCCCGAGCCGCGCGCTTTCCGCCGCCGTTCGGGAAGTGTTGGGGGTTCCGCTATCGGTAGAACATCTATCGCCAGCTTTTCCGCCGCTTCCGGAGTCAGCATATACACCGGGGTGTTCAGCCAACGTTCCTGCCAGCCCGCTTGTCGGGTTCCGGGGTCTTGGGTAGTGGTTACTGTCAATCCCCTTTGTGATAGCGACCAAAGCACCGTAGGCGACGAGCACGTCAAAAACGCCGGGGTGATAAAGGTCGTTACCATCCTCATACCCAAATAGCGCCTTGTCGGTTCGGTTTACCCAGTGGGCATTTTTGCGCCCTTCCCGCCCGCCCAGTCCCCGGTATTCATCGGTAGGCATTGCTACGATTCCGTCCAGAATTTCCTGAACCGTGTAGCAAACCTCCTTGTTTACATGATCAGTTCCCGCAACAAAACCCAGTATCAGCATTCCTATCCGCTTGGCATAGCGTTCCGCCTCATTCGCGCCAGGGATTTCCAGCAACTTACGGGATATGGTTTGAACCCAGTAATAATTCTTTTCTGAATTCATCCAATGTTCCAACCACGCGCCGCTTACGCAATGAATAGATACGGGAGCATGGTCTAGTTCCCCGTTTTCTTTTTCAAACAACTCGCCCTGTTCCCCATAATGCCAACTGGACAGAACATGGAATATCTTGCAACCCCGCCTTTCGGCAAACTGGGGTTTGCCGCGTTTGTCAGGTGGCAAGGGGAACCCAGAATAATCAGTAGTCCATTCCGATAACAGCTTGACCGCGTCGATGAAACGGCGCATGGCTACCCGCCGGTCTTCGCCCCATCGCCGGAACCCCTTTAGGTCAAGAATCTGTGACGGGTTGATATAAAATTCCTTGACGTAACCGGGGAGGCAAGCGTTCCGAGCGTCGCTCATCAACGCCAGAATTACCGTGTAGGTTTCCAGAACCAAGTCATCAATGCTGTACACCCTACCCCACAGTTCAAGCGCGCTATAGCCCTTTGGGTCAAAGTAAACGGTCGCCTCCCCGCCCTTTTTCGTTATCCGGGTTCGGGCAAACTGTGGGTGTTCGTTTACCGAATTCTCTTCCCAACCGTGCTTTAACCGCCTTGCTGCCGAGCCGCCCGCTGTTACTGCCTGTCCCCAAAAGTGCGGAAGGGGGGATGTGGGTATTTGGCATTTTATCCCCGCCGTTACTGGGGTCGGGGGATTGCGGGGGCTTGCGTTTGGGGACAGCCGGTTTACTGGTTTGCGGTTCTTCTAACAGCGTTATTAGTGCTTTTTCTGCATTGTCTTCTGCTAAGGCATTCAAGAATGCCGCTGCTTTCCCTGCCAGGGTTGTTTCTTTACCTTCAACAGCCGCTGTTTGCAACGCCCTGGCTACTTCTATCATTGGTTTTACCTGTTCCGGGGTAAGCTTAATTCGTTGAACGAGTTTACCAAATTTCTCTAATGTCTTGTTGAGCCGTTCCCCGTCTTCTGTGCCAAATCGTTGCATTTAATTATCCCCCCCTTCTTTCCACTTCCGAACTTCCCGCGCAATGTTTGCCCCGCGATATTCCGCCCCGTTGCCGGTTCGCCGCCCCTGTTCGTTCCATTGCCGGGCTATCGCTTCCCACTTCATGCCGCAGGCGTTCAGGCTGTCCGCTTCCCGCCATAGGGTCGCCTTGTCGGGTTCCATTGCCGGTTTAGCGTTATCGCCGCCCTGGATAGCAAACAGTCCCCCCTGCTTTGCCGGGGGCCGCTGGTGGTCTTCTACCGCCTGTTCCAGCGCGACGTGAACGTGATCTCCGACCTCGCCGTGCACGATTTCTCGATTCTCGATTTCCTGTTGAAGGAGCAGCCAAGCGCGGTTTCCGCCGGCGGCGTCAATCATTTTCCCGGCACGCCGGAGAACCTGGCCTATGTCATCTACACCTCGGGGAGCACGGGCCGGCCCAAGGGGGTGGCGATCGAGCACCGGGCGGCCGTCTCCCTGGTGCGCTGGGCCGGTGAGGCGTTCTCGCCCGCCGAGCGGCAGGGTGTGCTGTTCTCCACATCCGTCTGCTTCGATCTTTCGGTGTTCGAGCTGTTCGTGACCCTGAGTCGGGGCGGGCGGGTGTTCCTGGTGGAGAACGTCCTCGAGCTCGCGCATCTGGAGACCGGCGGCGCTCTCACGCTGGTCAACACCGTGCCACTGTGGCGGCAACAACTGGCGCAGGCGATCACCATTTACCGCTCCAGTCAGGCCGCCGAAACCATCAAGGCCGCCAGCGATTTCACCAATGAACTGCTCGCCGCCAACGCCGAAATGGTCGCCGCAGCCAACCGCCTGGATTTCGATGCGTTCTTCTCCGGATCAGCGAATCCGCCGTGATCGTGCAAAACGGCGAGATTTTCGCCACGCGGGCCGAGGCACGGGTGGCGGTGGAGCGCGGGGCGCGCGGGATCGCGCGGCTGGAGCGACGATTTCACGATCCGTCGGTCACCGTTCTCGCGCCGGAGAGCGCCCTGCTCGTATCCGCAGGCAGTGTCGCCTTCACGCTCGACGATGGGCGCGAAATAAACAGCCGGTTCACCGTGTCGCTGCTTTTTCGCCCTGCGCGACGGTCGCTGGCAGGTCATCCACGGCCACTACTCCACCCCGCCCGGATCGATGTGAGGGACAGGGTCATCACCGCATGGGCCCAAAGTGGTTTTGGAGTTTCTCTGCAACT
>JAAUSP010000041.1 GCA_012032575.1 Anaerolineales bacterium | reverse complement strand
TGCTGGCCCATTACCGGCCCACCAGCGTGACCTACTGGGTGGAATATTCGCCCCAGGGCGACGCCTTTGAAATCCACAACGCCTACAGCCATCGCATGGAATTGCCGAGGACGAGAAACCATGAGCGACGCCGAGAAGCAGATCGAGCCGGACGAATGGCTCTGCGCTAACTGCAATATTCCCTTGAAACCCGGGCAGGTCACGGTGGGCTATCTGGGCAATGCCTATCCGGTGGATTTGCTGCGCTGCCCCAAATGCGGCCTGGTCTTGGTGCCGGAAGATTTGGCCCTGGGCAAAATGGCCGAGGTGGAGAAAGCGCTGGAGGACAAGTAGAGCGTGAGGCGTGATACGTGATACGTGAGGCGAGTTGCCGGGTTTATGAGCAGGTGGCGGTGCGGCAGGGGTTGGGAGAGACGCTGCGGCCTGGCGGGTTGGCCTTGACGGAACGGGCGCTGGAGGTTTGTGATCTGCCGGCGGGGGCCAGGGTATTGGATGTCGGCTGCGGCGCGGGGGCGACGGTGCAGTATTTGCAGCAGTGGGGGTATCGCGCCGGTGGGGTGGATCTGTCGGCGCTGCTGCTGCGGGAGGGCCGGCAGAAAGGCCCGGATTTGACCTTTCTTCAGGCGGATGGTGTATGTCTGCCGTTGGCCGATGCGCAGATGGACGCCGTGCTGGCCGAGTGCAGTTTATCGGGCCTGGCGAATACGGACGCAGCACTGGTTGAATTTTATCGTTTATTACGCCGGGGCGGTTATCTGGTGGTTAGCGATGTTTATGCCCGCAATCCGGCGGGACTGCCGCTGCTGCGGACGCTGCCGGCGGCATTCTGTCTCAGTGGGGCCATCAGCCAGACCGAACTGGTCGCTCAATTGACCCAACTGGGGTTTGAACTGGTCTTGTGGGAAGACCATTCCGAGGTGTTGCGGCAGGTGGCCGGGCCTCTGCTGCCGGTTCAGTTCAGCGGCCTGGAGGCGTTGGACGCCCAACTGGCCCTGGCCAAGGCCAAACCGGGTTATTTTTTATTGATTGCCCGGAAAGAGTGAGGCGAGGAGACGTGAGGCGAGGAGGCGAAAGATTTCTTCGCCTCCTCGCCTCATCGCCTCATCGTGCCTTCCGAGGAGATTGATCTATGGATGATCTGATGGACCGCATGCGAGAAATGAAAGCGGAGGGCTTTTATTGCAGCCAGATTTTGCTAAAGCTGGGTCTGGAATTGCAGGGCAAAGAGAACCCCGATTTGGTCAGGGCGGTGCATGGCCTGGCCGGGGGCCTGGGTTTCTCCGGCGAACTGTGCGGGGCGCTCAGCGGCGGCGCGGTTTTGTTGGGTCTGTATGCCGGCAAGGGGCTGCCGGAAGACGAACAGGACCCCCGGCTGGATTTTATGATTATGGATTTGGTCAAATGGTTTAAACAGGAATATGGCGAGAGCTATGGCAGTATTCGCTGCGCCGATATTCTCGGCCCGGGCGGTAAAAATATGGCTACTCGCTGCCCGCTGATGGTGGCCGGAACTTTTCAACGGGTCAAAGAATTACTGGTCGAACATGGTTATGACCTGGCGGGGCCGGAATAATGAACTGTTGTGACCAAAAACTAGCCCAGCCGATAAAATTTGAACCAGCTTTTGACCTGTCGCTGGTTTCCTCTGCATGTTGCAGCCAAGCGGCGGCGTCTGAGGAACTCCTCTCCACCACCGAAAGCGTTTGCCCGGAATGTCTGGCCCGGATTCCGGCCCGGCGGGTGAGGCGCGGGGAGGACGTGTATCTGGAAAAAAACTGCCCGCAGCACGGCTCCTTTCGGACGATTATCTGGCGGGGGCAGCCTGATTTTGCCGGTTGGGTTCGGCCCAAGATTCCCACCTCGCCTCAAAATCCGTTCACCCAGGTGCAACAGGGCTGTCCCTTTGACTGCGGCCTCTGCCCCGACCATCGCCAGCAGCCCTGCTGTGTACTGCTGGAAGTAACTCAGCGCTGCGACCTGCGCTGCGCCTTTTGTTTTGCCAATGCCGGCGGCAAGCAAGCAGCGGATCCATCCCTTGAAGCGATTGAGGCGTGGTATCGGCGGCTGTTGGCGGCAGGCGGCCCGTTCAATATCCAGCTTTCCGGCGGCGAGCCATGCGTGCGGGATGACCTGCCGGAGATCATCACTCTGGGCCGGTCACTGGGTTTCACCTTTTTCCAGGTCAACACCAACGGCCTGCGCCTGGCCAGAGACCGGGATTACTTGCAAAAATTGCAAGCCGCCGGGTTGTCCACCGTTTTTTTGCAGCTCGACGGCACCCGCGACGAAATCCAGCAAAAAATGCGCGGCGGCAAGCTGCTGGCTCGAAAAAAACAGGCCATCGAGCGCTGCCTTGAGCACGGCCTCGGCGTGGTGCTGGTTCCGACGCTGGTCCCTGGCATCAACACGGATAACATTGGCGACATCATTCGCCTGGCCCTGGAATATGCGCCGGGGGTGCGGGGCGTCCACTTCCAGCCGGTCAGCTATCTTGGCCGTTATCCCCAGCCGCCCAGTGACGCCGAGCGAATCACCATCCCCGAAGTCATTTGTGCCATTGAGACGCAGACAAATGGCCGGGTTCGGCGAGACAGTTTCAAACCCCCCGGCGGCGAAAATGCCATGTGCTCCTTCCATGCCAATTTTATCCTGATGCCCGACGGTGAATTAAAACCGCTGACTCGCCACACCTCCGGCGTAAGCTGCTGCGGCCAGCCGGAACGGGCCGACGAAGGTGCGCTTAAATCGCGGTTGGTGACGGCCAGGCATTGGTCAGCGCCCCAGCCGATTGAGCTGCCAGCGGGGCATGGTCCCAGCCTCGGCGGCTGGGACGAGCTGCTGGCCCGCGCCCGAACGCACACCTTTTGTATTTCGGGCATGGCTTTTCAGGATGCCTGGAACCTGGATTTGGAGCGGCTGCGCGATTGTTATATTATCAATGTCAGCCCCGCCGGAGGATTGGTGCCGTTCTGCGCCTATAATTTGACGGACCGACACGGACACTCTTTATATCGGAACGCAGATGACGCAGATTCAACTGATTTTCGCTGATTTTTCCTTGAAATTATCTGCGTAAATTTGTGTTCTTGGCGTTTATCTGCGTTCTATTCAAAGAGTGCAAAGAAGGGGAGTTGTGTGATCCTCTGTATTCCCCTTTGATTTTCGGAGAAAAGGTGCAACTTACCCCCCTCGAACCCTGGATAGCCCACAAAATCGGCTGCCCGGTCGAGCGCCTCACCCGCGCGGAAATCGAGGCGTATCAACTGCGGCAGTTGCAGGCAACTCTGGGCCTGGTCAGAACAAAGAGCCAATTTTACCGGCGACACCTGGCCGACGCGCCGCCGGAGCTTTCATCCCTGGCAGCGCTGGCCCAATTCCCCTTCACCACCCCCGACGACATTCGCCGCAGTGCCTTGTCGTTGCTGTGCGTTTCTCAGGACGACATTCAGCGGGTTGTCACCCTCGATAGCTCCGGCACCACCGGCGAACCCAAACGCCTCTATTTTACCAGGGAAGACCAGGAACTAACCCTGGATTTCTTCCACATCGGCATGTCCACCTTCACCGGGGCCGGAGACCGAGTGTTGATCCTTCTGCCGGGTGACAGGCCGGGCAGCGTCGGTGATTTGCTGGCGATGGCGCTGCCGCGACTCGGCGCGGTGGGGATCAAGCACGGGCCGGTTCGAGACGCCGTGCTGACCCTGAAAGTGATGGCTGAGGAAAAAGTGACCGGCCTGGTGGGACTGCCCACGCATGTGCTGGCCCTGGCCCGACACGGGGAAACTAATCTAGCCTTGAAAAGCGTCCTGCTGACCGCCGACCACGTGCCGGAGGCCATCAAGGTGGTGGTCGAGCGGACCTGGGGCTGCCAGGTCTACAACCACTATGGAATGACCGAGATGGGCCTGGGCGGCGGGGTGGAGTGTCAGGTCAGGCGCGGCTATCACATACGCGAAGCCGATTTATACGTGGAGATCATTGATCCAGACACAGGCCAGCCGGTGGCAGAGGGCGAGTCTGGCGAGATTGTCTTTTCCACCCTCACCCGGCGCGGTATGCCGCTGATCCGCTATCGCACCGGTGATGTCAGCCGCTTCATTCCTGACAACTGCCCGTGTGGTACGGTTTTGAAAACCCTGGCCAGAGTCAAAAACCGGCTCGGCGGCTCCGTAAAAATCGGCGGAAGCGATTATCTGACGATGGCTGAGCTGGATGAAGCGCTCTTTCCTCTGGCAGGTCTCTTAAATTTTTCCGCCGCCGTGACAAATGAGGCGGGCAAAGATTGTTTGTGCCTGGATGTCAAAGTGACTAAAAATGCCGCCAGCGGCCTGGCCTCGACTATTTATCAAGCCCTCGCTGCTGTTCCGGCCATTCGCCTGGCCCGGCAGTCCGACCAACTCGATGTTATTATAAAAACTTATCCTGAAGATCCAGCCAATCTTCCAACCATAGCCAAAAGAACTCTGAGAGATTGGAGACTCGAGGTTCAGGCTCATTTCCTTTAGCAGCGGGCCAATTTTAAACGCGGTTATGGGATTGTCAATTTTGGGCCAGAGGGGCAGTTCACCCGGCCTTAAGAAGTATCCTGCGGCAAAGCCGGGCGAGTCGCCGTCGGGGTAGGGGTTACGGTGGGGACCGGGGTGGCATCCGGGGGAGGCAAATGATGGTCCAGCTTGGTCACCAAATGCCACAACAGCGGCAACTGCTCATTGAGTACCGCTTGCATGCCGGCATCGGGGTCGCCGCTGCGAGTCAAAAGTTCGGGCTGCTGGTTGAAAGCGGTGGGGCCGTCGGCCAGCAACAGCTTGCGCAGGGCTTCGTAATCGGTCCGCTTGATTTCTACCTCGACCCCGGCCCCGCGCGTCAGCCGTAAAGGCCGGATGGGAGTGGCGGTCTGGGTCAGGTGCAGCCGCAGCGAAAAATGATACCGGTCGGACGTGACCAAGACCTGGGCCAGCAGGTAGTAAGTGTTATTCTGTTTCGTCACCACTTTCATAGGCTGGAGCAGGTCCAACGGCACGCCTTGACGCCACTGGGCAAACTGACTCTCAATCTGGCTCTCGTCGGTGAGTAATTCGGTGGCGCTGTGCAGCGAGCCAAAGCTGCTGGCCAGCGGCGAAAAATCAACAATGGCCTGGCTACCGTCGGCAAAACGCGCCCACACCGCTACATGGTCAACCCGATCCTGCAAATCATCCAGCGGGCGGCCACCCCAAACCGGCCCAACGCAACCCCATGCACCTGGGGCGACTGCAACAGCGACTGCTGGATAGCGTAAGCGAGAATAAAGCTGTCTACAGCCGGCCACTCCGCCGGGTTGGCCGGCTGGGGTGGATAAGCCAGGCGAGCGATTTCGCCCAACGGCCCCGGCTCGATGACGATTTTGGTCGCCTCTTCTTCCAACAGCGAGGCAAAGCCGAACTCAAAATCTCCCAGAGCTGCCTTGGCCGCGTTTAACGCCTCGACATTGTCATTATCGGGAATGGCCATGGGACGGGTGGCAGTGGGAATGGGCGTGGGCAGCGGCGGTGGTTCTTGAGGGGTGCAAGCCAGCAACAGTGCAGCCAGTCCGCCGATAAGAGCCAAAAATTTGAGCCGCGTCAGAAATTTTGGCGATCGCGGCGGGGCGGACAGGTCAATTGAGTTGTTTTCTGAAGACATAGACCAGCTCCGTTATCATGGCTGCCTGTCAAGGCGCATTGTTGGAAACATGGTACACATTGCCACCGATTCGTCAAACTGTTACTGTTTTTAGGGTTTGTTCCAGATTTTAGGCAGACCTCATAGGTTTTGAAAACCTATGAGGTCTATCGCCTAAAAATTGGGACGCACCCCTGTTTTTACTTTGACTTGCCCTACCCTTCATGTTACACTGAGCATTGGAAACTGGAAATTGAAGGTTGCTAAACAATCTCCAATCTCTAATCTCCAATCTCTAATCTCCAAATACCCCAGAGGAGTCTATGCCAACTGTAGCCTTTCAAGGCGTTGCCGGCGCTTATTCCGAAAACGCCATTTACCAATTTTTTGGCCCGGAAACCAAAACCGCCCCGTGCCGCACCCTCGAAGATATTTTTGAAGCCGTCGAGCGGGGCCATGCCAATCTGGGCATGCTGCCCGTCGAAAATGCGCTGGCCGGGTCGGTGCCGCGCGCCTACGAACTATTGATGGAGCGCGACCTGCGCATTCAGGCCGAGGTGATTATGCGGGTCCAGCATACGCTGATGGCCGCGCCGGGGGTCAAACTGGCCGATTTGAAGCGGGTCAAATCCACCCTGCTATCCTTGCAGCAGTGTGAAAAATTCATTGCCCGCTATGAACTGGAACAAATCCCGGCCTCCGATACGGCCAGCAGCGCCCGCGATTTGGCCGCCCGCCCGGAACCCGACCTGGGGGTGATTGCCAGCAGCCTGGCCGCCCAAATTTACAAGCTTGACATCCTGGAAGAGGAGATCGAGGATGCCGCCTTTAATTACACCCGCTTCTTTGTGCTGGGCAGCGAAGACCCGCCCCGCGCCCAGCGCTGCAAAACATCGCTTATTTTCAGCGCCCGCCATTTGCCCGGCTCGCTCTACCACTGCCTGGGCGAATTTGCCGAGCGCAACATCAACCTGACCAAAATCGAATCCCGGCCTCGCCGCAACCGGCCCTGGCAGTACCTTTTTTACCTTGATTTTGAAGGTCACTGGCAAGACCCCCCCGCCGAGGCGGCCCTGCTCGGGCTGCTGCGCCGGGCCGGTCTGGTCAAAATGCTTGGCTCTTACCCTATGGCCACCACGCCCCATTTAGAAGAGGAAAGGAAGGCTGGAAGATTGGAGGATTGGAGGATGGCGGAACAAAACCAACCTGCCAACCTGCCAACTTTTCAGGTAGACTCATGATTATCATCATGCATTCCGAAGCCACGCCCTTTGAAATAGACAACGTCGTTGCTGAGGTTGAAGCCAGGGGCTGGCAAACCCACATTTCCCACGATTCCGGCGAAACCTTTATTGGGCTGCAAGGCAAAGGCCAGCCGCTCGACCCTTTTCACCTGGGCCAGATGCCCGGCGTCAAGGAAACGCTGGCGATTACCCAAAAGTATAAGCTGGCCAGCCGGGCCTTTCGCCGCGAGGATACCACTTTCACCATTGGCGATGTGACCATCGGCGGTGAGCAATTGGCGGTGATGGCCGGGCCGTGCAGCGTGGAAAGCCGGGAACAAACTGCTGGAACAGCCCACGCGGTCAAAGAAGCTGGGGCCACCTTTCTGCGCGGCGGCGCGTACAAGCCGCGCAGTTCGCCCTACAGCTTTCAGGGGATGGGTGAGCAGGGTCTCAAACTACTGGCCGAAGCCCGCGAAGCCACCGGCCTGCCCATCGTTACCGAGGTCATGTCGCCCAACAAAGTGGCCCTGGTCGCCATTTACGCCGACGTGCTGCAAATCGGCGCGCGCAATATGCAAAACTTCGACCTGCTCAACGCGGTTGGCCAGGCCCACAAGCCGGTGCTGCTCAAGCGGGGCATGTCGGCCACCATCGAAGATTTGCTCATGGCCGCCGAATACATTCTGGCTCACGGCAACAACCGGGTGATGCTGTGCGAGCGGGGCATTCGCACCTTTGACAACAAATACACCCGCAACACTTTTGATATCAACGCCATTCCCCTGCTCAAAGAGCTGACCCACCTGCCCATTGTCGCCGACCCCAGCCACGCCATTGGGGTGCGCCGCCATGTCAGCCCGGTGACACTGGCCAGTGTCGCCGCCGGGGCCGATGGCCTCATCCTCGAAACCCACCCCGACCCCGACCACGCTGTATCCGACGGCGACCAGTCACTGACCCTGCCCCAATTCCGCGAGTTGATGGACCGGGTGCGGGCCTTGGCCAAGGCCGTCGGGCGGAAGGTGTAAATTTCACCCGTTCCTTTTGAGCAATTAAAGCGTATGGTATACTTCTAAAGAGAAAGGGTTTAATCTGTACCGAGGTCGGTGTGGCTAAATTCGTCCTGGAATTCACCAATAGTGCATTTGAGGATTTGGCCTTTTTCAAAAAATACGAGCAAAGTCTTATTCTTGATGCCATTAGCCTGCAACTTGTTCACCAACCACATATTGAAACACGTAATCGCAAACAACTTGAGTCTAACCCTTTAGCAGAATGGGAATTACGAGTCGGTTCTTATCGTATCTTTTATGATATTGCTCACGCGGAAAGCTCGGTTAAAATTAAAGCTATTGGCTATAAGGAGCACAACAAGCTCTTTATTCGGGGCAAGGAGTATACGTTATGAAAACAATTGACCTCACTACAAAGTCGGCTAGTGTTGAAGAAATTTTTGCTCTGGCTCATAATGATTACCTTCTCGTTCATACCCCTACAGGGAAAACTTTTATTGTGGCTGAAGTTGACGAAAATGATGAAGATGAAGATTTCAGTGGGGAGGTCGCGCTCACACGCCAAAATAAAGCAATCAGGGCCTTGCTCAAAGAACGTTCCCTTGAGCCGGGCATATATACCCTTGACCAAGTACGAGAACGGCTTGGTTTGGCATCAGCAGAATAGAAAGCAGGCAAAATGAACCAAAATCAAGCGCTGAGTTCCTCATCCGGGCGAGAAATTGCGACGTTAGGCGGCGGCTGCTTCTGGTGTTTGGAGGCGGTTTATGATGAACTACAGGGGGTAGAGGATGTCGTGTCCGGCTATTCCGGCGGGCATGTGGTTAATCCCACCTATGAGCAAGTCTGCAACGCCACCACCGGCCATGCCGAAGTGATCCAGGTGACCTTTGACCCGTCAGTTGTCTCATTTCGGGAAATTCTGGAAATCTTTTTTACCATCCACGACCCAACCACGCTGAACCGCCAGGGCGCGGATGTCGGGCCGCAGTATCGCTCGGCTGTCTTTTATCACAGCCCGGAGCAAAAGGCGACCGCCGAACAGGTCATCGGCGAAATCAACGCCGCCCACATCTGGGATGCGCCGATTGTGACCGAAGTCACGCCTTTTGCCAAATTTTACCCGGCTGAAGCTTATCACCAGGAATATTTTAAGCACAACCCCGGCCAGGGTTACTGCCGGGTGGTGATTGCGCCCAAAGTGGCCAAGTTTCGCCAGAAGTATCTCAGTCGGCTCAAGCAGTAAGCGGTTTACACTTCCAGGTAAATTTTCCACAGGGCGGGAATCTCACCCGAAGCCACCACATAGTTGACCCGCGGCGTCTTGGGTTCCCACAGCAGTTTCATATTCGCTTCGTGGGGCGTCCGGTTGCCCTTGCGTTGGTTGCAAACAGGGCAGGCGCAGACGGTGTTAACCCAGGTATTTTTGCCACCCCGGCTGACCGGCATGATATGGTCCACGGTAAAGCTCTGGCGGCTGAGGATTTGCCCGCGCTGTTCATCGCCGGGCCGCAGCCCGCAGTAGACGCAGATATATTTATCCCGCTGGAGCACGGCTTTCCGGCTCCAGCGTATCCCGCGCCGGGGCACATTGATGTAACGGCGCAGCCGCATCACTGTCGGCAGGGTCAGCGCGCCTGATACCCCGCGTAATTCGATGATTTCCGGCCCGGCGGCTTCCACCCGGCCTTTAAGCAGCAGCGACATCGCTCGCCGTTGGGTAATGACAGCAAGCGGCTCATAGCTGGCATTAAGCAACAAAACGTTCGCCATATTTTTTATTCCTCAATTGCTGGGGTTAAACCAATAATAGCATCGCGCATAGTCGCATTGTTTGTGGAACCCAACTCCAGCCATTGCACCTCAAAAGCAGTGTCATTTTGGGTTAATTGGGCCGCGTAAAGCGTACCCTCACCCAATTGCGCTTCAATTGTGGCTATAAATTTGAACAGAACTCGATTCTCTCCGGCGCTGCCAAAATAAACAGTTTTCCGGTCGGGCATGACGACTGCCTGTTCAACCCCGGCCCGGCCCAGCGCATAATGTTTGATCGCCTGGCCTCCCTCCGCCTGGGGGGTCAACTCCACAGCGTAACCATAATCATAGGGATTGGCCGCTTGGCCCAGATACTCGGTCATCGAGGCGATGGCTTCGGGCCATTTAGCGCCTGTTTCCGGTTCGTACCCTTCGCCGGTCAGCCCGGTTTGCCAGGGCGTAACACCGGCGGCGCGAGTGCGCCAGAGGCCCCGAACCGGCTGGAAGTCGAGGTGTTCGCCCGTCACCGTTGCCCATGGTTCTCCGGCCAGCCGGCGGAGGTAAAGCTGGCTGATTCCGCCGGGCCAGCAGGCAAAATTGGTGTAGAGATAACCTTCGTCTGCTCCCCCGCTAACGGGTATGAACATATTGCCCGCCGGATGATTGCACAAAAAAGTCCGATTATCGGCCAATGAAATCTGGCCCAGGAGGTCATTACCCGCCGGCCCCGCCAGCGCATCACCCACCCGGCCCAACACCTGATACTCACCCATCGAAACCATAACCCGGCGAGTGTTGTCGTCTTGCGGCAGCGGTAACTCCCAATAATCAAAACTGGCGGCAAAGCCTGCCACCACCCCGATAACACTCTGGTCATACGGGGGCAAATTCAACGGGTCAGGGTGGGCCACATTGAAAAAGATGGTATCATCAACCAGGTGCAGCCCGGTCAGGGCGGCTCCCTGCGGGGCCGTGGCAAAGCGATTCAGGCCGCGCCCATTCCAGGCCCAAAGCATATTATGGCGGTGCAAGTGACCCTCTTCCGCAATCCACAAATTGCCCCGGCTGTCCACGGCCAGATGGTTTGGCCCGGCAATGCGGTTGGCTTTGCAGAAATTATCCGCCTCAACTTCCTCGGCCAGCTCGCCCATCACGGCGGGCGCAAGTCGAGTCAGATTGAATGAGTCATCCAGACTGGCCTCATAAATTCCGCCGCAGGGATTTGCCGCCAGTTGGATATGGCCGCGCTCGTCGCTCATGCTTTGACCGATTTCCTGGAAGGCCAGGTAAAGCTTGTTGTTGAGCGGGTCCAGGACCATACTCTTTAGCTGATCAAATTCAACCGTCGCCCCCTGGCTGGCGGCAAAGGCGCGGCTTTCTAAAAATGGGGCCAGGGGATGATCCAGGGGGATCAGATATTCGGCGTTTAGAATGCTGCTGGTGAGTGGCGAGTCGGCGGTGCCGGCGGGACTAACCGGAGCCGCTTCAGTCGCGCTTGTCGCCGCGGAGCCGGGCACGCTTTTGGGATTGCCCGGAAATGTCAGCGCCATAAACTCCTGCTTGTTGGTGAATCCATCGCCATCTGAGTCGAGACCCTCAATCGCGCCAAAATCGTAGCCGCGCTCCTCAAAATCAGTGGCAAAAGCGTTGCGCTCGCCGTCAGCAAGCCCGCCCCGGTGGCACAGAATACAACCACCTAGGCGGTGGCCTTTTATCTGCGGGTAGCGAGCTACCGCCCTGGCCAGAAAGGTCGGTTTGGCCTCGACCCGCGGGGCCAGCCACGCGGCCTGAACCAGCCACACCAGCAACCCCAGACCCATGATGCTCAGAACCCAGCCCGGCTGGCGCGATTGTCTCTTAAAATCTGGCTTGAACGCAAAATTCATGGCCCCGCCTCAGTTTGCTGCAATAAATACTCGGCCATACGGGTCAAATCCTCTTTCTCGACGCCTGTGGCCGGATCGGTCAAGTATCCCAGCGACAGGAGATGCTGGTCGAGATAGGCAGCCAGGGCGTCGGGGTCACCTCCGAGGGTTATCTGGGCATTGAGTTGAGCCAGGTCTGGTCCGGTCCTGCCGCTGGCATCAGGAATTTCTGGAATAGTATGGCAGCCACTGCACCCATTGGCAGAAAAAGCTATCGCAATCTGATCCATCTTCGATAGTTCCGCGGGGGTCGGCGTTGGTTCCGGCTCCGGCTCCAAAATTTCTGCCGGCTCAGCCACGGCGACCATCTCTTCACTCACCACTGCCTCTTGCCAGGCGGCTACCACTCTGGCTGTTTCCTGCCAGTCGCCAAATTTCAACATGGTTACCAACTGGTCAATCTGCGGGTCGGTCAGAACGCCTCCCTGGGTGATCCCCCAGGCGGTCATTTCGCTGCCCGACACGCCCCACTTAACCACCTCCACCAGCGAATCTCGGGCTATCCGGCGGACCTCCTCACTGGCCAGGGTTGGGTAAAAACTATCCCCTCGACCCTCCGGCCCGTGACACTCCGCGCAATGTTCGGCATATAATTTCTGGCCCTCGGCCACGGCCTCAAGCCGGAGGCGAGTTTGCGCCTCGGCCACGCGCCGGCTTTCATTCAGACCATAAAAAGGCAGAATAATCATCAGCACACCCAGGGTGATCAGACCGAAAATTAACCAGATTCGGAGGTTGTTCATCATAACTTAATAACAATTCAGCAGCGCATTTTTTTGATATTTACAAACGTGGCCCGGCAAATAACTTACCGGGCCACCCTGTCAACCTTAATATTTTTACTTTTCAGTCACCTTAAGCCGCTTAGGCTGCTGCACCCACCCTCGCCAGGGCATCTTCGGCTTGAATGACCACAACCGAGGGCCGGGTCGGCGCTTTGTAATCGGGCCAATAGCTGGTGGGCCGCTCGTAAGTACCGCCCTCGCCGGGGTGCTGGATGGCCAGGAAGAGCGAGGTGTTGTCGGGCGAGAATTCGGGGCCGCACACTTCGGCGCCCGGCACCGCGCTAAAGAACTGCTGCACCTTGCCGCGATCAGGTCCATCAACCGGAACCATAAAGAAGCCGTCGTTGACTCCCAAAGCCGACGGCTGGCCGTCGGTGGCAATCCACAGGTTGCCGTCCAGGTCAAAGGCAATGTTATCGGGTGAGGAGATTGGGCTGACCGCGCTCAATTCAAAGCTGCCGTCGCCAAATTTGGTGGTTTCATCACTGGGATGGCCGCACAACAGCAGAATCTCCCAGGCAAATTTGGTTGCCATATAATCGTCATTTTCTTCGGTCACTTCGATGATATGACCGTCCTGGTTAACCGGGCGGGGGTTAGCCGCATTGACTTCCTGGTTGGCCGGTTTTTCGGCTTCGGCGGCGGCGCCTGCTTCCAGGCGGCGGTCATTCTTGGTCATGACCATATAAACTTTTTTGTTGACCGGGTTGACTTCAATATCTTCCGGGCGGTCCATCGTGGTCGCTTCCAAAGCGTCAGCAGCCAGGCGGGCATGGATAAGCACATCGCCTTGATCTTTGAAGCCATTTTCGGCCGTCAGCGGGCCTTCGCCAAAGACCAACGGCAGCCACTCGCCCGTGCCGTCATCGTTGAACTTGGCTACATACAGCGTGCCTTCATCCAGAAGTTTCATGTTGGCTTCGCGGTCATCAGGAGTATAGACACCCTTGGTTACAAACTTATAAACCCGCTCAAAGCGCTCGTCATCGCCCGTATACAAAACAAGCGGCTTGCCCGCTTCAGCCGGCGCAACGGTAGCGGCCTCATGCTTAAAGCGGCCCAAAGCGGTGCGCTTCATGGGGGTTGACTGAGGATCATACGGATCAACTTCAACCATCCAACCAAAGCGGAACGATTCATTGGGTTCTTTTTGCAGGTCAAAGCGGTCATAGAAACTTTCCCAGCGGCGTTCCGAAGCCTCTGACGGCAGGCCATATCGTTTGTGGAAGGCGGTAATTTCTTCATCCAGCGCCGACCCGCTTTCGGGAGCAGCATTGGCAAATATTGATGGAAATTTTCTTCGGCGGTTAAAACAGTGCCCCAGGGGGTTTTTCCGGCGGCGCAGTTATTGAGGGTTCCCATTACTTTTGTCCCGGTCGTATCGGCTGAGGTCTGCAGCAGCGGGTGCCGGCTGCCGGGCCGGTAATTTCCATCGGGGTCATACCCGTGATGCGGCGGTTCATAGCGCCATCGGTGATAACGGCCCACTTGCCTTGAGCATCGCGCTTGATTTCCACCACCGACAATCCGTGAGCGGCCAGTTCGACATCCACCTGCTCCTTGGTCGGGTCCGGCTCATCCAGGCTGTAGCCGGGAAACATCAGTTCCGGGTTGGTATATTCGTGGTTGACCACCAGCAAAGCGTGGTCGGAGGCATTGGCGCTGTATTCGGGCATGGGCATAAAGCCAATAAAATCGCAGTTGTAACCAAATTGCTGGGCCTGGGGCCTGGGCCGTTTGATTTTCCGGGTCAAAGGCCGGCGCACCCTTGAGAATCGGGTCGCCCCAGCGAATCAAGGTTTCAACTTTGTAACCAGCCGGCACTTTGGGCGCATCGTCGCTAACCGGCAGAAAACCGACTTCAGATTTGGTTTGCAGAACCGGGCGGATCGGCGCGGCCTCGATAGCCCCGGTGGCCGGAGCGCCGCTCGCCATAACCGTATCGACCTTGCCCACTACCGACGCCGCCACCGCCGCCGCCGAAGCCGCGGCAGCGCCTTTGAGCAGCCCGCGCCGGCTCAAGCGTCGTCCCATAACTTTAATAAACGACTGCTGCTGCTCGGCAGGGTCTACACCGTTGTTTTCGTTCTGTTGATCGTTGCTCTGCATCATTAATCCCTTCTCCTTGTGAAATAAATAATTTACCGAATAAAGAAACTGCCTGGTTCTTTGCTTCGGTTTTTAACAGTTAATTTTTACCTGATCTTGGCGAATTGTAATGAGAATTTATTAAATCCAATTTATCAAAACGTTAAAATACAGTTAAGCCAGGGTTAAAAAACCTTTAAGTCGGCTGTCCAACTTTTGTCAAGTTAATTTAACTGGGAGGGATTCTGGTTTATGCAGCAAGGTGTGGGCGTAGTTCGGCAGGGGCGGTTGACCCTTTTCCACTTAACCATAAAGACATCGCTCGCTGTCGGGTAATAACGGCGAGGGGTTCATAACTGGCATTGAGTAACAAGATGGCCCTCATTTGAGGGTTAACATATAAGCAACCAAATCCGCTATTTCCTGTTCGGTCAACACTTCCCCATAATTTGTGAGCATCAATCCTGTTGCAAAACCGGGGGTAACATACACCTCCGGCTTAAGCAGCGACTCCCGCAGATAGGCTTCAACGGTTTTGGCCTGGCCGGTGTAATCGGGCTGCTGAATAGTTTCGGCGCTGCGACGGCCTAAACCAGACGTGGGTGGCCCCAGGGTGTTGCCGCTTGCATTGGTTAAGTGACAGACCTTACAGCCCATAGCGTTATCTGATCCAATTAAATCGGCCTCAAACAGTTTTTGCCCGCGTGCGGCATCGCCCTTGACCTCGCTGGGTGCATCACTGTCAGGCTTTTGCCAAAAGGAAAATAAGCTTACCTGGTTCAGTTCAGGGCCAAAGACCGGCAAGCCACCCGGCTCTACCGGAACATTTTCAGGCCGGCCGTTGATGTAACAGAGCGTAATAGGTGCAGCGATTACCGGCGTTGGCTCGATTTCAAGGTGCTCTTTGGGGAAGTTTTTGGGATTACTTGGAATGGTCAGAGCCATAAATTCTTCCAAATTGGTGAAGCCATCGCCATCGGTGTCAAGGTTCTCCATAACCGCAAAATCGTAGCTGTGTATTTGAAAATCCTGACCAAAAGCATTGCGGGGGCCGCCACCTTCCTTGTTTTTATGGCACAGCCGGCAGTCGTCGAGTTTGCTGCCTTCAATCTGGGGGTAGCGCGCTTTTGCTTCGCTCAAAAAGGGTCTTTCGGCCTGTACAAGGGGTGGCGCAATCACCAGAATAAGCCCAATCGTAGTCAGAACCAGCGCAGTCAGGATTAACAGCCGGCCTGGTCGCTTTTGCAGCAGCAACCCCGGCTTTGGTATCAATCGCATGAGTTTATCCTGTGTTTAATTTAAAATTTAAAATAGTGGCCCGGTGAACCACGTCACCGAGCCACTGTTTTTACCACATTGCGCCCACATCATTTGAGCGGAAATATCCCTTAGCTTGAAACGATCAGGCTTTTACTACAATCAGGATTGATCAAAGGAGCGTAGCGCCGCTTCGATGTCGGCATCGTTACCCTGGCCCAGCTCAATCCAGGTCAGGTTGAGGGTGTCGCCGTCCTGGGTCACTTTGGCGGCATAGAGGGTGCCGGCGCTCAGATCACCTTCCACATCGGCCACAAATTTGTACAACACCCGGTCGGTGCCATCGTCACCGTGGTAAACGGTCTTTTGGTCCGGCATCACGATGGAGTTCTCGTGGCTGAACCGGCCCAGAGCATAGCGCTTGACCACTTCAGTCCCGACAGGTTGGGGGATGAGTTCCACAATCCAGCCGTAGTCGTAGGGATTAGCGGCTTTGCCCACATAATCGGTCATCAACTGGCCGGCTTCGGTTTGCCAGTATTCGATATCTTCAGCATTGTCGGTGGGATATTCTTCGCTGGTCAAGCCGGTATTCCAGGGGGTCACGCTGGCAAAGCAGTTGGTCCAGGTTCCGTTGACCGAGCGGAAATCCACGTTTTCACCTTCCAGCACTTGCCAGCTTCCATCCTGATACTGGCGAATGTAGAGCTTGCTGACCGCGCCCGGAACACACTCAAAATTGCTATACAGATAGCCTTCGGTGCCGGATTCGTTGGAAGGTAAGAACATATTGCCATCGGGATCGTTGCAGGTCAGGATGTGGCTGCCGTCGGCGGCATCAACCTGGCCAAAGTGGTCCCCGTTGGGGTCCTGGGGGATCGGTTCGCCCACCCGGCCCAACACCTGATACCGGCCGGCCGCCACCCTCACCTGGCGGTTCTCATCGCCGGTGGGTACAGACACAGGCTCGAAATCGGCGCTGGCCTTAAACCCGGCAATTGTGCCGATGGTGCCGCGGTTGTAAGGATACATGTTCATCGCCCCCGGATGCTGCACATTCATAAAAACGGTGTCATTGGCGGCGATATACAGGCCGGTCACTTCGGCTTCCTGAGATACCGTAGCAAACCGTTTGAGTTCTTGGCCGTCCCAGACCCACAGCATATTGCTGGCATGCAGGCCGGTGTCTTCACTAATCCAGACATTGCCGGCGCTGTCAACGGCCACGTTGTCCGGGCCGGAAATAGCATCAGCACTGCACGGATAGTCTTTGTTGGTTTCATCAAATGGACCACCCACCACCAGGGGTTTCACACTTTTGATGTCAAAATCGGCGTCCAGGTCGGCCACGTAAACCGCGCCGCATTTGTTCTCTTCCAATTTGATGTCGCCTTCATCATCGGCCATCCCTTTGGTTATTTCGGTTACGGCAATGTAGAGTTTATTGTTTTTGGCGTCCAGAGTCACCCCTTCCTATCTTGCGCCATTCGGCGGTGGCACCTTTGGCAATTGCTACAGCGTAGCTTTCCAGAAAAGCGGCTTCGGGGCGTTCCAGGTCAATACCCTCAATTTCACCCTCGGCCTGGCTGGGGGCTGGCTTACCTAACCACAAACCAGCCAGGGCAATACCGATCAGGATTACCCCAACAATCATATTAACTTTTCTCACGATTTTCCTCCTGGGAAAAAATTTTGGAATATGAATTGAGCACCCATACTATAGCGAACCAATGTTAATGGTCAGTAATTAAAACATTAAGTCTACATTAAAATAAGATTAAGATAACTTAACCATCGAATCATGCACCCAGCCGGGTTTATTGACTCTCCTGGCCCCTTATGCTACAATATTTTCAGTAATTTCTGAATATTTGGAACAGGCTGACTATGAGCGAACTCAATAAGATTAAGGAAAAGTTTATCTTACACTGGGGTGAAATGGGATCGCTCTGGGGAATCAACCGCACCATGGCCCAGGTTCACGCGCTGTTGTTTATCTCACCGGAGCCTTTGTGCGCCAACGATATTATGGCCGAGCTACAAATCAGCCGGGGCAATGTCAGCATGGCCCTGCGCGAGTTGATTGCCTGGGGCATTGTCAACCGGGTCCACATTAAGGGTGAACGCCGCGAATTTTATACCACCGAAAAAGATGTCTGGACTCTGTTCCGCATTATTGCCCGCGAACGCAAAAAGCGGGAAGTGGACCCCACCATTGAAATCCTGCGCGAAAGCGTGAACAAACTCAACCAGATGCCCGATGCTGATGGTCACTACGAGCGGGAACAGCTAAAAAATCTGCTCGACTTTTTTGAAACGGGGATCGAAGTTTACAAAGATTTGGAGATGCAGTCTCCAACCAGTATTTTGAAGCTGATGGGTAAAGCGTTACGGGTGAAGCAGTTGATTTCCTAAGCTGCTTCGTTTTATTCATAAGTTTCATATCTTATTGAAAGATTTGAAATTACATCCGCCCTATTTGAGGGATATGCCATGACCGTTAAATCTCAACCAAGGTTTTTTCCCAATTTATTAAGCAATCGGCATTACTCCGGCACGGTTTCGACACTGCTCTATAACTGGTCCATTTTTGCCGGGGCCTTATTTTTTAGCCTGGTCACGCTCATCACCGGCATGCTGCTGCCCGAACCCTGGCCCTGGCTCTTTTGGATCAGCAGCGCCGGGGTGATGAGCCTCTGCCTGAGTATTCTTGTTACCTCCTACCTGGTTTATGATAGGGGCCAGCAGCACGAATATGACCGCCTGGCCGAGTTAGGCCAGGTGGATCAGGCCAATGTTATCGTAGATATTACCTGCGGTAAATTGCGGGGCACACGAGGATTGTTACCCCGGTTTAAGGGCGGCCATTATTTCCTCATTGACATTTACAATGCCGAGAAAATGCCCGACTCCGCGTTGCGTCGGGCGCGAGAGTTGGAGCCGCCGCTCCAGGCAGAACGGCGTATCTATCAGCGGCCCGGCCAGACCCACAGTCTCCCCCTGCCTCACAATTGGGCTGATATAATTTATTGCAGTTTCAGCCTGCACGAGCTGCACCATGCTGCCGACCGCGATGCCCTTTTTGCCGAGTTTGCCCGCGTCTTAAAACCCGGCGGGCGCTTGCTGATTGCCGAGCACGGGCGGGACTGGTTTAATTTTGCCGCTTTTGGCCCTGGCGTGTTCAGCTACTTCTCCCCGACGATGTGGCAAAAACACCTGACCAAGGCAGGGCTGACTGTTCAAACGCATGAACGCTGGCGCAGTTTGGTGCATCTGTGGGTGGCTACGCGGGAGCCGCGTTAAATTTACAGCCGTCCAAATTCTTTGGCCAACTGAGCCGCGCTGAGGTGGATCATCGTTGGGCGGCCATGGGGGCAGGTGCGGGGAGCACTGGTGGCCTCTAACTGGCGGACCAATTCGCGCATCTCTTCCGGGGATAAAATCTGCCCGCCTTTGATCGAGGCTCGTTTGCAAACGGTAATGGCTATTTTTTCGTGAGTTTCGCGGGCCAGGGGGATAGCGCCGTCGGCCATTTCGGCCAGAATATCTACCAGGGCCTGAGCCGGATTGGCCTGCCCCAGGATATCGGGCACTGCCCGAATCCGGTAAGTTGCACCGCCGAACGGCTCCAGTTCAAACCCCACTTCATTTAAAGCCTTTAATTCAGCCTCAACCAGGGCGGCCTGCCCCGGCGACAATTCCACCACCACTGGCTCCAACAACTGCTGGCATGTTACCGCCGCCTGCGCTTTTTGTCCGGCCAATTTTTCATACAGAATTCGCTCGTGGGCGGCATGCTGGTCAATCAGATAGAGTCCATCCGGCCCTTCGGCCACAATATACATTTGTTGAATCTGGCCCACCACCCGCATTAACGGCAGCCCTTGGGGAGTCGGTGGTTCGAGGAACGACTGTCGTTCGCCCCCATTGTCAAGCGTGCGTTGGACTTCAAAACTAAACTGGCTAAAAGAGGGTCCAAAAGAAGTCCGCCACGGGGCCGTATCACCGGCGTGGTCGCCAAAGCTGCCGCTGTAGGTGGGGGTCGCATGGCTGCCGTAAGTAGGGACCGGTGCCGCCGCCACCACCGCCTCACGAACCGCTTTTTGCACCGCCTTAAAAACAGCGCGCGGGTCCTGAAATTTGACCTCGGCCTTGGTTGGGTGAACATTGACATCCACCTCAGCCGGGTCCAACTCGATATTGAGCACCGCTACCGGATAACGCCCCACCGGCAAAAAAGTATGGTACGCCTGGACCACCGCCTGGTTGAGCGACCGATCCTGAATCCAGCGTTTGTTGACAAAAAGATAATCTGGTCGCGTGTGCCGCGATGCAAGGCCGGCACGCCGACATACCCATGCACAAGCAGGGGAGCGGAGGAGCGGAGGAGCAGAGGTGAGGAGAAATCTTCCCCTGCTCCTCTGCCCCCCTGCTCCCCCTGCCTCTTTATGCTCCACCAAAATCATCTGCCGGGCCGTTTCCAGATCAAACACAGCCGCCAGCGCGTCAAACAGATCACCCCGGCCATTGGTTTGAAAAGTGGTGCGCTGGTCGCTTTGTAAAGCAAAACGAATGTGGGGATAGCTAAAGCGTAATGGGAGACAATCCGGTGAATGTGGGCCGCTTCGGTGGCGTCGGCTTTGAGAAACTTGAGGCGTGCCGGTACGTTGTAAAACAGATTTTCCACCGTAATGATCGTCCCGCCGGGCGAACCCGCCGCGCCCAGTGAAACCTGCTGCCCACCCTCCAGCCGGATACGGGTAGCCGCCGGCTGAGCCGCCGGGCGGGATAATAAGGTAAGCTGCGAGACCGCCGCCACCGAGGCCAGGGCTTCTCCCCGAAAGCCCAACGTCGTCACCCGGCTCAAATCATCCACCGACACCAGTTTACTGGTGGCGTGGCGAGCAAAGGCCAGGGGAATTTCCTCAGTAGGGATGCCGCCGCCGTCATCCAGCACCTGGATCAGGCGTTTGCCGCCGCCCTGAATTTCGACCCGAATAGTTTTGGCCCCGGCATCAATGGCGTTTTCAACCAGCTCTTTCACCACCGACGCTGGCCGCTCGACCACTTCACCGGCGGCAATCTTGGCCGCCACATCGGGCGGCAAAATCCGAATTGTCACAACTGTCGCTCCATCTTCGTCGCAGCTAAATCCTTCAACCTTAGCGCCCGTTATTTTACCACAGCTAAAACGCAATGCGTAAAACAGAAAGCTTTTCTGGTTGAAATTCATTATGCCTTATGACAAAAGTTAACCTTATCACGTAGTTTGACATCCCGTTAACCTTGACTATCATGAACCCAACTTTCCGATGCAGAGGATGAAAATTTGCAGCTTACCTGGCTAGGCGCAGCCGGCTTTAAAGTGGATACCAGCGAAGGCGCGACCCTTTTGATTAACCCTTATCTCTCTCGCCCGGCGCTGGCTCAACCTCACTTGCCTATTCAGTTGACCGACCTGGCCCCGGTGGATGAAATTTTCCTGACCGATGGGCGTTTTGACCATGCCCTGGATACGCCCGCATTGGCGCAGCAAACGGGCGCGATTGTCCACGCCGTCGAGCCGGTGTGCCAGCGCTTGCTGGGTCAGGGAGTCTCGGCCGGCAATTTGGAAAATGTCATTCCTCAAACACCCAAGCGCGTGGGCAGTTTGAGCTGGCAGGCTTTTACCAACCAGACCGGCCTGAACGGGCACTTACCGGCAGTTCGCCAACTCATTCGCAACCTGCAAATGCCGGCCCACCTGGGCGAACTGGTACGGGCCTGGCCGCCTAGCGAGGAAGTAGCCTTCTCCTTTAGAATTGATGGCCTGTCCATTGTTCATTTTAGCAGCACCCATTGGTCGCACGCCGAAATAAGTCAATTGCAGCCCGATTTGGCCCTGTTGCCGGTCGAGCGCAATCCAGATACCAGCGCTGCGGCAGCTCGCCTGGCGGCTCTGCTTCAACCCAAAGTTGTCATTCCGCATCATTGGGATAACTATTTTCCGCCCCTGAGCGAACTGAGTGATCTCACTAAATTTGAAACTACTCTCAATGCGCTGGCGCCCCAGGTGCGGGTTTATAAACCGGTTATTGGCCGGAGTTTTGACCCCATTACATTGCTGCATTGATGAAATAATACCTGAAGATTACTGAGGATATCCAACTTGCCCGATTGCCTTTAAACCTTATTCCTAATTGGCCAACCCTACGCTGACCCAACTAAGCAAAATCACCTCTTGACAACACATCGGCTTTGTGTCATAATATCCTCGTGAAAAGTCGAACAGACAATTTCACCTCCACGTTGCTATCCCAATTTAAGGAGGTGATGCTAATGTCGGATTTTAGTAGCATGCAAAGCGCCGTAGCATCACCTCTCGTTATCGGGTAGGTTGCTACGGCGCGGCAAAGGGTCACACTTAGGTGTGGCCCTTTGTTCTTTAAAAGACCGAAGACCGGAGACAACAGCTATTAACCTGTCTCCCGTCTCCAGTCATCTTGGAGATCATTTTATGGCCACCTACCCCCTGGGAAAATTACCCGCCGCAGATTTAGCTCACCTGTTACACCGCTACGCGCCCAACGATCCCCGTCTGGTTATCGGCGGCTCGGTGGGCGAGGATGCGGCGGTCATCGAGATGGGCGACCGTTATCTGGTTGCCACCACCGACCCGATCACCTTTGCCACCAATGAAATTGGCTGGTATGCGGTCAACATTAATGCCAACGATATTGCCTGTACTGGCGCTACCCCGCGCTGGTTTCTGGCGACCTTGCTATTACCCGAAAACAAAAGCACCCCGGAATTGGTCGAGCGAATTTTTGGGCAAATCAGTTCAGCCTGCGTCGAATTGGGAGTCACACTGGCCGGAGGGCACACCGAAATTACCTACGGCCTCGACCGCCCGATTGTGGTCGGCCAAATGCTGGGCGAAGTGTCCCGCGATAAGCTGGTGACAAATCGCGGCGCACGGGTGGGCGATGAGGTCATTCTGACCAAGGGTATCGCCGTAGAAGCAACCGCCATCATTGCCAGGGAAAAGCGGTCGGAGCTTCTCTCTCATTTTAATGAGCATAGCCTTGATGAGTATGCGAATTTTCTGTGCAAACCGGGCATCAGCGTGGTTAAAGATGCGACAATCGCCGTTGCTGCCGGAGGGGTGCATGCCATGCACGATCCCACCGAAGGGGGTGTGGCGACCGGCCTGCACGAGATGGCACAAGCTTCGGGGGTGGGGCTGGAAATTAATGAGGCAGCGCTGCCTTTTCTGCCGGCGACCCTGGCGCTCTGCCGCCATTTTGAGCTGGCTCCTATTGGGTGTTATCGCTTCGGGCGCACTGCTGATCGCTGCTGACCCGGACGCTACCCCTAAAATTGTGGCTGATTTAGCTGAAGCCGGAATCAATGCCAGCGTGATTGGCCGGGTTCAGCCGGTCGAGCAGGGCTGCTGGCTGGTGGGGTCGAACGGAAGATACCCGCTGCCCACCTTTGCCCGCGATGAGATTACCCGGCTGTTTGAGTAAGAGTTAAGCCGGTGATAGAACGAATGTTAAAAGGAGGTTGTCAGAGGGTTGAGGGATATGCTATAATGACCCGTATCCAAAGGGTACTGTTTTAGTTGCGACTGGATAAGGGGAATTCCTATGAAAAAAGAAACACTGCTTCAGAATGGGGCCAAAGTTACACTGTTAGCCCGGTCAATCAAAGAGGCAGTAGCCGGACTGGATAATATCCCCAATTTGATCCGGCAGGTGATTGAAGATGCCATGTGGCGGGAACACCTGGACCAGGAAACCGGCGAGGTTTTCCGCTTTGATAGTTTCAAAGCCTTCATCGAAACAGAGTCCCCCGGCGGCCTGGGCACAAGCGTACCCACCCTGATCCGTTTATCGGCGGATAACCCGCTGGTGGTGGATTTGATAGATGAAACCGTTCAATTTACCATCGGCGAGTTGGTGTCGCCCAATCTGGATAAAAAGGACGAGACCGACGATAACAACCCCATCGAACCGAAAAAACAACACATCGCCACCGGCACCTCGCGCCAGGAAGGGCTGCGCAAACTGCGCAAGTACGCCGACGACAATCCCCAGGTGGAACAACTGCGCCAGTCAGTTTTGGCCGGCGAAATCAGCATCAACAAAGCCCTGATCGAGGCCGGACTGCGCCCCGAACGTATCACCATCCCCAGAGACCCCGAAAAGGCCGCCGAAGCCATCAGACGCAGCTTTACCCAGGAAGAGCTGACCCATCTCGTCAGATTGTTGCGGCTGTAGCATGAGGCGTGAAGCGAGAAGGCGAGGACACGCAGAGCCTTTCGCCTCTTCGCCGCACGCATCCTCGCATCTTTATTTTCAACAACAAGGGGG
>JAAUSP010000674.1 GCA_012032575.1 Anaerolineales bacterium | reverse complement strand
CGTACCGGCCTGACTCGTATCCGAGCGGGTGGGAGGCCGTCGGTGCTGGGCTTTACCCCTGGCAGCGCCGGCCCGACTATCTGCGGCAAATCAGCATGGTCCTGGGCAACAAAAGCCAGATGTTGTGGGACATTCCGCCCCTGGACACGTTTCGGGTGCTGGGCGAGATGTATCACGTCCCGCCCGCCGAATTTAAGCAAACCCTGGCCGAACTCATTGCCCTGCTGGCCATGGAGGACCTGCTGACCCGGCCGGTACGCAACCTGTCGCTGGGCGAGCGGATGAAGTGCGAGTTGGTGGCCGGGCTGCTCCACCGGCCCCAGGTGATGTTCCTCGACGAGCCGACGCTGGGGCTGGATGTGACCATGCAGGGCCAGTTGCGCCGCTTCCTGGCCGAGTACAACCGCCGCAGTGGGGTGACAATTATCCTGACCAGCCACTACATGGCCGATGTAGCCGCCCTGTGCCCGCGCGTGATCCTGATCCACCAGGGGACGCTGCTCTATGACGGCCCGCTCAATCAACTGGCCCAACGGCTGGCCCCCTTTAAGCTGATCCGGGTCAGCCTCTCCGGGCCGACGGCCACCATCGGCCTGCCGCCCTGCGCCGAAATCATCGCCCGGGAAAACAGCGGCCTGACCCTGCGGGTACACCGCTCGGAAGCGCCGGCGCTGACCGCTCACCTGCTGCAAACACTGCCCATCGTTGACCTGGCCGTTGAAGACCCGCCCCTGGAAGCGGTTATTGATCAGGTTTATCAGGAGGGTTCACGGGTATGAGCACGTCACCGATAATGAAAAGGTAGCAGGGTCGCAGGGTCGCAGGGTAGCAAGGTAGCAGGGTTGCAGGGTTGCAGGGTTGCAGGGTTGCAGGGTCGCATGATTGTTCCCTGTCTACCGTCTACCGTCTACCGTCTACTATTTTCGAGGAGGGTGAAGTATGAATCTGCGCGGAGGCTGGGCGCTGATGCGGCGCACGTGGCTGTCGTGGTTGCAGTATCGCAGCTTTTTCTTTCTGCTGGCCTTTATGTGGATGATCCCGCCGCTGATTTACCTGCTGGTCTGGTCAACCGCAGCCGGCGGGCAGACGATCGGCGGGTTGAACCGGGGCGAGTTTGTGGCTTACTATCTGGCTTTGATCGTGGTCAACCAACTGACCTACGCCCAAACCAACTGGACGGTCGGCGATATGATCCGGGAAGGCAAGATGAATATCCTGCTCCTGCGGCCGCTGTCGCCCGTGTTTGACGCCCTGGCCACGGAAGTGGCCGGTAAGGTGGTTTATATGATCTTTGTGGTCCCGGTGGTGGCGCTCCTGGCGCTGGTCTTGCAGCCGGAGTATCACCTCACCTGGGGCAACAGCCTGGCCTTTGTTCCGGCGCTGGTTCTGGCCTGGGCACTGCGGTTCTGCTGGGGCTACTGGCTGGCCTTACTGGCCTTCTGGTCCACCCGCGCCGACGGGCTGCTGGCCCTGCAAGATGCGCTCATTTTTCTGCTGGCCGGACAGGTCGCCCCGCTGATGCTGCTGCCCGGCTTGATGCAGCAGGCGGCCCTGGTGCTGCCCTTTCGCTACATGATCGGCTTTCCGGTCGAAGTCCTGACCGGGCAGGTGGCGGCAGGGGAGTTGTGGCTGGGCTTTGCCTTCCAGGCGGCCTGGCTGCTCGTCACCCTGGGGCTGCTGCGGACCATCTGGCGGGCCGGGATCAAACATTACGCGGCCATAGGAGGCTGACGATGATCTACCTGAGATTGGTGCGGCTCTTTGCCGGGGCATCGGCGCAGAATGAGCTGGCCTACGCGGCCAACTTCTGGCTCAGTTTGCTCCAGTCGCTGTTGAACCTGGCCACCGGGGTGCTGGGGCTGGTGGTGATATTTGGACAGGTGCAGGCCGTTCACGGCTGGGATTTTGCCTCGACCCTGGCCCTGCTGGGCGTCTATCTGAGCCTCAGCGCCCTGCGCGGGCTGGTGCTGGGACCAAGCCTGGAGGCCCTGGCCGGCATGGACGGCGAAGTCTGGAGCGGCCGGCTCGATTTCACCCTGCTGCGCCCGGTAGACCTTCAATTCCAGGCCAGCCTGCGCTACTGGCGGCCGCTGGCCCTGGTAGATTTGGCCCTGGGGCTGGCGGTGGTGGGCCTGGCCCTGAACCAACTGGGGCTGACCCTGACCCTGGCCCAACTGCTGTCCTTTGGTCTCGCGCTCACAGCGGCCGTAACCATTCTGTACGCCAGCCTGCTGGCCCTGACCGGCCTGGTCTTCTGGAGTCCCGGCTTTCTGTTCACCTGGGTCTTTGATGCCTTTTTCCAGATGGCCCGCTATCCGCTCGGCCTGTATCCCGGCTGGCTGCGGCTGGCGCTCACCTGGGTCATCCCCGTCGGCCTGATGACCACCGTCCCGGCCCAGGCCCTCACCGGAGAGTTACCAGCAGGACTGCTGCCCGGCAGCCTGATCCTCGCTCTGGTCCTGCTGCTGGCCGCTTCGGTGCTGTTCAGGAGTGGGCTGCGGCGGTATGCCAGCGCTTCAAGTTAGAAGATAGAGTGGTAGGGAGTTCCGAAATTTAAATCATCCCAAGAACTTAACGGGCGTGAGGCGTGAAACGTGATACGTGAGGACTTTTGGCATAAATTCATCACGTATCACGCCTCACGTATCGCGGAGTTGGAACAATTATTTTTTTGGAACTACCTTACGGATGAATATCCGCAACTATCACCAAGCCGATTTTCTTATTTCTAAATTCTAAATTCTTAAATCGCATACATAGCTGCTACATAGCTGCTACATAGCTGCTACATAGCTGCTACATAGCTGCGCCTTCTATAACCGGAGTGCAGAGCTTACTCTGCTATTCTATGCTCTGCTTTATAGCAAGGCAAGCCTTGCACTCCTTTTCTTGCCATTTGAAGATATCACTGGTACAAAACCTGGCATAGCCCGGTAACGGGTTCTCCTCTTGCTGCACTCAAGGATGTTGGCTCCTCATAGTTGGAATTGCTGCACCCCAAATTAGTATCTTGTTTTGTTTGGTGTATAATTACAGCATGCCCTATTCTGACTACACAACTATATGTGGTAGTAACTCATTATACCATCCCTGTATATAGTAGTGCCCCTCTTACCAACCAGCCTAACTTTTGAGATAAACTGATGAGTAAAAGAACCGCCATGATCCAACAAATTGAACTGTTTGTGCCAGATCAGGGACCGGAACGGCCTACGATTGCCAGCGTCTATAAACAAATTCAAGGGGAAGTTCGGGATTTAGAACCGGGGCAAAGCACAACAATTACCTGGATTGTAAGTTTAGCTCGAAAAATACAACAGTAATCCTAACTTACTTTTTCGAAATACCTCTCGAATATGCCAGCTTAAAGACCCTAAATCAGGCCAAAGAGATTGATCGCTTGGTCCAATCATTCCTCGACCATTATAAGTAGCCAAATGACCGGGAAGATTATTGTTACTGACCAGTCGTGGTGAAGTTGTTACTACGTAAGACTGTAATACCCCAATCAAACCTTCGTCAAAAGCCCAATGGCATAGATAACACAAAGAAATACCATTACGGGGATCATCGTTGTGAGTGACGCTCCAAGGGATGATGTGAGCACCTACCACCGCAGTGCGCCCATCCGGAGTTAAAATTCGAATGCCACATAAGGCGCAACGATAATCATAAGATGTAACTACTGCCCGGCGAAAACCTTGATCACGTACTGGTACTTGATATATTTCTTCTATTTTCGCCTCTTTTATTGAATGTTTCTTAGCCTGTTCAAGCAAACTCTGACTGTATGTAAATGCTTGGAAGTTAATAACACCCTGTTCTATTAACTTTGGCCGCACTTCTGGCGAAAAATAAGTTTCAATTAAAACAGTGCGCAGAAGGTTACGAGATCTTTCCACGCAGAGTAAAGCATATAATTCATCATCGAAACGAGCGCCCTGTACCGTCTCAACCAACAAACTTATTGATTGAAGACGGCGTTGAGAAGCAATAATACTTTCTTTTCCAGGCAAAGGTATCAAATGCCAAAAACCCTCACGGCTTAAGTGAAAAAAAGGCATAGCCATATTATTTCGCTGGTCACTTGGCATTACCAGTGAACA
>JAAUSP010000673.1 GCA_012032575.1 Anaerolineales bacterium | reverse complement strand
GTTTTCAGGAATTGGCTGCTCGATGTTGATTCTGGTGGGGCAGGCGTTACAATGTAAGGCATCTTGGTCATTTCTAAAGGAGTGGAAGATGAAAGTCATCGAATATTTTTGTGGTATAAGCCTGACCGGGCTGATTTTGTTCCTGACAGCCTGTAACTCTGTTGCTTCAATCGAACCGACGGTCACACCGGCTGAGCCGGTTGCCGCCGCACTTACCTCTACGCCGCTGCCCCCGCCGACACCGAGTCCAACGGCCACGGCCCTGCCTCCGACGCCTCTTCCTACAGAGACGCCTGTCCCAATCTCTCCCTCAACCACCGATTTGGAGGCAACCATCGCAGCCGGTCTGCCGCCCACGCCGACGCCTGATGCCGACGGATTTGGCATGGGTGGATTTGACGGCGTCACCGTGCTGCCGCTGACCGGCGGCAGTTCCGGCTCGCCGTACTGGGTTGTTTTTACCGACGGCTTCCGCAGCTTTGACCCCCTGACGAATCATTTTGTAGCAATTTACACCCAGGCCGACGGCCGCTGGCAGGAAGTGAGCCGGCTGGAACTGGAAAACCCCGATTATCTGGACCCCGCCGCCGTGAGCCAGGTTCAAATCGAACCGGATCGTATCTGGCTGGAGGTGATGGGTGGAGCCGGGGCGCACAGCGGCACCTATGACCTGCTGAGTTTTGATGGGCAGACTCTGCGCCACGATGTTACTCATTTCACCAGCAGCCCGGGCGGCAGCCGGATCGAAGATTTGAACGAGGACGGCTCACCCGATGTGCTGCTCGATTTGACCGAGTATTACGTTTTTTGCTACGCCTGCGGGGCCAGGTACATTCAATACCAGGTTTTAAGCTGGGATGGTGAAGGCTTGAGCGAGGTCAGTTTGACTCCCCTGCCCGAAACAGCCCCGGCCCCGCTGCGTGATCTGACCCATCGGGCGGTTGATCAGGCCGAGGCCGGCTTGTGGCGAGACGCCCAGGAGACTATCACCCAGGCCGTGGCGCTCGATGGGCAAGACCCGGTGGTGAACTGGAATGTTGCCCTGATCCGCCTTCACGCCGAGGAGCGAGCGGAGGCGCGGGAGCCATATCCGCTGCTGGGTAATGTTTTTTACGGGGATTATGAGGCGGCATTGGAGGTGATGCGCCCGTACTCGGTCGAGGAAATTTTTGGTCAGCCAACCCCACTGGTCAACGAGACCCCGGCGATGGGCTGGGAGCCAGAGTTGAGCCAGTGGATCATTGACAGCGCGACCCCGGCCCTGCAACTTCAGCCCGACCTGGCTGCTGCCTACTTCTTACGCGGTTGGGCCAGACATCTAACCAATCCCGACGACCCGGAAGCGCTGGCCGATATTGAACAGGCCGCCAAACTTGATCCGGCGGAGCCGTTGTTCGCCCAAAGCTTGGCCTATTTGAAGCAGTAACAGACTTTTTAGCCTCCCAAAAGACCCTAAATGCCTCAAAGAACTTTAGGGTCTGACTTGCTGCCAGGATTTGCTAAGGTACAGGATTACATGAGTTCATAAATCAAACCAAAACGAGCAGACACCTCTTAAAAATGTCATTCCGACCGAAGGGAGGAATCTTCGTCACCGCTGCCTAAACTTCTAGGCAAAAACCAAGATTTTTCGCTGGCGCTCGAAATGACATGCTGGACCTGGGGTGTTAACTCGTGACGATTTTCCTTAACTGGGTTGCTTCTCCGGGCGTTTAATTAACAGCGCCGCCAGGCCGATGCCGACCGGAAAAATCAACAGCGCGGTCATCGCCGGGGCGTAGCTGCCAAAGGTGTCCATGCTCAGGCCCAGCGGATACGGCCCCAGCGCCGTCCCGCCGACCACGCCAATCATCACCGCCCCGCGAATTGAACCCAGGTGCAGCCGACCAAAATATTTGGCCCAGACGACCGCATCTATCACCCGGAACGCGCCACTGACCAGCCCGTTGAGCGCCGCGTAGAGCAGCGCCTCGGCGGGGGTGCGCATAAGCTGAACCATGACCATCGTCGCTGCCAGCAGAAAGAGGGTGAGGGCCAGCAGCAGCCTGGCCCGGTAGCGGTCCAGCAGCCAGCCCATACCCAGATTGCCGATGACCGAAAAAAGGGCGATCACATAAAAAGTGCTGACCGCCACCTCACGGCTCAGGCCGCGCACCTCAAAGAGGGAAGTCTGGTGGAACACCAGCCCGGCCAGCATCATGGTCAGCACGGTCAGGCCGGCGCTAAAGAGCCAGAAAATGCCGGTGCGCCGCGCTTCGGCCAGGGTCCAATGCCGTTCCGCTGCCCCGGCCTGGAAGCTCGCCGCCTCCGCCAGCGTGTCGCCATCCGGCTGTAGGCCGTACAACTCGGGCCGGTCTTTGAAAAAAAGCAGGCTGACCGGCAGCATCACCAGCCAGACCAGCAGCCCCAGCAGCCCCATCGCCCAACGCCAGCCAACCTGCTCGATCCAGAACTGGCTTAGCCCCGGAAAAATCATCAGGCCGATGGGCAGACTCAAACCGGCCAGGCCCATCACGCGACCCCGCCGCCGAATGAACCACTGGGCAATCAAATTGTTGCTGACCAGTTGCAGCGAGCCAAAACCCAGAAAGCGCAGCGCCAGCAACCCCAGAAAAAGGGTAAAGATGCTATGGACCAGGGCCACCCCCACCGAGGCCAGGCCCAGCCCCACTGCAATCAGCGGCGTCATCAGCCGGGGGCCAAAGCGGTCAACCAGCCGGCCGGTCAGCGGCAGCAGCAGCGAGCCGGCGAAGGTCGCCACGCCGTACAGAAGGGAGATATTGGCCCGCGAGATGCCCAGGTCTTTGATGAAATAATCAATAAAAACGCTGATGGTAAAGGTCTGGCTGGGGGCCATCATCACAATGCCGACGGTCCCGACGACGAGGATGATCCAGCCGTAAAAGAAAGGCGTGGCTTTGATCAGGCGGCTGGATTTGGTGGGGACGATCATGACTACTCAAGAGGCTATTCGCCTGAAACCTCGCTGCTCACGCAGCGCTTGTAACATTTCCTCTACACTCAGCCCTGCTTCAATTCGGGCGCGTTCGATCTCACGAGCCAACTCCGGTACTAAGGGAGCCATAGGCGTTAAGACCAAAAGGCCATCCAGGTCTACCAGATTGAAAGTATCACCGGGCTGAATATTATAACGGTGGCGAACCTCGGCGGGTAAAGTCAGTATCCCTCGCTGGCGCACCTGAACGGTTGCAGACATTGGCTATCCCCTTATCAGAAAAGTATCCTTTGACTGATTTTCTGCTAAATTATTGTAGCAAAGACCAGATGGTCCGTCAAAGTTGAGAGCTACTCCACCACCTTGACCGTCACCCGGTTGGCGCGGACCTCATTCCCGGCGGCGTCAATGCCGATGGCCTCAAAGGTGTGCGTCCCCGGCGACATCTGCCACAGGGTTTCCCAGCCGTCGGCTAAGGGCTGACCGTTGATGAGCAGCCTGACCTGCCGCAGCGAAACGCCATCGGTGGGACGAATGCTGACCCGGATTTTTTGCTTCTCGACCGGGATATTGGGTACTAAGCGGAAGGTGCTGCCCTGGTCGGGGCTGGTGAAGAGGAGGGCCGAGGAGCGGGGGGGCAGGGGAGCAGAGGAGATCATTTCGCCATTCGCTGATTCGCCATTCGTGATGCCCTGGGTTTCATTCGGACAGAGGGGTGAGTACGCCCCCGGCGGTTGCGGGATGGCCTGTTTTTTAACCCAGGCCTGCGCTTCGGCGGGGTAAAGGGTGAAGGTTTGGAAGGCGACAAAATCGAGCGGACAGCCCACCCCGGCCCGTAGCCCGTTGCGCCGGTCGAGGGCGATGCGTTGGTGCCAGTCGTCAAAGCGGCGGGGTTCCGTGCCGGAGATGAAGAGTTCGGAGAGGGTGTGAGAACAAGGAACGCTAAAGGTTGAATGTTGAATGTTGCCCGTTTCGACGTTCAAACGTTCCAACGTGGAACGTTCAACGGGCACAAGTCCGTTGTCGGCGCAGCCCCCATCTGGCACGACCTGATGGAAGAACTGCACAAAAACCATTCCCCATCCACGCTTTTCCCCCCAGCCGGATGGGCTGATTGAAAAAAACCGTCTGCGCCGGTGACGCCGGAGATATG
>JAAUSP010000672.1 GCA_012032575.1 Anaerolineales bacterium | reverse complement strand
GAGGATAAGGTTGAATGTTGAACGTTGAACGTTGAACGTTGAACGTGCAACTGTTTCTGGGCGATCCAAAAACGGGCAGCGCACCGAGGGCCAGGGCGATAGATTGGGCAATGAGCAGAATGCGGACATCATCCCACAGGAAAAAAAGCGCGGCCAGGGGAACCAGAATCGGCTCAAAATGTTCGGCCAGACGGGGCTGCTGCTGGCTGCCCCAGGTGAGTTCCATAAAACCGCCGGGTCCGATGACGGTATTCCACATCGGCTGGTCAATCAACGATAAATCGGCGGTGTAGGAGTGCAGAGTGTTGTGGCGGTTGATACTGTACCAGGAGAAGTAGAGGATGTAGGTGAGGATGAGGAGCGTGAGGAGGAAGCCGGGGAGCCGTGATGCGTGATGGGTGATGCGTGAGTTGGCCATGAGAATTTATCCAGAAAAGAGTGGCTCGGTTTTATTCTGGTGACTTTCTATCTTTCGCCGCCCGATCCTCACGCAGTTTTCGTGCAGTGGTTTGGAGATGCTCAAAGAATTCGGTTTCGGTCAGCTCTTTGACCGCTCGCTGGCGTTTGACCTCGTCAATGGCAATGGTAAGCTCCTGAAGCTGCTGCTTGAGGCTTTCTTCGCGCTTTTTAACCCCTTCGACCATTTTGAAAAAGGATGACAAAAAGGCGCTGGCGCGGGCCTGGTAGGTCAAATCGGTGTTGACGATGGTGGATTGGTTCTCTTCGACCCGCTGCTGCACAAAATCGTAATTACCGGCGGCGATGTGCTGCGACCAGATAATGGTTTCTTCGATGTAGGCGTTGGCAAAGCGGAGCCGGTCGGACATGTCGCGCAAAAATGACAGGGCCAGGGCGGGATAGTCGTTCAACAAATCCAGCACGGCGTCGTATTTGATTTCCAGCGCTTCAACGGGGCTGATGGCGATCATGGAGTTGGAGCGGGCTTTCTGGTCAATCAGCCCCATTTCGCCGACCAGTTGGCCCGGCCCGCACTGGTTGAGGATGACCTCTTCGCTCTGGGGACCTGCGGCCACAATCTTGATCCAGCCGGTGCGAATCACAAACAGCGCCTCGCTGGCGTCGCCCTTGCGCACCAAAAATCGCCTCGACCGAGGTTTAAGATTTTGACGCGATTGGCCAATTTAGCCAGAATAGCCGGCGGCGCGCCTTTGAAGAGCGGCAGCCTTTCTAAGTAGTTGAGTAATTTAGGGTCCATAACACTATCAGCCTTTTTTATCAAGCAAAAGGGGGTATGCCCAATTCAGCCAACTCGGCTTCGATATCAGTAATTTTGAAATTATACTCTTCAATTTCAGTCATAACATGGGGTGGTGTTTCAAGACCTTGCTTGGCCTGACGGAGTTGTAACTGCCCTAAATGGCGGACAGATGCCAGAAGTTGACGCTGCAAAGAAGCAATGCGTTCCTGGGCAACTTCACCAAGCATTCGATTGGTTATACCTCCTTGCGGAGTGTGATGTTCTGGTCCGGCTGCCAGCCATTCACCCAATAATATATTGCCCGCTTGATAAGAGTCGGTGGCCCGGCGAAGAAAGCCAAGCTGGCTTAAATCGTGAAGTATTCGACGTAAACTGTTTGGGGAAAGATGAGGAAGCGCCTGTTCAATTTCCGTCAGAGAGCTGACTTGGGAGTTGACCAGAAGCATAATTTTGGCCTCATCAGGGGTGAGCGAGTCAAAATCCTGTTGAAAAGTGCTGCGTAATTGGTCATCCAAACCAAAACTGTGCTCATCGAAAAGACGGAAAGTGCCTGCCTTTGAGTCGAACAGATGGTGACAAACTTTCTGGAGAAGCAGCGGGTGATTGCCGGTAAATTGTTGAATTTGGGCCAGTAGCGCCAAGTCTACCTGTAAAGGGTAAACACTTTGAGCGCAACAGATAAGTTGATGAGTTGTATCATCATCAAAATGGGCCAGATAACGCGGTTCAAAATCCTTCCAGAAAAAGAGAGGTATCTTGCTGTTGTTGAATGGCATAAAGGCGACTCAACCGGCGGGTGGAGGTTAAAATAGCGCGAATAGCCGGGTTATGTTGTAGCGCCCGCCGAAGTTTAGCTAAAACGCGGGGTTCATTTTGGCCTAACTGGTTAAGACCCTCTATTTCATCACACAGTAACAGCAGGCGGCATTGATGATGTTGAGCATAAGCCGCCACCTCGCGTAATAGTTGGGTCAGGCTGGAGCTATTTTCCGGCAAAGCCACATCACCCCAACGTTTATCCACCTCAGCCGCTTGAGCATACTCCACTGCTTCGAGCAGGCTTTCAATTAACTGCGCCTCGCGGGTGTCGCCTTGCATATCCCAGAAAAGGGGGAGATAAGCAGCGCTGTGGGCGGTTCGACGCTCGGCCTCTTTCAAGAGGGAGGTTTTGCCCACCCGCCGGTTGCCGATAATCCACAGCCCGGCGGTTGATTCGGCCAGAATGTCCTGAAGTAAGTCGGTTCGGTTATAAAATTCAGACCCAACCACCCATGAGCCGACCCGATAGGGATTGGTCATTTTGTCTCCTGATCTGTGGAAGTTGAGGTTGTGGGGTGATACTCGGTTCTATCTTCGGCAATGGCGGGTTGCGGAGCAACGATGGCGGTTACTTGATCCTGCGCAAGCGTGGGTTCATCCAGCCATTGGATGGTGGGTAAGATGCTATCCACATCCTCCACCGTAATTTCCTGGCGTCCTTCGGTCGTGGCTGCTACACGGTTAATTACTTCCAGGCACAACTGTTGGATGCGATGGGGCAACCCAGAAGTAGCTTGAAGGATACGGATGATAGCCTCATCCTGATAAATGTACCTTCCTTGAACCGGCTCAATAATTAAACGGCGAGCCTCGGCTTCAGGAAAGGGATTTAAAGTGACCGGAATAAACATATTGTAAAAAGGACTGCTCTCGCCGGCCCACTGCTGGCGCAGTTTTACCCCGGCCACCACAATACTGAGGTTGGTATTGGTAACCGTTGAAAAATGCGCCGGAGTTGCGATTGCGTTTCCAGGCTGTAACTGTTGAGCGTATCCATTTCATCCAGCAGCAAGACCAGGCGAGAGGGCAGCGGGGTAGAGGTTTGCAGACCTTTCAAAATGGCCTGTAAATCACGGGAAAGGCGCGGGCCGGATAGACGAGATTGGAAAGATCAAAGGAGAGCGTTGTGGTATCTTCAGGGGGGAAGAAATGGTTGAACAGCGCTGACAATTTCTTCCATCAGCAGATGAAAAAATTCGGTTTCTACTGCCCCTTCTATATTGACTAAAACCGGGATGAACTGTTCTGTACCTATCAATATAGATAATTGATAGGCCAGTTGGTGCAGCAAGCTGGTTTTGCCAATCCGACGCGGGCCGGTGAGCATAACGAAATTATTTTTGAGTAAACCTGTAACTTTTTCAAGGTCGGTTTGGCGGCCAAAAAACATTTCAGGTTGGGTGATCGGTGGGCCGGCAATATAAGGATTGAAATTCCTGGCAGTAACTAAAAGTATCCATGGGTCAGGTAGAGCAAGTTGATTATTGCGGCTCTCTATGCTTACAAGTAATGGTCGTAGTTCCTCTTGCCACTTCGTCTCGGTTAATTTATTGTCAAGAAATTCCTCGGTCAAGGCAATGGCTGTCTGATAATCTCTAATTTGATTAAATAATGTTAATGGTACATCACGCTCATCATATTTGAGTTCTCGGCCTTGTAGAATATTTAAGTGATGGCGAAGTTTGCGAAGAAAGCTCGCTGGATCAGATGTATTTGATGTGTTTAGGAACATTAACTTTTCTTGCCACTCCACTTCATTTAACTCCCCCTGAAGGAGTTGCTCTGTAAGAGTGATGGCTGTCTGATGTTCAATAATCTGGTCGAGGAGGGTGAGTGGTACATCGCCAAAAAAATATTTGGCTTCTCGTTCGAGGAGAACGTTCAAGTTTTGATGGAGTTTGGTTAAAAATATTTCTATGCTAGTCATAGTTGATGAGTGTTTGTCGGAAATTTTAATTCTACATCTTAAACTTTAGCCCAGAATAAATGGGCAGTATGTTTATCATACCACACTTGCTTCTACCTCTCAACCGCCTCGACCCGAATCCACTTCACCTCCGCCTGACCGCCTTG
>JAAUSP010000671.1 GCA_012032575.1 Anaerolineales bacterium | reverse complement strand
GGCCAGGCTGTGCAGCGGCACAAAGCTGAGAATGACCCCGACCGAGGCATAGCCGCGGGCCAGTTCCGGCGAAGGACCGGCGGCTTCGGCCAGAATGAGTGAGCGCAGGGCCGCGTACAGCGAGGGAATGGTCTCGTTGGCAAAGTAGTAGACGGCGGTTAAACCCTCGTAGGCGCGGGCGGCTTCCAGCAGCGTTTCGCTCTCTGCCGCGCGGCGGCCCACAAAATGGGCCGGCCAGAGCCGGTAGAGGGCCTGCTGCAAGGCCAGCTTCAGCAAACCGGCGGTCAAATTCACCTTGCCGGAGGGCAGCGGCAGCCCCAACAAGGCCAATCCTCGCTCCAGATGCGCCCGCGCTTCGGCGTATTTGACCCAACTGGCGTAGGCTTCGCCCAATCTGAGTTCCCAACGGGCAGTACGGTGGAGGGTTGGAAGGTTGGAAGGTTGGAAGGTTGGAAGGTTGGAGGTTGGTTTCTCCTCTGCTCCTCTGCCCCTCTGCTCCTCTGCTAAAGAAAGCGCCTTGCTAAAAAACCTGACCGCTTCTTCATTGGCGTAACTGCGCAGGGCTTGCTCGCCGGCTTTTTCCAGATAATCCAGGGCTTTGGGCGTCACCTGGGCTTCCTGCCAGTGAAAGGCCAAAAAGGAGTAAAACGGCGACAGGTCGTCGGCGTAGGCTTGTTCGTACCAACTGCCGACAGCCCGATGCAGTTCGCGCCGCTGCGAAAACAGCAGCAAATCGTAGGCCACTTCCTGGGTGATGATATGCTTAAAAATGTAAGACAGGTCGGGTTCCGGGGTTTCCAGTTGGGTAATGTCCAGCCGGGCCAGGCCGGTCAGGTAATCAACCAGGCGGGCTTTGTCCGCTTCAATCGGGTAAATATCGTGCAGCGTGCCAAACTCAAAGATACGGCCAATGACGCTGGCCACCTTTAAGGTCAACTGCTGCGCCGGCCCCATCTGGTCAATCCGGTGGGTAATGACGCCCTGAACGGTGTCGGGCAGTTCTGTTGCCTGCAAATTAATAATCCGGCACTCGCCCTTCGCTATCGAGATGGCCCCCTTGTCGCGCAGGGCATAAGCAATTTCTTCGGCAAAAAAGGGATTGCCGTCGGTTTTTTCGGTAATCAGATTAATCAGCGCCGGGGGCAGTTCGGACACACCCAGCCGTTGACAAATCAGGCTGATCACATCGGCCGGAGGCAGCGTGCCGAGGACCAGCTTTTCGGTGCGCGGGTCGTGCAGCAGTTCGCTGTATTCCAGCGGCAGGGGTTCGACCATCGGGCGAGCGGCCAGCACCAGCAGGATCGGCTGAACTCGCTGGGGCACCAGCAAGGCCAGCCCCCACGAAGCCGAGTCGAGCCAGTGGGCGTCTTCCAGCACCAGCATGATCTCGCCGTCCTGCCGCACCACCTGCTGGAGCAAATGGATCAGCAGTTCGTTGGTGTTGTCGGCCCGCACCTTGCCCGACATATATTTGGTAATGCCGTTTTCCGGCCAGTCGAGCGACAGGACCGGATTGAGCAGCGGCGCTAATTGGGCAAAATAAGAGGTCGGTCTGACCCCTCGCCCTGCCCGACATTGACCTGCAAAATGGTGGTGGATTGCTCCGGGGAAAACTTGGTTTCCAACTGCTGCTGGACGTGCGCCCGGCGAGCCGCCGGATCATCGGGCAAGGCGTCCAGGCTAAAAAGCTGCCGAAAGACATGCCGCCAGGCGTGATAAGGCGTGGATTTGTCAATGGCGCTGGCCTGGCCCAGCCAGCCGACCACACCCAGCGCGTGGCCCTGCCGCATCAGCTCTTCCACCAGACGGGACTTGCCAATGCCGGCTTCACCCTCGATGATAACAATCCCGCCGTTGCTGCGTAAGAGCGTTTGCAGGTGAGCGGTAAGCAATTCCCGCTCCGCCTCGCGGCCCACCAGGGCGGTTTGGCGGCGGCTGACCCCGGCTTTAGGGCTGAGGGGGCGATAAATAGCAATCGGCTCGGCTTTGCCTTTGACCTTGATCGGCGACAAAACCTCAAAATTGAGATGGTTCTGGGCGGCGTGGAAAGTAGCGCCATCGCACAGAATGTTATCCGGGGCGGCCTGCATGAGCCGGGCGGCCAGGTTGACCACATCGCCGATCATGGTGTATTCGCGCCGCCGGTTATTGCCAACCATACCGCAAAAGGCCCGGCCCGTCGTCACCCCAATGGCGCTGCGCAGCCCCATTCTTTTTAATTCGGCCTGCACGGCCAGCGCCACCTGCGTCCCCCGCGCCGAGTCATCCTCGTGAGCCAGCGGCGGCAGCCCCAGGGCGGCAATCAGGGTGACGCCTTTATCGTCCACGCTCAGCTTGTTGATGCTGCCTTCAAAGCGGTAGAGGCTGGTCTGCAAGGTCTGCATGAGGGTCTGGGCCTGCTCTAACGGCATGGCGTAGTCCAGATCGTGCAGGTTGATAAAGATGACCGTCACCCGGCGCAGTTCGGCCAGCCAGCCGACCTGCCCGGCGGCCAGCCGGGCCAGCACCGCGCCCGGAATGAACGCCCGCAAGCCCGACTCGGCCTCGTGCGGCAGCGGCAAGCTCCCGCCGCTGGGGACAGGCGCGGCCAGAGGCTGGCGCATCCCCGGTCAGGCGCACCGCCTCCCTTCGGCCCGCCGTTGGCTGAACCGGCTGGGGGGATGACAGGGTACCGACGGCGCTGGCTTGCAGCAGTGCCCAGGCTTCGGGCGAAGGATGATGTCGCCGGGGCGGGCATAATTGCCGGCCAGCCCTACCTGGATCAGCGGCGCGCCGGTGACTAAAAATTCCCAGCGGCCATACACCCCGCCGAGATGCATAGTCAACACTTCGCCCGCGCCCAGGGTCAGCTTGAGCGACAGGGAGACATCGGCGGCCACCCGGTAAGCGTTTAACTGCCGCTGGATTTCCAGGCTGCAACGGGCGGCCTGCTGTAACGCTGTCGGCAAAAAAGCCGGATCATAATTACCCGTCCCATCAAACGCCGGCCAGAGGGCAATCAGGGCATCGCCGGCAAATTTTACAATGTCGCCGCCGTAAAGAACAATCAGGTCAATCAGTTGGCCGAAGTAGGTATTGAGGTGCTGGGTTAATTCCTCGGCCCCGGCCGGCCCTTTTTGAGCCAGGTGTTCGGTCAGCGCGGTAAAGCCGGAGATGTCGGCAAAGAGGACGGCGGCGGGGAGAGTTTCGGAGGTGGGGGCGGTAATAGGCGCCGGATCAACTGCCAGGCGGCGAGTAATTAACGTCGGGACATAACTCGCTAGCGTTTCGATAAGATCTGACACCAGACATATCCTTAGTTTTGAATTTCAAAGTCGGTAATGAGGCTGGAAAGTTGGAAGACTGGAGGGCTGGATAAAGAGTCTTTCCAACCTTCCAGCCTTCCAATAGATTACCAAATTTGATCGTCAAACTTCATCAGACAGTTCGAAATCTGAACATAATCAGTATGGAGAATCTTAAGGCTTTTGTCTATCCCCCATAAATGCTAATTAATGGTGAATGGTGAACGGTTCAGAGAAATTTTTTCATTAACAGTTCATAATTGACAATTCACCATTCACAATTTCTTTATCGCCAGCACCTCATAAACCGGCTCCGGTTGAGCCTGTCCCTTGAGTTGAACTTGATCCACACAGCGAGCCTCGACGTGGCGCTGTACCAGTTGATAGGTTTCCTGGCCGATAAGAATCTGACCGCCATCCGCACACTCTTGCAGCCGCTTGGCCTTGTTGACCGTATCGCCGATAATCGTAAAGTTCATCATCTGAGGCGTGCCGATATTGCCGACAATCACCTCACCGACGCCAACGCCGACGCCAAATTTCAACTGGTCAGCCGGGGCGGTTCGCTCGTGCAGCCGCTCGACCCAGCGGCACAGTTTCCAGGCGGCGCGAACGGCCCGCAGCGAATAATCTTCCTGGGGCAGCGGCGCATTGAAGAAGGCCATGATGGCATCCCCCATAAATTTGTCCAGCGTCCCTTCCTCGGCCAGCACCGCTTCGGCGGCGGCGCGCAGATATTGATTGAGCAGCCTGACGAGCGCCTCCGGCTCGATGCGGGCACTGAAGGCGCTAAAGCCGCGCAAATCGGCAAAGAGGACAGCCACCTTCTGGC
>JAAUSP010000040.1 GCA_012032575.1 Anaerolineales bacterium | reverse complement strand
TTGTCGGGCTACAGCCCGCAAATCGTCTTCGGTCAAACTGTGCAGTGAAAATGCGTGAGCGCGAAACCAGGGCTTTGTTGACCTCAAAGTAGGGGTTTTCGGTGGTGGCCCCAATCAAAATGACGGTTCCATTTTCGACATGCGGGAGCAAGGCATCCTGCTGGGCCTTGTTGAAACGGTGAACCTCGTCAATGAAGAGGATGGTTTTTTGGCCGAACATGCCGCGTTTGTTGCGGGCCACCTCGATGGACTCGCGGATGTCTTTGACCCCGCTCAACACGGCGTTGAGGGCTATAAAATGGGCATGGGTGGTGTTGGCGATAATTCGGGCCAGGGTGGTTTTGCCGGTGCCCGGCGGGCCGTAAAAAATCAGCGAAGAAAGCTGGTCGGCCTGAATGGCCCGGCGCAGCAATCGCCCCGGCCCCAGGATGTGGCCCTGACCGATAAATTCGTCCAGGGTGCGGGGGCGCATACGGGCCGCCAGAGGCGCTTCTTTTTCAATTTGTTGCTCGCGGGCATGATCGAATAAATCCATTGTATTATTTTAGCACGGACCTCCCCTGGGGGAAATATAGGAAGTTTTACCTAATTGAAACATTTGCTATTGCTTTGCAGATGTAATAGAATTCTATTTAATTATATTCTCAACTGAATCGCTGACTATAGCTAACCAAAACGTGTTGCGTCTTACGTCTTGCGTAAAGGAAAGCCGACGGAACACGCAAGACGCAACACGAATAGGGTATTATATCAGCCGTCGGCGGTCTGGTTGGGCTGGAGGTTAGATGAATCGAGGCGAAGGTGCGTTAATTGAAGCGCTGCAATCACGGGGGATGCGGGTGACGCCGCAGCGGGCTATTATTTTTGAGGCTATCGAAAAGCTGGAAGGGCACATTACCGCCGAAGAGATTTTTGAGGCGGTGCAAAAGGTTAATCCTTATGTCAGCCTGGCGACTGTTTACCGCACTCTGGAATTGTTGCTGGAACTGAACCTGATTAATCAGACCAATTTTGGCCGCAGCCAGGCTTATTTTGCGCTCAAAGATCACGGCCCCCATCACCATCTGGTGTGCAGCGAATGCGGCTACATCGAGGAGTTTGCCGATACAATTTTTGACCCGGTGCGGACGGAGCTGAACAAGCAGTACGGTTTTCAGGCTCAAACCGACCATTTGAGTATTTTTGGGGTGTGTCGGGGCTGCCGGGAAAAGGTAGCAGGAGGGTAAACACACCGACACGAAGCGCCCCTACGGGTGCGTCCCAATTTTTAGGAGATAGACCTCATAGGTTTTCGCGCAGCGTACCTATGAGGTCTGCCTAATATCTGGGACAGATCCCGCCCCTACCGTGCTGCATCGGCCTGGGAGATTTCTCCCCGCTTGGCGGGTCGAAATGACATGGCTGAGTAGTGACGATTATTCTTCGGTGGGTTGCTTGGGGATACGATAGACACAATTGGAAGCGCCGTTGGCGATACAGGCGACTTCTTCGACTTTGTAAAGTTTGCCGGTGGTCCAGGCCATAGCTTCCATAAGCACACCCATAGTGGTGTAACAGCAGGGTTTATCGTGCGCGGGCCGCCAGCGGCAGGGGCACTCATCTACGACAAAATAAAAGGCATCTTGCTCGTCAATCACCGAGGTGGGCTGGTTGACCCGTTCGACGGCGGCGTTGGCCATACGCTCTAAAATGAGCTTCATGCGGGTCTTTTCGGGCAGGGCTTTCAGCGCAACGCCTACCAACCCTAAAATAGCCGGCTGGTCTCTCAGCCCAAATTGAAAGGTCGCCCGTCCGATACGCAGCAGCATCGCCCGCGCCCCCCGCGGCCCATAAAATTCCTCAACTGCCTGTTGGACCGCGCCATACTCGGAAAAAAAGGCTTTCATTTCTAAATCTTTGGGGGGGTAATTGTTAATATATTTACTCAAGCCACCGGCATTCAAAACGGCTTTGGTCCCGTTTTCCCCCATAACTTCTTCAATGGCGTCGAGCAAAACGCGCAAAGCCGCATTAGGCATTGGACGTTCTTCGGGCATGGACTCACCTCCCTGAGGATGTTGATGGTTCTGTGAGCTTATTATACACAATCTTGCCCAATCGGGCTAATCTATTTTAACACAGCCGGGGCGCTGCTGAATTTGACTGTAAACAAAATTTGGAAAAGGGGTGGAAGACTGGAAGGTTGGAAGGCTGCTGTCCAAGCTGGGTTTGAACATGGAACTCATGTGTCATTGGAAGCCACAGCAATCCCCAAGGCCAGAGTGGACGCTACGCGGCTTCGACAGCGGCTCGCAGTGACATTGACAGTTAATTTTAATGAGGCTTAGTTGATTGCACGGAGGGGGTCTATAGCCTCCGACTGACGCAGGTAGGTGGCAGACCCGCTTTGAGCCTAAACCCGTAACTCGTATTCAAGAGAGAGTTAGCGGGTGCGTCGCCGCCACTCATCTTTTAATTCCAGGGCCGACAAATCATTTTCTACATCGAGAAAATCTTTGAGCAGGCGCTGAAATTTGGCAGCTTCATCCAGCATGGGGAAATGTTTTGAGTCGGACAGGCCAATCTGGCGAATGTTGAGCCAACTGCCGTTGAGGTCACGGGTGGGGCTGGGGTCAATCACATCATCTTTCTCGCCGTAAACGGCTAACAGCATGGAGTTGTCGCGCTGGCTCAGGCTTTGAATGTGACTTTTGACATCCACCTTGGCCACAGATTGGATGCTTTGGCTGATGGCGCCCTCACCCGCTTTTTCGGCTTCTTTCTGGACTTCTTTGTGAGTAATTTGCCGCCACCACATCATCTTGGCAAAAACCGAATTATTGGCAAAATCAATCAGTTTACGGTTGATACAGTCCGGGTTCATCGGCAGGCTGACAGCCATAACCTTGCGGACGTTGTCGGCGTGGGTAACAGCATATTCAAGGGCCACACTCGCGCCAAGGGCATGGCCAATGATGGTGGGGTCGTGAATACCCCTCACTGTAACAAACTCATTCACCAAAGTGGTGTAGTCGGATATGGTGTAACGCGGTTTTGATTTATCGGAGTCGCCAAAGCCCCATAAATCCAGGGCATAAGTGCTGTGTCTATCGGAGATGGCTTCCATGGTGGGCATCCAATAGCGCCATGAGCCAAGCCAGCCATGCAAAAAAAGAACAGGCCGTCCGCGCCGCCCAAATGCTTCGTAATGTACCAGGCCCCCATTTATAACAACTGCACTCATGCCTTAACCCGTGTTACGAGAAGAGATTTTGGCAAATTGAATTACGAGTTAAAAGTTTACTATCTTTTGTTACTCAAATCAAGTCGAACCGGTTTGTTTCTACAGTTTGCCATATTTAGTCAGAATTTTGTTGACCCGGCTAATCAGCTCGTCAGGCGCAAACGGTTTGAGAAAATATTCCTCTGCACCCAGGTCCAGGCCCGTGCTGATTTCTGCTTCCTGACCTTTGGCCGATAGAAATATGACCGGAATATCCCTGGTTTTTTCCTGCTGCTTCAACGCTTTGCAGGCCTCAAACCCGGTCATTTTTGGCATCCGCACATCCATCAGAATCAAATCGGGCTTTACTTCCAGGGCTTTTTTTACCGCTTCCTCACCGTTCGGTACTTCGACCACATTAAAATCGGCAATTTGCAAGGTAAATACAATAAGATCACGTATATCTCGCTCATCTTCAGCGATCAAAATCAAAGGTTGGCTCATGCCCGCTTACACTCCTACTTTAGCGCATTTACCCGCTCACAGATTTTAGCCCTGCAAGAGGGTTGTCCTCATTTCAAACCGGTTAATGTTTAATCGTTTTCTTTTGCTTCGCCCGAATCAAGCTTTGTCATTGTTCTTATAATTTCGGTTACTAAAGCGTCCGTTACAAATGGATGCTTCATTTTAGCCCAATTTTCTCGTCCCAGCATTTTTACCATGTTGTTTTCAGTGGGCGGCATAGACCGGTCAATAATCCCGATAATGGGTACCGGCGTGGGTGCGACAATCTGATGCAGTTGAGAAATTACGGCTGCGCCATCCACCGCCGGCATATTTAAATCAATCAGGATTAAATCGGGTTTATGGCCGGAGGCTGAGTCTATGGCCTGACCGCTGTTGAAAGCTCGCTGGACTTTGTAGCCGCCAACCTCCAGCAGTTCTTTGAGCCATTTAACCGTGGCCTGATCGTCGTCCACAATCAAAATATGGTATCGCCCATTTCTGGAGAAACGTGGTCCCGCCGTACTAATTTCCTGGGTCTCGCCTGTGGCTACGGTCAAGGCCATCCGAACCCGTTCCAAAACTTCAGCTTCGGCAAAGGAGGTGGCAATATAATCAATCACTTCGATGGTCAAATCCTGGCTGCCTTCGTCAAAAGCGAGCGCCGAAACAAGGATGGGAATGGCGCGGACGGTTTCATCCTGCTGCAACTGTTCGAGCAAAGAAAAACAGTCAACGTTCTTTAGAAAAAGATTCAGAATAATTAATTTGAGCCAGGGCTGAACCTGCCGGACCTGAGCCAGGATATTATCACCCGTTTCGGTAGCAACGGCAATTTGATGACCGGCATTTTTCAGGGCAAATTTTAAAGCCCCGGCAACAGCGGTATTATCGTCAATCAGCAACACCTGGGGCTGCTCCTGGGCTTCGCCCGGAGCAAGATTAGTCTGGCTGACATCCAGGGGCAGGGTAAAGCTAAAGGTTGTGCCGACATCCAACTGACTTTCGACCCAAATTTCTCCGCCCAGCATTTGGACAAACATCTTGGTGATAGACAACCCCAGACCGGTCCCATCCACCACCTGAACCTCGGTCCGTTCGGAGCGGAAAAAGCGGTCGAAAACATACTGAATATCTTTTTCAACAATGCCAATGCCGGTATCCTCAACATCAACCTGGATAAACCCGTTACCCGTTGCCTTGGCATAAACGGTAATATCGCCGCCTTCGGGGGTGTACTGCCAGGCATTGCCGATCAGGTTGACCAAGATTTGCGTCACCCTGGCTCTGTCGGCGTAGACGAGGGGCAGCTTGGCCGGCAGAGCGAGAGACAGGTTCATAGCCTTTTTGACCATTTGCCCTTCAAACGAAATAGCTACCTCGCTAATGAGATCAACAATATCCAGCGGTTCAAGTTCCAGGTTGATCCGCCCAGTTTCGATGCGCGAAATTTCCAGAATATCGTTGACCAGTTCGGTCAGACGGTTGGCATTGGATTGAATGACCTGCACAAAGCGGCGTTGGATGGGATTCAACTCACCCACTTGCTTACTGCCCGAAACCAGTAAATCGGCATAGCCTTTGATCGAAGTCATCGGGGTGCGCAGTTCGTGAGATACCGTAGAGATAAACTCATTCTTAATCCGGTCAATTTCAACCTCACGGCTGATATCACGCAGCACGGCCACCACACTGGGTTGATCTTCTGGGGCCAGGGTGACCGGGGCCAGGGTGACGGCAATTACTTTATTGCCGGCTTCAACCCGGAATTCGGCCGCGCTTTCCCCTGTTTCAAGTGCCGTCAATGCCTTGAACAACTGCTGGTAAAACAGGTGGATTAAGCCGGGTTCATCACCAGCACTCAACAGCTCCAGGCTTTGCTGGAGCGGGAGGTTCTCTAATTTTTCGGCCTCCACATTCAGGATTTCGGCGGCCTTGGGGTTGACCAGAACAATGTTGCGCCGGGCGTCGAGCACCAGCACACCGTCGGTGATCCCCTTCAAAATGGCCTGATTTTTGACTGCTTCGGCCTGTTGGGTGCGCAGCATCACCCCCAGGCGCTGGGCCTGGTCGGTGATCAACCGGTAGAGTTCGGCGTTGTTGATGGCGGTGGCCACCTGAGCGCCGGCAGCCACAACCAGTTTAAGATGGTCTTCGGCAAAGTAATTGAGGTCGGGATGGAACAGCAATAACACTCCCAACACATCCTCGCCGGTAATCAGGGGGACGGCCAGGGCCGAACGCCGGTCGGGCGTGTCTCGCACCGTTATCCAGTCCGGGTCCAGGGACAAATCCGGCACAATACGAGCCTGGCGGGTTTCGATGATTTTGCCGGCCAGGCCATAGCCGGGCCGATATTGGGTTATCTGGCCGCCCCGGCCCAGCGGTTTATCCCGCCCCAGCGCCGCGCGATAGATCAGGTTGCCCGTTTCGTGATCGAGCAGCAGAATGGAACCGTGCGAGATGCCCACCGCCCGGTTAATCAGGCTGAGCGCCTCGACCAGCACCCGGTCCAGATCGAAACTGGCCGCCAACTCGCGGGTAATCTGATACAGTGCGCCCACCCGGTCGCGTTCTTCGGTCAGATGTTGCAGGGTTTGGGCCAACTCTTCGGTTCGCTGAGCGACTCGCCGTTCCAACTCTTCATTAAAAAGGTTGAGCCGCTGGACCAGTTGGGCATTCCGCACCGCTACAGCCGCCTGGTTAGCCACAAAAGATAATAATTGAATATCGCGCTCATTAAAGTTTCGGGCGGACAGGTTACAGACAAAAATAGCGCCGTTGGTTTCATTCTGTACCTGGATGGGCACGCCCAACATCGCCCGGACCCCCAGCGGCAGGGCCACCTTGACGTGGTCGTAGGCCGGCTGCGAGCTGATGACCAGGCCATTACTTTTTCCGGCAGGGTGCGGCTCGCTGACGACAGAGGTCGAGGCTCCCAGAATAATCGGCTGGCCGGTGGCAATAATCTGGCGGGTTAAGCCGGACCACAATGGCTCTTCATCCGAGGTAAATGGCCCAATCTCCAGAGACTCCCTGGCTTCGTTAAGAATTAATTGGGCTACGGCGTCTTCGGTATTGAGCGCTCCATCAATCATATAAGTTTTGGTTTCTTCATCCCAAAACAAGATCGTGCCGAATTGGGTATCGGTTAGCGTGAGGGCATTGCTAACCACCGAGCACATCACCTGGCGCACATCCAGCAGGCCGGTCACTTCAACGCCCAGCCGGTACAGGTTTTGCATCTCGTTGGCCCGCCGCCGGGTATCTTCCAGCAAGCGGGCGTTGTCAATGGCCACGGCGGCCAGGTCGGCCAGGGTTGTGACCAGCTTGAGCATCGTCTTATTATGGATGACGAGTTCAATCGCCAGAATCCCGATGACACTGGCTTCGGTTTTCAACGGCACATAGGTCACATCGTCGGGGAAGGGCAAGCCATAATGGGCAATGTCATCTTTACCGGCGCTGCCACCAATCACCAGGACCTGCCCCGATTGAATAACCGAGGCGAAAGGTTCTGAGCCAACGGAAATGGCGCTTTTGTTGAACAGCTCAGCCAGAAAGCTGGGGATGTTTTTGGTATCGGCAATCTTAACGGTATGGCTGTCATAATCAATCAACCAGATAGAGCCTTTGCTCTGCCCAACCAGATCAAAAACGGCATCCAAAACCAAATTCAAGACTTCATTCAGACTCAGAGCGCGGTTGATGGATTGGGCCACCTGGGTCAACGCGGCCAACTGGCGCACCTGCTGCCTGGCTTCTTCAAACAGCCGGGCATTTTGCAGAGCCACGGCTACCTGGCTGGCAAAGGCCAGAACCACCTTGGCATCTTCATTGGTAAAAAAGTCGGTTTGAGCATAGCTCTCAACGGCCATTAAGCCCAACACGTTGATGCCATAGGTTAACGGAACGCCCAACCAGCTTTTTATCTTATTGTGGGTCGGCTGGTTAAAGGCTTCCGGGTAAGCCAGGGGGGCATTACCAACCAGGAGCGGTTCCTGGGTTTCGATAACCCGCCGACTGGGGTTGTTGCCTTCCATCGAAAAGGTTAGCCCAATTACCTGCTGGCTGTCTTCCCAACCACGCCCACCAATAATGACTAATTGATCCTCTTGCAGCAACTGGACACTGGCGCTATCGTAATCAACAACCTTAGCCAGTTCCTGGAGCACAATATTCAACAGTTCATCAAAATTGACATGCGAGCTGATCGACTCGGCCACGCCGCGCAGGGTATCGGCCAGCCGGCGGCGCTGCTGCTCCAGCCCAAAGAGGCGGGTATTTTCAATTGCGGCGGCGGCGTGGTTGGCAAAAATCTCCAGCGTTTGGACCAGCAGGCTGTCAGGCCGTTCATTCAACTCAGGATTTGCCACCGCCAGCAGCCCGATGATGTGATCGTCGGTATCGGTTAAGGGGACAAACAGGACATCACCGTTTTGCCAGGCATTCGCTTTTTCGGGGGTGGGGCTGGTAACTAACGCTTCAAGGTCATCAAAGCGATAGGTAAGCGGACCCGTCATTTCAATCTGAGGCATGTCCAGCTTGCCCTGCCAGACCTCCATGCGAGCAGCCGGGATGAAGTAGGAATTGCTTAACCGGAATTCGTCCAGCATGATGGCTTGCAGATTAGCCAGCGGCTGTCGCCCCTCTTGTTGCAGCATTTTTATTTGAGCAATGGGAATTCCCGCGCCGACTTTTGGCCGGATCATGGGCGGCTTTCCTTCAACCACACTGATCAGAACCACGCTGTAACCCACTGTTTCGGCAATGGCGTAGGCCACGTCTTCCAGAATTTCGGGCAAAGGGCGATTGGTGCGGAAGGCATTGCTGATTTCCGATAGCCGGGCCAATTGGTCGGCCCGACGATTGGCCCGCTCGCGCTCCTGTTTTTGCTCTTGATAAGCCTGGGTGTTGCCGATGGCTACCGCCGCCTGGTTCGCCAGCGCCTCCAGCGAGCGGAGTTGTTCACTGTTGAAAAAGTTGAGCTGCCTGCTCTCTAAATCTATCAACCCGGCCGGCTCGTCACCATACAAAATAGGGACAATGACTTTGGATCGGGCCTCACTATCCAGACTGACGTAATCTTCATCCTGGGATAAATCAGGCACCAGGACAGCCTGCCCGGTTTGGAGGGCGCGGGCCATCGCGCCCTGGGCTGCGCGGGCTGTGCCGGAGTAAGGTTTTGGCCTGCCGGTGTGAACGCTATCGGGCCAACTCTGCTCTTTATGGGCTACCAGATTGCCGGTCTGGGCATCATACAGGTTAACATTGCCGAAATCGGCCTGAGTGACCCGGATGGCTTCTTCCAGCACAATATCCAGAATCCGGTTCAGGTCAAAGGTTTTGTTCAACTCGCCGCTGACACGCTGCAAGCCCGTCAGTTCATTGACCCGGGTTTGAAGCTGCTGGTCGGTGGAATTGAACAGCAGCGCGTTTTCAATGGCGATATTGACCTGGCTGGCTAATGATTGAGCCAGCCAGATTTCATCTTCGGTAAAAGCGCCCGGATTGACCGAGAAGAGTTGAACCAATCCGGTCACTTTATCGCGGCTAATCAGGGGAATGGCGACCATCGCGGCGTAATTTTGCTGCTTTAGCCACTCAACTTCCTGGGGGGCCGCCTCAAGGTCGTTGAGGCGGGCGGTCAGCAGGGTTTGTTTTTTTAGGGCGGTTTGCAGCGCGGGAAACTTGGTCACCGCCAGCGGTAAATTTGCCGAGTCTAACTGGTGTTGATGATTATTGCCTGGAGCCGGTTTTACATACTGCTGGAGCAAGGTTAATGTGCCGCTGGTTTCATCAAAATTGTAGATAGCGCAGCGGTCGGCAGAAAAGGCATCAGCCATTTGGCTGCTCAAATCGCCCAGCAGTTCTTCATAAGATAGAGTCGAAGACAGCTCTCGGCTGGCATCATACAAGAGGGATAATTTAGATAAATTATTTTGGGTTTCTTGAAACAGGCGGGCGTGGTCAATAGCGACCGCGGCGTGGTTAGCCACTACTTCCAGCACCGTTACATCGGTGTTTTCGTAGGCGCTGATGGGGGCGGCCACCAATTCCAGCGTGCCTAACAATTTAGCGCCAATTTTGAGGGGCACCCCCAGATAAGAGCGATAGGGGAAGTGCTCCAGGCCAACTCTGGGTGTTGCCTGAGTGTAGCGATGGGTATCGTCAATGAGCAGCGATTTCTGATGAGCGGCAATCCAGCCGGTGTAACCTTCGTTGAGGTGGTAGGTTCGCTCGTAGGCCCGGACATCGGGGTTGCCGTAAACTATGCGCAAGGCGGTACTCAAAATTCTGGTTTGCGGATTCCACAAGCAGATTTCGGCGGCATCAAATTGAAAAACTTCTTTCAAATCCGGCATCCCCAGGATGGCCTGGCAAACGGGGTCGACATCCATGAGGTGCAAGGAGTCATTGAGGGTCTGGCTTATTTGGCTAAGAATGGTTAACGCTTGACTGCGATTACGTTTTTGGCGGGTCAAGTTGGCCTTATTGATGATGAGCGCTACTTCGGATTGATTGGCGAGGTCAACTAACAACTGCTCATCTTGAGCCGAAAAAGCGGGCTGGTGTAATTTATCGGCGGCAATGAATACACCCACCACAGGCTCAATCGGGGTAATCCTTAAAGGGACAGCCAGAGCGGTGCGGTGCGGCCAATCAGGCTCAATTGAAGGGTATTCCGGGAGATTATCAATCCGTACCGTGTGGCCGGATTGAACAGTCAGACCAGCCAACCCTGCGCCGATAGCCCGCTTGGTAAAATGAGGCTGACTGTTGTGACCAGGCCAGGAGAAATAAGGAAGCAAGCCCTGCTGCCGCTGATCTAAAATATAAAGATAGCCGGACTGGGCGGCCAGAGCCTGGGACAGTTCCTGGGTTAAACGGTTCAAGTGCGGAGCAATCTCAGGCCAATGAGAAGCTGGAAGCGGATAGGACTCCGGGGAGTCACTGGAACTGGTTATATTTTGGGTGACGTTGGCCGTCTCGCTCATTGCCAATCCTTGGGTGCGGTAAAATAACTTCAGGCTGGCTGCCTGGGGCTGCCCCTGTACAAACATAGATTAACTTGATAAGGTTCAATAAATCAATAAGAAAATGGTCAAGCAGACCGAGAGTAATTGGTCCTATTCTACCGGGGGACACCCGTTGTTTTGCCGCCGGTTTTCAGCCGCGTCCTCCGTAATTTGGACAATATCGGCAAAGGGGCCATTTTTGCTGGAAACAACACCCACGGCCATTTTCATAAATTCAGCTTTTTGCATTACCCCGTCAATATCTTTGTAAGTGATGAAACCCTGCTCTTTATCTTTGAAGGAGTAGAAAACGTTGCACTCGCCATTAAAACGCTCGGTAATCGTTTTGCAGATCAGGGCCGCCGCTTTGGGTGTCGAAATGATAATAAAATCATTATCGGATGCCTGGCCAATGAAATCATTCAGGGTGCCGTGGGCTTCAACCGACTCGCGCATAATATCGGCCAGGAAGATCAAAATCTCATTCACCTGGAGGGGGCCATACACTTCTCTAAAGGCATTGATATTGCGAATGCCAAAATAAAGGAGGGTCCACGGTTCTGCCGAATCTTTAACCCGTTTGAGATGTTCTTCGATCAATTTGCCGGCGGGTAGATTTGTGACCGGATGGGTCAAGGCTTCGCGCAAAGAGCGGCGGATGGCCCCTTCGACCCGCAGTTTGAGTTCCTCAATATCAAACGGTTTGGTGATGTAGTCGTCGGCACCCAGTTCCAGACCAGCAATTTTATCGCTCCGTTCATCTTTTTGGGTTAAAAAGATGATGGGGACATAACTGGTGCGGGTATTGCTGCGTAAACTCCGACAAACTTCATAGCCATCAATATCGGGCAACTGGATGTCTAAAACGACCACATTCGGCAACTTGGTCCGGCACAGGTCCAGGGCATCGTTGCCCCGGTTGGCTACCAGAACTTCGTAGCCTTGCGAGTCGAAATAGATGCGTAACATTTTTGAAATATCAATGTCGTCTTCGACGACCAGGATGCGGCCTTTCCCCATATCTTACCTCGCTCTTGAGAATCACTATTTGGAATATAAGTTAGGTTATAAGTTGGCCCATTTCAGTTGAGCCTGTTTTTCAGTAGCACTGCGCTGGTACGCATTTTGAATAATCTGGTCAATTTTTTCTTCGCTAACGGCCAGCTCAAAACTGCGAAAGCCGCTAATTTTAAAGCCGTGCCGGGTTGCCATCGCCCTGATCGTTTCCACCTGTTCAAGGCTGATTTCTTTGCCCAGGGTGTAATTTTGGTAATAGCCTTCAAGGGCCAGGCCAATGGTTTCGGCCATACAGGCAAAAGCCATACCTGGGGGAAAGCCAAAATCAAAGTTGAAATTAACCGGCCCGGGTACTTTAACCATGCCGCCTTCAATCACCAACACATCGTCTCGTTCCTCAACCACGCGCCGGGAAACATCACGCGGGCGGGCTACATCGCAGACAATTGCGCCGCTTTTGAGGTGGTTTGGCTCAATGACGGCTTCGATAGCATTGGTCACGGTCAGCACCATGTCGGCTTGCTGCAATCGCTGCATGTCAGTACTGATTTCTACAGTCGCGCCGCCCTGCCGTTCCGCCAGTTGTTGAACCTGCCGCAGTGTCTCCAGGTTGCGCCCCAACAAAATGAGCCGGGAGACATTCCGGGCCAGAAGTTGAGCGCATACCCGGCCAATCGAGCCGGTAGCGCCGACAACCGCGCCGGTGGCCCCAGCCGGGTCAATCCGCAGGCGCTGGGCTGCTTTGAGCGTGGCATCCACAGCCACAGCGATGGTATAGCTATCACCAGTGGTAACAGGAATATTCAGGTGCTTTGAGATAGTCAGCCCGGCATCACCCACCACAGAGGTGAACCCGCCCAGGCCCAGTATTTTTGCCCCCAATTTTTCGGCCAGCTTACCGGTGGCAATCACTTTTTTATACACCGTTTCCGGGGGCAGGGAGATCATTTGCCGGGGGGTCAGCGGGCAGGCGATAAACCAGCCTTCAACTTCCTTGCCGGTTGCTTGAGAAGTTATACCGGTAATGTGCGAAATGTAAAGTGGTGGAAAATACCTGGATAGATAGTCTATGGCCGGTTCCGGCAAAAGTTTAGCCAAAACGGGAAATTTGCGCTGCGCATCTCGCTTAGGGTTAACCGGGTGAATGATAAAGGCAAAGTTGTCCATCTTACCCCGCCGAGTTCATCAATTCTTGTTCCGTTGCAGAGGGAGTTTCCGGGGGTGGTTCATCGTGATACATCACCACATGGCCGGCGTTGGGATATCGATGATGGTCGCTATCCTCGAATTTTAAATTTTTGGTGATGATGGTCTGGCCTTGTTTGGCAAACCAAACCACATCTGACTCGATGGAACGGGCCGGAAAAATGGTGTGACCGGAGCCAATGCGGCAGTTATGCCCCACGCAGCCGCCAATCACCGGCAGTCCCACCTGGTGCAGTTCACCCTTGTGAAATACCTCGACCGGGTTGCCCATAATGTTGAAATCGGTAAAGGTATTACCGGCTCCGATAAAGGTGTCGCGGCCCACCACGCTCAGTTGTAAACAAGTATTCTGGGCTACCATCGAGTTTTCCATGAGGGTGGTCATAAACAGGGCGGCTCGAAAGCCGAGATAAGAACCATCGCCAACCACGCTGAGCAGCAGTTGAACGCCCTGCATAATGTTGACATTATTGCCGATAATAGAGGCATTAATCACCGAGCCGGGACCAATGGTCACGTTATCGCCGATAATGGTTGGCCCCTGCACAATTGCCGCCGGGTCAATTTGGGTGTTTTTGCCCACAATCACCAGGGCTGAAGAGGACAAAAACTGTTTGCGTTCCAGCAGCGAGCGCCACAGCACTTTGAGCATGGTGGGAAAATGATCCAGCGATTTTTCGATGCGAGCGCCATGCGAAAATGTGCCAAAGAGACAGTTAGCCATAAAAATATGCACCCAGTGCTCAATCGAGAGAAAGGCACGCAAAGGAACATTAAAACCCAGGTCGCCCCGTTCATTGGCCATATAGGTGGGAACCCGGTAGTAGCCCATTTCTCTGGATTGGGTATCTATGACCAGAGGCTGGGGGTTGGCAGTAGCGAAATTGGCCCCATCGGGATAATAAAACAAGTCGGCTATATATAAATCATTTTCCAGACGAATACCATCTTGTAAGGGCAGGGCGTGGGTTACAATGGCCCGATCGTTGGGGGAAAAAGCAACCTGGGCGGTCTGACCCGACTGCCGGGCCGCAGCAATAAATGCTTCGATGAAAGGGGCGTCGAAGAAGAGATTATCACGATAAGTTAGCAGTTCGCCGGAAAGATCGGCGGCAGAATGCTTGACTGGGATTTCTTCAAAGGAGCTACACTCTTGTAATTCTTCCCGGCAATAGGTACTAAGAACATCCCGCTGATGCAGCCACAAAGGCTTGTTCATAATCCGCAGATCACGCGCAGGTTGGTTGAAGGGCGAAATGTCTGTTTGATTCGGGATGATAATCTTCTTCATCTGTTAGAGTTCAAAATAGGCAACCACTCAATGGAACATGAACAGTCACCATATTTATAGCTATTAATTAACGGTCGCAAATTTAAAGGAAAGAAATTCCGCTAAATAGTTATTAAAGGCCTGCGGTTCATCGAGCATAGGAAAATGCCCCGAGCCAGACATCATTTTTACTCGTGAAATCGGTGCGCTCCTGGCAATTAAATTGGCCTGATTAGGGGCAACTACATTGTCACTCACCCCGTAGATACCCATGACTGGCGTGGTCATGCCCGGTAATTGGGCGCTCAAATCGGTTTTATGCAATGAGTCAATGCTCGAAAAAAAAGCTTGCAGGGTGGTTCGGGAAAGATCGCGTGTAATCATGCGGTACCACTCATTCCAATCTTTCACCAGTAAGGGGGAAAAGGCTTTAATCCCCAACTGTAGGGCTACGGGCAAATGCCAAACAATCGAAGCAATCCAGGGTTTACCAGCCAGACGGAGGAAGATATTCAGTGAGTCGCCGACAATAGGCGAGCCGACCACTATGACTCGCTGTACACGTTTCGGCTTGGATAAGGCCAGACACATCGCCACAGTGCCGCCCATTGAATGACCGACAATCGGGGCCGTTTCAATCCCCAGCCGGTCCATAAATTGATCAACCAGCCCCACAAAATCACTAACTTGATAACTGCTGCGACGCTTACCCGAATCGCCAAAACCCCAAAAATCCAGGGCGTAACAGCGATATTCGGTTTTTAGCGTTTCCATAGTTTTTAGCCAGTAACCCCACGAGCCTAACCAACCGTGCAAGAGAATAACAGGTTGTCCGCGACCATAGGCCTCATAATGAACAATTCCCTGGTCAGTAACTATCGAACTCACGGGGTAGCCTCATCCTACGGAATACTCAATTTGAGCAGATCCAGTTTTTTAGGAGTAAATGCCTTTCACAAAAATTATGCTTCGTCGCCCTGCATATTCTCTAAAATGGAGTAAAGCAGTTCCAGCAGGACCGTTTTAACACTTTCTTTGTCACGGGCAATGCAAGATAGAACTTTAACCTCTTTTTCTATCTTCAGGGCAATTCTTAAATCTTCGGGCGACCAGGCATCGGGCAAATCTTGCTTATTGGCAGCCACAACATAGGGGGTAGAGGCATAGCCCCTAAACACCTCCAAAATGTGCTTGGCTTCCCGAAATGTTTCGGGCCTGACACTATCCACCAGCACAATGAACCCCAGCATCCCCTCCGATAAAATCTCCCACATAAAATCGAAACGTCTCTGCCCGGGGGTGCCAAACAAATACAGCACCAGGTCATCATCTACCGTAATGCGGCCAAAATCCATGGCCACGGTAGTCTCCTCCTTAACCCGCTCCGCATCGCTAGAGATTTTTCGTTCGGTGGTGACAACGTCAATCTCGCTGACGCTGCTGATGAACTCAGTTTTCCCGGCACTAAAGGGACCCGTGATGACCATTTTTACGGTTTGCATCGGATCGGCCTACCTCATAGAGACTTTGAATTATTTGAATTAGAGATCACTCTTAGAAATAAGATGTAGTTAATTGCTAAATTCTTATTTCTAAAATTCTTATTTTGAGAACCCAGATACATGCCCTGGATTGTATTCTTAAAGAGACCTAGATGCGTCTGATTCGATCAATCAGCTTTGTCACAACACTGCGTTTTTCGGCCGGGGATTGGCTGGCGGCCTTTCGACCCGCCCGGGTCAGGGGCGTAATTGTCTTCTTTTGTTCCAATCCTTCGGGCCGGATAATTTCTACCAGCCCGGCTTGCAGCATCCCATAAACAATTTTCCTGATCTGGAACTCGTCCATATTATTGTTCATGGCAATTTGTTTGACCGAATTACGGGGATGGATATGAGAGATAACCCGCCAGTCGTCCTGAGTTAGCTTAACATCCCGCAGCGGTTTATCGGTAATTTTCAGGGCAATCATCCCCAGGTCTGGTAATTCATCTTGCAGCTTTTCAAACTGCTCGATCCGGCGGCTGCCTTCCAGAATCACATTGTCAAGGTTGAGGGGCACCGTGATACGATCATTGGCGGGCAAAGCATCCTGTTCAAAAAAGAAGTCGCCGTCGGTCCAGGTGAAAAGATCATACACAATTTCCAGCATGTAATCTTTAACACCCTGAACAATGTCATCCCTCGAAACCATCCGGGCATCCATTAAATATTTGCCCATCACCCTATCGGACGAGTTACCAGTCTGACTGTTAATGGTTTCGGCCTGTTCCCTGGTGAGTTTACCCGTTTTAAGAAGCATGGCGGCCAGATGCCCCTCCTGGGTATTGGTAGCAGCATATACCAGCCGGCCTTCTCTAAAAAAGAGGGCCGCATTCTGGTTAGGGCTGTTGATACTTAGCTTCCCGGTTTTGCGGGCTAAATTAACCAGGTTTAGAAGTTGCGTTGTGCTAAAGTCGCGAAGATTTCCTTTTAACGCCATTGCTACTTACCGTGTCCTTGAGGGCACTCTGTAGATTTTTAGGATGGCCTATTATACCTGTTCAAACAGTTTGAGTCAACCTTCTAAACACACGTTAACATGGTGCAAAACAGGCCGCACCCTAAGGAGCGGCCAAGCTTTGGAATTGAACAGGTTGAGTTCGGCAAACAGCTCAGAGTGGCCTCATTTTGTGTGGGGTTATTAATTACCAGAAAGGTTCACAACACCTGAGCTTACTTTATTAATATAACACGCTCACTTTAAGAATCCAATAGAGCGAAAGTCCCACAATGGCGATGAGCCTCAGTAGATCACGGATTTAAGAGGGGGTCTTGCTCCCGGTGAGCCTTCGGTTCTGACCCCCGGAAGCCGGTTGCAGACCGGCTTGGAGTGAATAAATTGCAATTCACTGAGACTGCCAAAGCGGGGTTTCCCTATTCTCTTTGCAAATTTGAACTTGCTTCTACCTCATGCTATTATAGACCTATTAAAATTGTAGGTACCAGCCCTTTCGCTGCGAAAGGGCCAGAAAAGCTGACTTGCCGAGCCACATCCATAGTATCCGTTTTTATGATCCAGCTTGCCCTATCCCGTAATTCAATACCTACCAAGCAACCCGTTTGGATAGACTCGCGCCCCAAGTTAGTCAACCTGATTAAAGAGCTGGCTAATGAACCGCTGGTGGCGGTTGATACTGAAAGCGACAGCCTGTTCAGCTACTTTGAAAAAGTTTGCCTGATCCAATTTTCCACCCCTCACGCCGATTATCTGGTAGATCCGCTCAGTGTTGATGTGTCCAGTTTGGCCCCACTTTTTGCTAATCCGGCCAGTCAAAAAGTATTCCACGCCTCTGAGTATGACCTGCTCAGCCTGAAGCGTGATTATAACTTTACCTTTACGAACCTGTTTGATACCATGCTGGCCGCCCGTATTCTGGGTTGGCCTCGTTACGGCCTGGGGCCAATTTTAGAAGAGTATTTTGAGGTCAAGCTCGACAAGCGATTTCAACGCCACAACTGGAGCCAGCGTCCGCTCAGCCAGCAGGCGTTGGATTACGCCCGGCTTGACACCCACTATTTGCTGCCCCTGCGCGAGGTTCAACTGAAACATTTAAAAGAACAAAAGCGCTGGCAAGAAGCGCAGGAGGCGTTTGAGCGCCAAACACACGTTCAGCCCACCCATAAAGTATTTGATCCCAATGACTTCTGGCGAATTAAAGGCAGCAAAGACCTTGATGCGCAGCAGCAGGCTATTCTGCGCGAACTGTTCATTATGCGCGACAAAATTGCCCGGAAAATTGACCGCCCGCCCTTTAAGGTTATGAATGACCCCATGCTGCTGCAATTAGCTAAAGAGCAGCCCCAAACGGAGCGTGCCCTGCAAGAGATCAAAGGGCTGGGAGCCAAACTTCTCCAGCACGATGCCCAGCATATTCTTAAAGCAATTCAAGATGGCTTAATCGCTCCGCCACCCCAGTACCACTCCAATCATCACCATCGCCCCGACGAAGACACCATCGTTCGTTACGAAGCGCTGCGCCACTGGCGTAACACAGTGGCCGCCGAACGTGGCGTTGAACCAGATGTGATTATTAGCAATAATACGCTTATGGACATCGCCCGCTACAACCCTCAAACGCTAACGATGCTGGCCCATTTGGGCGTACTGGGCAACTGGCAGTTTGATAGCTACAGCCAGGCTTTACTCGATGTGCTAAAAGGTGTTTCGGTCCAGACGCACTAATCAAACTAGCCCTGTAGCCTCATTTCCAACCTTCTTTACAACTTTAGCAGCGTCAATAATTCGCCCAGTTGGCGAATGGTAATAATACCGGGCGGTGAGTCGCCATCCCCCTCAATATTCAAATAAATCGGCGTCAGACCCGCATCTTCGGCCCCGCGAATATCTGCGATCAAACTGTCCCCGACAAACAAGGCTTGTTCCGGCGCTACATCGCCGGCCAGGTTGAGCGCGGTCCAAAAAAGCTGCTTGTCCGGCTTGTGATAACCGGCCTCCTCCGACACCAGGGAAAAATCAACCTGGGCATCCAACTGGTAACGTTTAATTTTTCCTCGCTGCAACGTGGTAAAGCCGTTGGTCAAAATACCAACCTTGTATTTGGCGCGTACCGCTGCCAGCACCGCCGGCGTCTCTTCAAAGGGGATGGCTTCGTCCAGCACCAGTTCATTCCAGCAGTTAACCATAGCCTCGGCCAGGGAGGTATCTTTTTTAGGGCACGCAGGGTATTGGCATAGCTGTAGCGGGCCGCCGTATCCCCATCGAGCACACCATCTACCATCATATACCACATATCCTCATTGCGCGGCCAGAAACAGTCATAAAATTCGTCATGGGTCAGGGGGGCCAGCCGCTCGGCAAAACGGGCAAAGAGGGTTTCGGTGAGCTGGCTCAAGCGCCAGGTATGCTTGATGAGCGTGCCGTCCATATCAAAAATAACGGTAGTGATTTTGGAAAAATCCAGGGTAGACGGGTGGGTCAAGGGAAACTCCTCTTTAACGTTGAACCGTAACTGCTCAGCCTTCATGTCATTTCGAGGCCGTAGGCCGAGAAATCTCTACTGTGCTGCATCGACCTCGGAGATTTCTCCCTTCGGTCGAAATGACATGGCTGAGTAGTTACGTTGAACCCTCAAACGCTTCGATCTTCGCCCGCATCTCGATGGGAATGGGCGTGCTGCGCTGGGTAGTATAATCGTAATGCACCAGAATCCCATCCCCTTCGGCGGCCAGTTTGCCGTCGGCCTCGACGCGATGGGCCAGGCGCAGGCTGGTCCGGCCAACATCAACAATGCGCGAACCGACTTCAATCCGCTGACCGTAAAAAATCGGCTGACGGAAATCGCAGTTGATGTGAGCCAGAATAAAAGCGATATTATTCCAGCCGGCCTGCGGGGAGCGAATATCTACCTCGACCAAATAACGAACCCGGGCCGTTTCGACATAAGAAAGAATAACACCGTTGTTGACGTGCCCAAATACATCCAGGTCTCGAAAGCGAATTTCAATGGGGGTAATGTGACGAAAACCATCCATAAAATTTTTAGCCCAAGTCTGTGAAACGTGATGCGTGATGCGTGATGTTCTCCAGACAAAGACTCTCACGTATCACACATCACGCATCACGGGTGTCCTATGCCAGCAACAACAACTTGCCCGCCGTCTGGCGGCTGGCAAGCAGGCGATGCGCTTCGGCGGCGGCGGTCAGGGGTAGTTGATTATCAACCCGCACCTGGAGTTGACCATCGGCCACCCAATTGAAGACATCGCCGGAACGCCACAGCAGCTCTTCGCGGGTGGCGGTGTAATGAAACACGGTGGGCCGGGTGAGAAAGAGCGAGCCTTTACTGTTTAGAATAAGCGGGTCAATCGGCGGGACTTTGCCGCTGGACTGGCCGAACAGCACCAGCATGCCGCGCATGCGCAGCACGTTGAGGCTTTTCTCAAACGTGGTCAGGCCGACCGAGTCATACACCACATCCACCCCGCGCCCCCCGGTGATCTGTTTGGTTTCGGCTTCAAAATCGGCCTGGCTGTAAAGAATCACGTGATCCGCCCCGGCCTCCCGGACCAATTGGGCTTTTTCTTCGGTCGAAGTGGTGCCGATGACGGTCGCGCCCAGCTTTTTGGCCATCTGCACCAGCAGCAAACCGACGCCGCCCGCGGCCGCGTGAATGAGCGTGGTGTCACCTGGCTTGAGCGGAAAGGTGCTGTGGGTCAAAAAGTGAGCGGTCATCCCTTGCAGCAAAACCGCCGCCGCCAGAGGCAGATCGAGTGCCGCCGGAACGGGCACCAACTTGGCCGCCGGGACAAGCGTGTACTCGGCATCGGCTCCCTGCGGGCCGCTAAACGCCACCGGATCGCCGGGCTTGAATTCAGTCACACCCGGCCCTGCGGCAGCCACCGTGCCGGCCCCCTCGACGCCCAGAGTGGTTGGCAGCGGCTGCTGGTAAATGCCGATGCGATGGTAGATGTCAATAAAATTAACCCCGGCCGCCGCAATTTTGACCAGAACCTCGCCCTGGCCCGGTTCCGGTACAGGCACATCGTCACAGCGCAGCACTTCCGGGCCGCCAAATTCGTGAACGCGGATAGCTTTCATGGGTTTGCTCCTCCTGAGATGGCTCATTCACTTTTGCGGGGTAACGACTCAGCCATGTCATTTCGACCGAAGGGAGAAATCTCCGAGGCCGATGCAGCGCAGTGGGGATTTCTCAGCCTACGGCCTCGAAATGACATGTGGACTGAGCAGTTACTTTGCGGGTTGAGTATAGCATGTCTGGCCTCGGATGCAACTTGTAAAACAGCCGGAGACGGAGTCCAAAGCTTGCTTTGGTTTTTCTAAATCAAGATACAGACTCAGTAGATCCAAATTTGAGGAGCCAGCATCCTCAGATGCGGCTCCGTTCGGCATCTGAGGATGCCGAACTCCTCCTTTGGTTTTTCCAAACCAGGATGCAGCCTGGCTCCAACGCCGAGTGTTGGAGCCAAAGACGGGACGCTCAGCGTCCACAAGGCTGTGCCAATGCTCCGCGTTGATACACGTTCACCCCAAAATCGAAAAACTCCCCTTTCTCACCCGGTTATTGTCAGCCGCGTTAAAACTATGCTACAATAAAACAGACCCCAATCGCCACAGGGGTCTTTATCTATTTGCTGCATTCTCAGCCCAAATAAAAGCGAAAAATTATTATGACAAACCAAGGCAGCGGTATTCTCCAGTTGACCAAAAACGGGAACGGCCACCTGGTCAATCCGGCCAAATTGACCGAGCGGATCGCGGTGCCGGCCCGGCTCATCCGCGATTACCAGCTTCCCGAAGGAGCTACGGTTAGCGGCAGCACAGAGGGGGCAGCAATTGACCTCTGTCGAGACGGTCTGTGGCATGTCGCTGGACAGCTTTCAGCAGCGAACGCCCTTCAAACACCTCATCGCTATTGACCCGACGGATCGGTTCAACCTGGCCGTGACTGGTCAAATGAGCACCCGGCTGATTGACCTGATCGCTCCAGTGGGCAAAGGGACGCGCGGCCTGATTGTTGCCCCACCCAAAGCCGGCAAAACGATGCTGCTGGAGCAAATCGCCCGCGCCATCCTCACCGGCGACCCTGACACCCGGCTCATCATCCTGCTCATTGACGAGCGGCCCGAAGAAGTGACCCATTTCCGCCGCTCGCTGACCGGGGCCGAAGTGTTCGCCAGTTCCAGCGACCAGCCGGTGCAGGAGCATATTGACCTGTCGGAGCTGATGCTGGCCCACATCCGCACCGAGCTGGAGTGCGGTCATCATGTGGTGGTCATGCTCGACAGCCTGACCCGGCTAGTCCGCGCCTTCAACCTCAGAGGATCGCAGGCCAACCGCAGCCGGACGCTGTCGGGCGGGGTTGAGGCCGAAGCGCTGCAAATTCCCCGCCGTTTTTTGGTCTGGCCCGCAACATTGAGTACGGTGGGTCGGTCACGATCCTGGGGACGATTCTCATTGACACCGGCTCGCGTATGGATCAGTTCATTTACGAGGAATTCAAAGGCACGGGCAACAGCGAGGTGGTTCTGGATCGCTCCCTGGCCGAAGCTTATATTTTTCCGGCGATCAACCTGTCCGCCAGCAGCACCCGCAAAGAGAGTCTAATGTACAGCCCTGAAGACAGCCAGCGGCTGACCCTCCTGCGCCGGGAGTTGGTCGCCCGTCCGCCGCAAGACGCTATGCTGTACCTGCTCGGCTTGCTGGGCCAGTACCCCACCAATGAGGCGTTGTTACAAGCTATAACGCCAAATTCCTGAATCGGGGTGTCAAAAAATTTTTCCTTCACCGTATAATAAGGCGGCAGATAACAAATTTTGGATTTGGCTTTTATCCCGGCGGGGTGGATAAAGACATTGACTTTTGGAGAGGGCGGATTAGCGCTTGGGACGGGGGGCAAAGATGATGGCGCGTTGGCTTTGGCTCAAACTCAATTTTTCCACAGCCGTCATTCGATCAATCAGCCCATTCACCTCAACTTGTGACAACAGACCGCGTGTCCACAGCAGCCGCAATAGATCCGCCAGAGCAATGGCTCGCAGACCTTGCTGGTGGCAATAATTAACCGCTTTTTTATCGTTACTCAATAAGAGAGCCTGGCGGCTTTGCGCCAGGGCAATAGCTTCTCGTTCGCCCCTATTTAACTGTCGGGATAAAACCTCGCTCAAGCCTTTTTCCTGGATTGAAAGCGATAAGACTTCAATCTCAGCAGCGCTAATTGCCTGTAAAATCACCGCCAGGTAGGTTCTGCCCCGGCTCAGCCCCACCTCAAGCTCAAGGCGCACGGCTGGCGGAATACAAATTTTGGCCGGCCGGAACAGACGCGGCAACAGTGGCAGGGCATCGCCAGCAGCCAACGAACTGAGGATATTTGTGTCGCTGATGACAATCACAAAATCCCCTCAGCTTCAAGCTCCTCCGCCAAAGCATCGATTTCTCCGGCTGTCCTGCTCCCGTAAATCTCGACGGGCGTTCCCTGTTGCTGTAACAACGCCTGCAACTCCCAGCGCGTGACCTCCGCTAACTCGGCGGCCCGCCCCAGGCTGCATCGCCCGGCTTGATAGAGCCGCAGCGCTTCATCCAGGGTGGCCTTTTCGGGTAAATCATCAGCTCCCAGTTGACTTAACTGCTGGAGCAACCAGCCCTGGTCAGCCGGAGAAAGAGATTGGGCCAATTCCAAGATTATTTGTGGGGTGACAGTTTCGATAGTTATTGTCATTCCTTATACTCCATATTTTAACTCTGATGCAGATATTTTAGCACAGTGAGGTTAGGCTGACGAATATTGGCGTTACCCCTTGTCACCCGCAATGACCCCGCCCCCAGTTCCAGCAACCTCCAATACGATATCCAGTCCAAAAAGTGACTTGCACCTTCCAGGTCCGCATCCCAGATGGGGCGGGCAATCAGAGCGATTGGGTTCAATCAAACGCAGTGGAGGTGAGCAAAGTCACCAAATACTACACCTTCGGCGCGAGTCGAGTGGCAATGCGGCAGGGGAATGTGGTATACTACTTGCACGGGGATCATTTGGGGTCTACTTCCTTAACAACCAATCAGAGCGGCGTGTTGGTGTCGCAGGCGCGGTATCTGCCGTATGGGGAGGAAAGATGGACGGATAAAGCCTCACCGACGGACTTCGGATTCACCTCGCAGCGTAAGGAGGCGGGCTTTGGCCTGATGGACTACAATGCGCGGTACTATTCGCCTTATCTTGGCCGGTTTATTTCGGCGGATATGGTGGTGCCGGACGCGACAAACCCCCAAGATTGGAACCGTTATTCATACGTAGGTAATAATCCTCTCAAATATCAATGATCCTTCCGGTCATTGTTGGGGATTTGCTAGTGGTCTGAGGG
>JAAUSP010000670.1 GCA_012032575.1 Anaerolineales bacterium | reverse complement strand
CCCGCACTGCGGCCGGTTTCGGGCGAACTTCCAGGGGGCGCAGTCCCTCGGCCCGGAGCGAATTTTGCGCGCCCAATCGCCCCACGTCGGCTTGAAACTTGACGATGATTTCGCCCGGCAAAATCTCAGGCGTTGACGCGGGCGGCGTTGATTGATGGGGTGGCTCCTGTGCCAGGCCGGGATGGATGACTGTTAAAATAAATGTTAGAGAAATACCGAGCACAATTATAAATCTTAAAGCCATAATCTTTTACCAATTTAGTTGGGGTGCGACTGGGTGTCCGGCGCACCAAATGGATTTAACACGGTGGGCTGGGGCGCTTTAATCACCGGGGCTGAGCTTACGGCATAGCTTTTGTTGCCCTGGCTATCTTCCACCTCAACACAAACATAATAGACTTTACCGGCGGTATAAGCGCCAGCAGACAAATCCCAGGTAAAGGATTGATTAAACGGGCCTACCTGTCCCGAACCAAACGGGTTGTTATCAGCCACGTTCCCCTTAATAATAACTGGCAGGAAAATCCGCACTGCCGAAGGCGACCCCGGCACGTTGATCGAGGAGTCGTTACTATTATTCGTTACAGGATTCCAGGCCGTGTTCACGTTAGCGGCATTGCAGGCCGGTGATTGGGCCGGTGGCAGCAGCTCATTCTGTTCCTGGTAGTAGAGTTTTGAGGTGACTTGCCCGCCGTCGGCATCCGCCACATTCCAGCGCACCGAATAATCATAAGTGGGGGATTTAGCCACAATTTCGCCGGTGAGATACACAAAGTCCAGGTGAAAATAGTTGGGAGAGTCGCCGGAGGGGCCGCAGGTTGAATTACACCAGTTTTCGTGCGCCCAAATGCCAAAAGCTTCAACTCTGGCTCCTGACTGCCCCCAATCCCAGGGGTTGGGCGAGCCTGGCCCATTAATATTTTGAGCCAGGTCAACAAAATAAGTACACCATTTGCCATACACGGCTGGGGCTGGACATTCTTGCACCCGTTGGGGATTTGAATAGCGGCGATAGGGAAAGGCTTCGCTTAACCAGTTAGAGCCCCACCGTGAGGAATAGAGCAGCCGGGCATTGGTAATTTCAATTCCACCTTCACCGGATTGATGCGGGGCAATGGATGCCCGATAAATCAGATAACGATAAGTTTGGCTGGGGATAGAAACAGAGGCATTCGCATAAAAGACGGTCGCCAGATCGCTGCCTTTAGGGGTAACGCCTTTCAATACTTTGCCATAAGCGTCGGTGGGAACGCCGGCATCGCCGGCCTGTTGCAGCGAAAACTGGATCGTCCGACCGCTGGCATCGGGTTGTTTCCAAACTACATCGTTGACGCTGTTCATATCCCACACATTACCCAAAGCCGCGCCCGCATCGCCGAATTCATTGGATGGGGCCACAACATTCACCGATGGGTCGGCGGCCAGAACCACCTGAGGCAGGCTCAGGCCAAGCCCTACAACGGCCAAAATTAAGGGGCCGAATAGTTTCCCTAAAAAGCGTCGGTGCAGTCTCATTTTCTCTCCCATTTAAAAATGTAACACACAAAAGTTTGAAACCTGTTTGAGTCTTCCTCTTTTTACTTTATCATGGGCAGCAGGGTCATACAACAGGACTCAAAGGCCATTGGGTTGAAATAGATAAGATTTTCTACTATTTAGGTCTGGAATTCAGGAGAAAGGATGCGCCCTGGCCGGCAGAAAAGCGAAATTTTAAGCCAGATAAATGGAGCGAGACCGGGATCAGGGGTTTTTGAAAACGGAACGGGTTTCATCGGGGTTGCCGGCAGCGGCTCGCCGGCCAGCAGGGCCTGATAAACAGCTTCGATTTGCTCTCCGGCACGCTGCCAGGAAAAGTAGCGGATGACCCGCTGGCGCAGGTACAGCCCCAAACGCTCGCGTTCAACGGCGGATAAATCGAGCGCCCGGTTGAGCGCCCCCGCCAGGGCTTCACTGCTGGTATCGGCAGCATAGATGCCGCCATCGCCCAAAAACTCCCGGCTAACTGGCACGTTAAAGGTGACAGTCGGCAGAGCCATAGCCATATAATTTAATATTTTGCCGCTGCCTTCGGTAGCCGATAGTTTTGGCGCGGCAGCAATATCACCCAAAGCCAGGTAGCGCGGGGCGTCGTGGTAGAAAATTTTATTGGTAAAAGTGACCTGCTCACTCAGTCCCAACTGTGAGGTCAAAGCCTGATAGCGCTCCACCCCCGGATAGCCCATTAACAGCAGATGATAATCGTCGCGATGCTGGCGCAGAAGGGTCAGGGCTTCTAAAAGTTTATCAATACCTTGATAAGGAGTCAAAACCCCCAGATAAACAATGATCTTTTTGTTAGCCGGAAGTCCCAGTTGCGCTTTCAACGCCTGTTTTTCCGCTGCTGAAAAGCGTCCTGGGCAAAAGGTATCGGCATTGACACAGTCGGGGGTGGGAGTAATTTTTTCTTCCGGCAGGCCAAATTGATCGGTCAACAGGGCCGCCGAGTGACTGGTGCTGGTTAAAATTACATCGGCGGCGTGGTCAATGCGCCCTTCCAGCCACGATAAAAATTTATGAAAGGGACTGTTGGCCGCCAGAAAGTTGTGATCTATCATTTCGGCGGTCAGGCTGCCCTGAAAATCAAACACCAGCGGCGCGCCGGTCAGCTTGCTCAACACCCAGCCAAGCAGCCCACCTTCGTGCAGATGGGCATGGATAATGTCCGGCTTGTGCCGCAGCACGTGCAGCAGCGACATCACCGCCAGCAACGCATCCAGATAAATTTTGTGGCGTGAGGAACCAACAATGACCCGATAATTGAACGGCACCCCCCAGCAGCGGCGCACCGAAATCCCTTCGATGTCACGGCCATTGGGGTAAGCCAAAATGGTCACACGATGTCCCAGGGCTTGCAGGATGAGCGTTTCTTCCAGAATGCGCACATGCGCGCCGTAATCGGCAAAAAACATCGTGGGAGCAAGCATGAGGATATTCAGACTTTTGGGCCGACCGCTCTTTTCGCGCAAAATATCACGAGCCTCTTCGGCCCGATTTTACCCCAGGCCCAAAGGAAAGGCAAGAAACGTTTACCCGATCAGCTTTAACTTTTCCGCCCGTGACATGCGCTTGATTTGCAGTTCCCGTTTCATAGCGCTGTGGCGATCCGGCCACGTTTCGACGTGAACCAGCCGAACCGGGCCGCGCTGCTGGGTATACCTGGCCCCGCGCCCGGCATTGTGCGCCTTTAACCGCCGCTCGACATCCGTGGTCCAGCCGGTGTAAAGGGTTTGGTCAGCGCATTCGACAATGTAAACAAAGACCGCCATAAAAATCTGCGGGGGAGCAGAGGGGCAGGGGAGTAAGGGAGAAAACTCCGCACAGTTATTTTCTTCTCCCCTGCTCCTCCGCTCCTTTGCCCCCCTGCTTTTTCGCTCCACCGCCAAAGCCGATAAGTTGGCGCATCAAGTTAGGCCGCTCGATGAGGACAGGCGCTATCTCCGGGTCGTCGAAATGGCCCTGGCGATAATCTACCAGCCAGTTGTGGCGCTCGACGATGGCTTGATCGAGCTTTTGGACCAGCAGTTCATTTGAGTCGTCATTATCGGTAAGCAGTGCCCGCAGCTCATGCAATTGGGCCAGATAGTGGTCGAGCCAGTGGATGAGCGTGCCCCGCTGGGCCAGCAGGGCTTCTTTCAGCGAGTCAGGATCGCCGCTGGCCCCGCTGGAAGTCTGGTCAAACAGGCTGCCGGCCAGCTTGCGCATCTCGCGCCAGGACGGCTGGCCGGCGACGGTTTGCAGCAGCGCAACTCCCAGAATACTGGGCAAAGTTTCCACCGCCGCCACCAGACCATCGTGCTCCGGGGCATCTAAAAAGAAGGGTTTGGCCCCCAACATGCCGATGATACCCACCATCAATTGAACCGCCGTTTCCTCGGCATTCGGCGCGGGGGTGAGGCAGTACAGCCGGCTGCGGAACAGGCTGGCGGAAGCGTGGCTCTGGTCGGACCCTGTGGGCTGCACCAGCGGGTCGCCGCCCACAAAATGCGCGTGAGGGGCAGTGTCTCGGCGGCCCAGGCCAGGGTTGGGGCTTTGCTGCGGGCCGTATCGCTGACCACCGCACCGGGGTTTGAGATAGGGGGGCAATGGCGGC
>JAAUSP010000669.1 GCA_012032575.1 Anaerolineales bacterium | reverse complement strand
TAGCTCTTTTGACAGGGGGGGGTTGCGCGGGTTTTTTCAGCCTTGGTTAGCCGCTGAAGTTCAGCCTCGAGGTCATTAATTTCAACGATAACCGGATAAGGCGTGTTGGGGCCGTAGTAGGCTTGATATTTTTTCAACTCTTCCAGGCGATACATTTTGGCCTGAATAAGTTCATCTACTGCCATAATATCCACCCACACGTGTAGTTAAAACTCAACATAACGTTACAGTTACTATCATAGCACAGGTCTGGCAAAAGTACAAAAATTAGATGACATAATACAATAAATTTCCACTTAACCACTACCCCTTGTAGTCTGCTTGTTCTGCTACACAATATCTGGGCAATTATGTTTATAACCAATTAGTCGAAAATTCCTGTTGCGGGGAGCATTAGGCCGTGCTATACTTTTAAAGTACACAATTTCTTCTGTTAGAGTTTTGACAGACGCTAATGGTAATTTCAAACGCGCTCAAGCACACCCCCAATTCAATGACAGCCGATCCTGTTGAGTCATCGTCTCGCATTATCCTGATTGACTCTGAGAGTCAGCCATTACGCCCGCTGCACGAAGCCTTAAAATTGCGAGGCTACCTTACTCGCTTATTTTATAATACTGATGAGGCTTTGGCGCATCTTTCCAAAACTGATATACTGTTAACCCATATTTCTAATTTGAACCAGCCAAGAGCGGGCGAGTTCGTTAAAGCAACTAAAGTACTGGTGTTAACCGACAAGCAGGGGGAGGCGCTTCCGGTTGAATTTCAAACCGACCACGTTCTTTTACTAAAACACCCAAAGGATACCCGCAAGTTGATTGACCGTTTAAGCAATTTTATTGCCCCCCCTCTCCTTGACCCCGAAACGAAAGCGGACAATATTGAACATCTGGCCCTGCTCTTTAATATCAATCAATCGCTAAGTGGGCAACTGGAAATCAACGCCCTGTTTGAGCGGATTTTGGCCCTAACCGGTGAGCTTAAGGCCGATTTTTCGGCGCTGCTGGTGCAGGAAGGCGACGAAGCAATTTATTATCGGTCCACCCAGCCCGGCCGCGAAGAACTGATTGGGTTAGCCGGGCGGCGCTTTGCCCACAGACTGCTCAAGGATGGCGTGGAAGGATGGGTGCTGCGCCACAATCAGGCAGTCATTATCAACAACACGATGAATGACTCGCGCTGGTTTCGGGCTTCGTATTTACCCGAAGAAGAGCACTGCGTGATTGCCTTGCCTTTTACCCTGGAACGGGTGGGGGCCAAAGGCGTCTACTTGATTGGGCACAAACAGCCCGGCTATTTCAGCAAAGACAATGTACCCCTGATGGAAGCGGTTATCATCCAGATTGGTATGGCGATTGAAAATGCCATGCTCTTTAAAAATCAATCAGAACGCTCGGTGCAGCTATCGCTGATTAATGAGGTTAGCCGGGCCGCCACCTCTATTCTAAACCTGGATGTGATGCTGCGCACGGTGGTGCAGGCCATCCGGCGCAGCTTTGGTTTTTACAATGTGTCCATTCACTTATACAGTCCGGCCACTCATCTGGTCGAGCTGCGGGCCAGGGATACCCTGGATCGTTTCAGCCTGACCGCGCCCATTCCCCCGGTAACTCACAAATTGCGGCAGGGCTTGATTGGCTGGTCAGCCGCCACCAATAAAACGATTGTGGCCAATGATATTACCCAGGACCCGCGCTATATTGCCAACAAATCCAACAAAGAGGTCCGGGCCGAGTTATGTGTCCCCATCAGGCTGGGAACCAAAACCATCGGGGTGCTGGATATTCAAAGCACCCAGTTGGAAGCTTTCGACAAATATCACGTTTCGGCGCTGGAAACCCTGGCTGACCAGTTGGCCATTGCCATTGAAAATGCCCGGCTGTATGATGAAATCAATCAACGCCTTAAGGAGCTGCAATCGCTCAACGATATTGGCCAGGCTATCACTTCCACCCTTGACCTGCAAAAAACACTCACCCTTATCACCGATCACACCACCCAACTGATGAATGTAGCGGCGGCTTCGGTGGTGCTGCGTGACGACGATGCCGGCGAGGTCTGGTTTGCCGCAGCTTCGGGCGAAGGCTCGGAGGCGGTGATTGGGCTGCATATGGCCCTGGGGCAGGGCTTGGCCGGCTGGGTAGCCGACAAAGGTGAGCCGGTGATTGTGCCGGATGTTTATGCCGACAAACGCTTTTTCCCGGATATGGATAAAAGCAGCGGCTTTACCACTCAATCCATCTTGTGCGTGCCCCTGCAAACCAAGGGGCACACCATCGGCGCGATTGAGGTGATGAACAAAAAGAGTGGTGAGTTCAACAAGGAAGATTTGGCCCTGCTTCAGGCGCTGGCTGCCCCGGCTGCGGCGGCCATTGAGAACGCCCAACTTTATGAGGAGCAGGGTTGGGCCATCAAACGGCTGGCCGAAACCCAGCGGCAGTTGGTTCAAAGCGCCAAGCTGGCCGGGGTGGGGGAATTGGCGGCGGGTATTGCCCATGAAATCAACAATCCTTTAACCACGATTATTGGCCTGACCAGTTTGTTGCTGGATACCACTGCACCAAGCAATCAGGATGAACAGATAGAAGATTTACAAATGGTCAATCGGGAGGCCCGGCGTGCCCGTGATATTGTGCGCGGTCTGCTCAATTTCGCCCGGGCCGACACCTCCAGACGGGAAGTTACAAACCTGAACCGTCTGATTGAAGAGTGCATCTTTTTGGTTTATACTAAGAATATCAGTTATAAAATTGAGCTACAGAAATCGCTGGAGCCGCTGCCGGAAATGTCGCTGGATGTCAATCAGATGAAACAGGTGATTGTCAATCTGTTGAACAATGCTATTCAGGCGATGCAAAATAACGGAGCCCAGCCCGCCATCCTGAGCGTAAGCACTATGCTGGTTAATCCCATTTTGCCCACCCCGGCGAGTCAAACCCCAAACGCGGGCGGGCGCAAGAAGAGAAAACGTATTACCACAGACCCGCTCCCGCTTACCGCCAGCAAGCCAAACAGCCTGGATTTAAAGGCCAGCGATGAGAATGAGTCAATCGTCGTATGTAAAATAAGCGACACCGGTCATGGCATTCAACCGGAACATCTGGATAAAATCTTCGATCCGTTTTTCACCACCAAAGAAGTGGGCCAGGGCACTGGCCTGGGCTTATCTATCAGCTACGGGATTATGGAAAAACATGGGGGCCACATTGCTGTGGAAAGCACCTGGGGTGAAGGCACTACCTTTACCCTGACGTTTCCCATTTCGGCAGTGTCACCGGTTAACCCTCAGCTTGTTTAAAAACGCCACTATTTTCTGGAAAAGAAACCTGTACCAGAGGGGTATTCACTGTGATAAATCAACGAATTTTAGTGGTTGATGATGAAAAAGGGGTGGTCCATTCCTGTGTGCGCATTTTGGAACGGCAGGGATTTACAGTTTCCGGCTTAACCGACAGCCAGACCGCTCCTGATTTGCTCAGGCAAGAGAGCTTTGACCTGCTTTTAACCGATATCAAAATGCCCCGGTTAGACGGCCTGGAACTGCTCCGTCTGGCCAAAGAGATTGATCCTCATCTGACCGTGGTGCTTATTACCGGCTACGGCACCATGGAAGATGCCATCAACGCCATCCGGCTGGGTGCGCAGGGCTTTTTGATGAAGCCCTTTGAACCGGAAGAATTGGTTTCGACCATAAAAGACAACCTGGCCCGCCGGGCCCATCTGCAAGATAGTTTACGCTTGCAAACGCTGCTGCCCCTGCTGGAAATCAACCAGATTTTGCAGGTGGCCGGCGGAGAGACCTCGCTGGTCCGGCGGGTACTGGAAATAGCCCGGCGCGAAACAAGAGCCGCCCGGCTGGCCTGGTTGAGCTGCAAGCCGCATACTTTTAATTCCTCTTTTCAAACCGAAATAACGATCAACCAGCCAGAGGGCTGGCCTGAACCCGCCCTGGTTGAAATGGCTGTTGTCTGCCAAAACGGATTCCGTGCTTCGCAAATACCCCCGGCGGCAATTAATACAGTTCTGACGGAAGGACAGTCAAACTGGCTGCTGGGCGATGGATCCCTGACGGCAACCCTTCAAGGCCAATCCAATATTGTGGGGGCATTACTCCCCCTGATCATCGAAAGG
>JAAUSP010000668.1 GCA_012032575.1 Anaerolineales bacterium | reverse complement strand
CGTCCATTCAGCGAACCGGCCCATTTCCCCTGTCGTTTGCCCAAAACCGTTTCTGGTTCCTTAACCAAATTGTGCCTGATAACCCGGTTTTTAACGTTGGTTTGGCCCTCCGCTTCACCGGACCGCTTGAGCGGGCCGTTTTGGAGCATTGTATAAACCAAATCGTACGCCGGCACGAACCGCTGCGGACAACCTTTGCTCTGCGTGAAGGTCAGCCAGTGCAGGTGATTAATCCGGAATTAACACTGTCTCTACCGGTTGTGGATCTGGAGTTTCTGCCTGAAGCTGACCGCGAAATTGCGGCCGAACGGCTGGCTCAGGAACAGGCCCGCCAACCTTTCAATTTAACCGAGGGACCATTACTACGTATTCACTTGGTCTCTTTGAGCCAGCACGACCATCTTTTATTATTCGTTATCCATCACATCGTCTTTGATGGCTGGTCAAGTGGGGTTTTGCTCAAAGAATTGGTCGCCCTTTACCGGGCTTTTACCGCAGGAAAACCTTCTTCACTGCCAGAATTAACTGTGCAATACGCCGATTTTGCCCGGCAGCAGCGAGAACGACTGCAAGGCTCAGCCCTGGAAACCCAACTGGCTTATTGGAAGCGACAGTTGAGCGGGAACATTCCTCTTTTGTCTTTGCCCACCGATCGCCCCCGGCCGGCAGTGCAGACATTTCGAGGAGCGATTTATCATTTCACTTTACCTCTTGATCAGGTCGAAGCGTTCAAGAGATTGAGTCATCAAGAAGGCGTGACTCTGTTCATGACCCTGCTAGCGGCTTGGCAAACACTCTTATATCGCTACACCGGGCAGGCAGACATCTGCGTTGGTTCGCCCATTGCCAACCGTACCCTGGCAGAAATTGAGGGGTTAATTGGTTGTTTCATTAATCCGCTAGCCTTGCGTACCAGTTTTGAGGCCAACCTCAGCTTCAGAGAGTTGCTACAGCGGGTGCGTCAAACGACTCTGGCAGCTTATGCCCATCAAGACCTGCCTTTTGAGATGCTGGTGGAAGCCTTACAACCAGAACGCGATTGGAGCTATAACCCCTTTTTTCAAGTCATGATGATTTTTCAAAACATGCCCCTCCCCAACTTGACTGGGAGTGACCTGACAGTCCGCCTGAGCGAGATTGAGGCCGGGACGGCTCAATTAGACCTGACTCTGGAATTGGTAGAAACCGCGGCCGGTCTGGATGGTCGTTTAGAATACAATACCGACCTGTTTGACCCTGAAACTATAGCGCACATGGCTGGCCACTTTCAGACTCTTCTGAGTAGTATTATCGCTGCCCCTGAGCAGAAGGTGTCAACTTTACCACTACTCACCGTCTCCGAGCAGCGGCAATTATTAGTCCAATGGAATGACACTCTGGTTGCCTATCCCCAGGAGAGCTGTATTCAACATCTGTTTGAAGCGCAGGTTGAGCAAACCCCAGAAGCAATTGCACTGGTGTTTAAAGATCAACAGCTAACCTACCGCGAACTGAATCAGCGAGCTAACCAATTGGCTCATTATCTACAGAAACAGGGGGTGCAGCCGGAAATGCTGGTTGGGCTTTGTCTGGAGCGTTCGCCGGAAATGATCATAGGCATTTTGGGAATTCTAAAAGCTGGTGGAGCTTATCTGCCTTTAGACCCAAACTATCCAACCGAGCGATTGGCGGCGCTGCTGCACGATGCCCAAACTTCACTGGTGCTGACCCTTCAGCAGTTTGCATCAAGACTGTCAACGGGCAGTCTTGATGCGTTCCAACTTATCTGCATCGATATCGAATGGGCCCATATTGCCCAGGAAGCTAACGCTAATCCAACCAACGACCTCACCCCTCAAAACCCTGTTTATGTCATTTACACCTCCGGCTCAACCGGAACTCCCAAAGGAGTTTTGATTGAGCATCGCTCTTTGGTCAACTTCAGTCTGGCGGCAGGGCGAATCTATAATCTGAAACCGGGTGATCGGGCTTTGCAATTTGCAGCACTTACCTGGGATACCAGCGCCGAAGAAATTTTTCCGTGCTTGACCCATGGGGCTACGCTGGTTTTGCGCACCGAAGCTATGTTGGATTCGATGGCTGCTTTCCTGCAAGAATGTCAGACTTGGTTTATAACGGTATTGTCCCTGCCAACGGCCTTTTGGCACGAACTGACCGCGCAGTTAGCCGCAGCCGCCTTGACCCTTCCCTCATCCATTCGCTTGGTAATTTTTTGGCGGCGAGCGAGCGCTACCGGATTACGTTAATCTATGGTACAAGTATGTTAATGGTCAGGTGCGTTTGGTCAACACCTATGGCTTAACCGAAGCGACTGCTGTGACAACCGTGTGTGACTTGACGAGCGACACCGATCGTTGTGATGTGCTAATCGGTTGGCCCATTGCTAACACCCAAACCTATATCCTGGATTCAGAGCTGCAACCAGTCCCTATTGGTGTAATTGGCGATCTCTATATCGGCGGCGCTGGTTTGGCCCGAGGTTATCATAACCGCGCCGAGTTGACCGCAGGCAAGTTTATCCCTCATCCATTTAGCGTCGAGCCTGGGGCAAGATTGTACCGGACAGGAGATTTGGCGCGCTATCGGCCTAATGGCGCGATTGAGTATCTGGGGCGTCTCGACCAGCAAGTAAAGGTTCGTGGTTTTCGGATCGAACTGGGTGAAGTTGAAGCCGCCTTGAACCAGCACCCCCAACTTCAGGCCGCCGTAGTGATTGATTATGAGGATGAACCCGGCCTCAAACGGTTAGTAGCCTATATTGTGCCAGCAGAGCAAGCCACACCCACAGCCAGCGAACTTTTAAACTTTTTGAAAATTAATCTGCCGGCCTATATGCTGCCTTCAACTTTTGTTACCCTGGCCGCCCTCCCGCTGACACCCCATGGTAAAATTGACCGTCGTGGCTTACCCACTCCAGAAAAGAGCCGCCCCGACCTGCAAGTAACTTTTGCTGCGCCACGCACCCCTATTGAGGAAGCCATGGTTAACATCTGGCTTGAGGTTTTGAGAATTGGGCAGGTAGGGATTCACGATAACTTCTTCGAGTTAGGCGGACACTCGTTACTGGCTACCCAGGTTGTCTCTCGTATCCGCGACATGTTTCAGGCTGAATTACCTTTGCGTAGCCTCTTCGATAGTTCCACAGTAGCCGGTATGGCTGAACAGGTTGAAACAGCACTCCGCCAGAAGACAGCTTTGGAGATACCACCCCTGCGCCGTTTCACTCGGAATGGTCGTCTGCCTCTGGCTTTTTCTCAGGAGCGGATGTGGTTTATTCATCAACTTCAGGCTGATAGCTCCGCTTACAACGTTATCAGCGCTCTCCGGTTGAAGGGCCCGCTTAATCGAGCCGCTTTGGAGCAGAGTGTTAATGAAATTGTACGCCGCCACGAAATCCTGCGTACCAATTTTGTGGTTATGGATGGACAGCCGGTTCAGGTTATCACGCCCCCCCCAATCTCTGCCCATCGCCGTAATAGATTTGCGCCAGATCTCTGAAACCCAACGCGAGCGTTCGGTAACACAATTGTCGGGTGACGAAGCCCGGCAGTCCTTCAACCTGACCGATGGCCCCCTATTACGAGTGACCCTATTTTGGCTTGACCAGCATGAACATATCCTGCTGCTGAATATGCATCATGTCATTTCCGATGCCTGGTCGCTGGGAGTGCTGGGCCAAGAGTTGGTAACACTTTACCGGGGTTTTGTCTCAGGCTCGTCACCCCAACTGCCTGAACTGTCTGTGCAGTATGCCGATTTTGCCGCGTGGCAGCGATCCTGGCTCGCGGGCCTCGAGCTGGAGCGCCAACTCGGCTACTGGCGCGAGCAACTGGCCGGGGCTCCGGCGGTTCTCGACCTGCCGATCGACCGCCTGCGGCTTGCGGTGCAGAGCTCCCGGGGAGCGTTCCGTTCCCTAGGGTTGAGCCCGGAGCTCAGCGCCGCGGTCCTGACATTGGCCCGGCGAGAGGGAGTGACCCTGTTCATGGTTCTGCTGGGCTCGTTTGCCGCTCTCCTGTCGCGCTTTTTCGGCTCAGGAGGCGTGGTGGTGGGCTCGCCGATCGCCAACCGCAACCGGACGGAGATCGAAGGCCTGATCGGGTTCTTCGTCAACACGCTGGTACTACGAACCGACCTT